>CAIYCW010000025.1 GCA_903924855.1 uncultured Rhodospirillales bacterium | reverse complement strand
GTATCACCAAAATGTCTCAAGCCATGGAGACGGTGGCGCAGGGCATGGCTCGCACGCGCGCCGCAACGGAGGCGCTGGCAGCCTGAGGCTTCAATTGCGCAGGCCTTTCCGGTTTGCCATGGTGCGCTGCGGTGACGGTTCCAACCTTTTGCCGTATCTCGCCAAGCCCGGGAGGCATAGGTGTCGTCCACCACCACAAAACCTGCCAGCAAGACCCTGACGCAGGCGGTGGAACGTCAAGCCGGGGCTGGCATCACGCTGCCCCCACAGCCACAAACCACCGGTCGATTGGAACTGATCCAGGTTGGCCGCGGCGTGGCTGCGTGTGTCGTGGCACTTTACCACTGCGCCCGGCACCTCAACGTGGGCGGTCATGCGCCACATCTGATGTCGCTGCTGCAGTTCGGTCATGCCGGGGTTGATCTGTTTTTCGTCATCAGCGGATTTGTCATCACCCATGTGCATTGGGGCGATCTTGGCCGGCCTGATCGGCTGCGGCATTACGCGGCACGCCGCTATCAGAGGGTGTTTCCGCTGTATCTTGTGGCGTTTGCCGCAACACTCGCTTTGGTGCTGGTCGCGGGTCATGGCCTGCCCAACACCTATGAGCTGATCAGCTCAGCCACATTGCTGCCCGTTCTGCCGTCCGTCGTGGTCACCGGGTCTTGGACGCTGCAGCACGAGATGGGATTCTATCTCTGCTTTGGCGCCGCCATCGCGAGCCGAAGGGTTGCGGTGCTGATCATCGCAGCCTGGGTGGCCGCCTTTGTGCTGCACCACACCACAGGCTTCTGGCCCACCATGCCGGAGCGCCTGGCCGCCATGTACAATCTGGAATTCGTGGCGGGGCTGTTGGCGGCTCTGTGGCTGCGGCTGTCTCCCGCCACCGTGCCGCGCTGGGCGCTGGCGGCCGGGGTGGCAGGCTTCACAGCGGCGGCTGTGGCGGAGGGCACTGGTATGATGAACGGCTATGCCGATCCGGCCCGCCTGGCCTATGGGCTGCCGAGCTTCCTGCTGATCCTGGGAGCGGCATCCCGGCCAGGCCTGCGGCCCGGCTTCTTGATGCGCGTGTTGACCGGTCTGGGCGCTGCCTCCTACTCCATCTACCTGTTCCAGTTCCTGTTCATCGGCCTCGTCTGGCAGGTCTGGACGCATCTGCCGGTGATCCGCGATCTGAACCCGCTGGCGGCCTTCCCGGCGCTTGGCCTCACCGCCATCCTGGGCGGCTGCCTGGTGTCGCGGTTCTGCGAATATCCCCTGCTTGCCCTGCACCGCAGCCGTATGGGATAGCGCCTGCAGGATCCGTCCGGATTGGACGCCGATGGGGATGACCGAAGATGACCAAAAGCCTCGCCGTTGCCGTGCAGATGGACCCGATGGAAAGCATCGGCATTGATGGCGACAGCAGTTTTCAGCTGATGCTCACCGCCCAAAGCCGCGGCCATCGCCTGTGGCATTACGAGGTGCGCCACCTCTCGCTCAGCGAGGGCGTGATCAAGAACGGCCAACCCTTCCAGTCCCGCCTGATCGCCCGCGCCCGGCCCGTCACCGTGCAGCGTGTGCGCGGCAATCACTTCTCATTCGGCCCGGAGGAGCTGCTCGACCTGTCCACGATGGACGTGGTGCTGATGCGCCAGGACCCGCCATTCGACATGGCCTACATCACCGCCACCCATATGCTGGAACACATCCACCCGAAAACCCTGGTGGTGAACAACCCGGTCTCGGTGCGCAACGCACCGGAAAAGCTGCTGGTGACGCATTTCCCCGAGCTGATGCCGCCCACTTTGGTGACCTGGGACATCGACGCCATTCGCGGCTTTCGCGCCACCCACAAGGACATCGTCGTCAAGCCGCTGTTCGGCAATGGCGGTGCTGGCGTGTTCCTGATCCGCCACGACGACCCCAACCTGAACTCGCTGCTCGAGATGCATTTCGCCCGCTCCCGTGAGCCGCTGATGATCCAGCGCTACGAGCCCGCCGTGCGCAAGGGCGACAAACGCATCATCCTGATCGATGGCGTGCCGATGGGCGCCGTCAACCGCGTGCCGGCCGAGGGTGAGGCGCGCAGCAACATGCATGTGGGCGGACGGCCGGAGAAGATCGACCTCACGCCGCGCGACCGGGAGATCTGCGACAAGATCGGCCCGGTGCTGCGCGAGCAGGGCCTGATCTTCGTCGGCATCGACGTGATCGGCGACTATCTCACCGAGATCAACGTCACCTCCCCCACCGGCCTGCAGGAGATCGCCCGCTTTGACGGCACCGATCTTTCGGCTGCGATCTGGGATGCGATCGAGGCCAAGCGGGCGGCCTGATCCGTTCAGCAATAAGCAAGGCAAGCGCTTCTTTTTGAAAAAAGAAGCAAAAACTTTTGTTTACCGCGCCTCGACACCAAAACGGCGCTGTCCCGGTCAATCGGAACAGCGCCGTTTGCGATTGAGAGACGATTTTTGATCTGACTTCCATCCGTTCCGGCTCAGAAGTTGATCAGATCCCCCAGGCTCAGCGTGGTGTGCGGTGAAGTGACAGGGGCGGTGAGCAGTGTCCAGATCGCCGCCTGCTCGATATAGATCGAGTCGGCGGAGGTCCCGTCCGCGGCAATCACCACCTCATAGCCGCGCAACGCCGCCTCGGACGCGGTGAACTCCACAGCGCCATGGGTGGCGGTGCCCAACAGCACCACGGTCTTCACCCCGCGCGCCTTCAGCAACTCGTCCAGATTGGTGTTCAGGAATTTGTCGGTGCCGGCGCGCACGTTGGGCTCACCTGGCTTCGGCGCCAGGCTCGGCAGAATATCCGCCTCGGTGCTGCCAGCCACCAGCGTGTAGATCACCGGAGCACCCGCCGCCCGCGCCTTGGCGATCAGCTTCTCAGTGGCCGGCACCGTGGGCAGGCAGCGGGGGCGGCGCTGGTCGTTGCAGCCCTGACGGACCATGTCCAGCACCAGCAGGGCGGACGTTTTGGCATCAAGTGTCACCGGCTTGGGAACCGGCACCTTGGGCGCCTCGGCCTTGGACCAGTCCTCCAGCACCGTGCCGGCGAAGGCCGGAGCCGCGAAAACCACAGACAAAGCCAACAATCCACCCAGAACGCGATTTCTCATTGTCCGTCTCCTACCCCGTTGGATCGACCTACACGCTGCCCCAGACGTCGCGCGCCACCTGCACCAGCAGCTCCAGCTTGCGCCATTGCTGATCCTCGGTGAGCAGATTGCCCTCCTCGGTGCTGGCAAAGCCACATTGCGGGCTCAGCGCCAATTGTTCGAGCGGCAGATATTTCGCGGCCTGATCCAGCCTGCGCTTCAGATCATCAGCCGATTCCAGCTCCCCGGTCTTGCTGGTCATCAGCCCCAGCACGACCATCTTATGCCCGCGCGGCACGAAGCGCAGCGGCTCGAAGCCGCCGGCGCGTTCGCTGTCATATTCCATGAAATAGGCGTCCACGCCGATCTCGTTGAACAGCACCTCCGCCACCGGCTCGTAGCCGCCCTGCGCCACCCAGGTGCTGCGGAAATTGCCGCGGCACAGATGCATCGAGATCACCATGTCCGACGGCCGGCCGGCGATGGCGGTGTTGATCATCCGGCCATATTCCTGCAGCAGCCCGTCCACATGCTCGCCGCGCGCCTTCAGCCCCTCGATCTGGGCCGGATCGCAGAGATAAGCGATGTTGACCTCATCAAGCTGCAGGTATTTGCAGCCGGCCTCGGCAAAGGCGTGCACCGCACCGTGATAGGCCTGGCCCAGATCGGTGAAGAACGCGTCCAGCTGCGGATAGATCGCCTGGTCGATCGCCTGCCGTCCGCCGCGGAAATGCAGCACGCTGGGCGACGGGATGGTCTGCTTGGCAACCGCCGTCGACACGTGGCCCGCCACAAAGCGGAAATCATCCACCATGATCGGCTGGCTGTAGCCGACCCGGCCATGCACCTCCAGGCTGTGCGGCAGCATCACGCCGCCCTTGAATTCCACCTTCTGCTTGGGGGTGACCAGCTCCACCCCGTCCAGGCGCGAGATGAAGTCGTAATGCCAATAGGCCCGGCGATACTCCCCGTCGCTGGCGGCACGCAGGCCGATGCTCTCCTGTTTGCGGATCGCATCGATGATGCAGCGATCCTCCACCGCGCGCAGGGCGTCGGCCGAGATCTCACCCAGCGCGCGCGCCGCACGCGCTTCACGCAGTGCGAGGGGACGCAACAGGGAGCCCACATGGTCGGCACGAAACGGCGCGCGGGTGCGGACGGGCAGTGTGGCTGCGGACATGGCATGTTCCTCCGGATTTTCCCGCCAGATATGCGCAACCACACCCAGGTGACAAGCAGCGCGGTGGACCGCGCGGGTGTTTCGCTCTATCCCGCCCACCACCAACAACGAATGCCGCACATCGGATGACTCTCTCCCGCCTGCTCGCAGCCCTTGTCGGGCGCGTCTGCCGCCACGCCTTGGCCACCGTGTTGGGCGGGCTGGTGTTGGCCTGCGTCTGCATCTGGCTGGCGGACAGCCGGCTGGGGGTGACGACCGACACCGACCAGATGTTTGCCGCCTCGCTGCCCTGGCGTCAGCATGACATCGCCTTCAGCCATGATTTCCCGCAGTTCAAGGACCTGCTGGTGGCGGTGGTGGACGGCGCATCACCCGAGATCGCCGAGCAGACGGCCGCCGATCTGCAGGCGGCCCTGATTGCCGATCCCCGGCATTTCCAGGACGCGCGACGCCCCGATGCCAGCCCGTATCTGGAGCAGAACGGGCTGATGTTCCTCGATGTGAAGCCGCTCTCGGCCCTGCTCGATACCACGATCGACGCCCAGCCGTTTCTGGGCCAGCTCAGCGCCGACCCTTCGGCGCGTGGCCTGTTCGCCGCCATCAGCCTGATCGGCCTTGGGCTGGAAAAGGGCCAGGCCGATCTGGCCGGCTTCGCCCCCGCGCTGGACGCCTTTCACAAGGCCTTTGCCGCAGCCCTTGAAGGCCAGCCGGTGCCGCTGTCCTGGGAGATGCTGCTGGCCGGGCCGCTGGCCGAACAGGGTGGGCGGTTCCATTTCGTGCTGGCCCATCCCACGCTCGATTACGACGCGCTGGAACCGGGCGGCGATGCGTCCGACGCGCTGCGGGCGGCGGCGGCGCAGCTGGAATTCGTCAAATCCGGCCTCGCCCATGTGCGGCTGACCGGGGATGTGGCGCTGGCCGATGAGGAATTCTCAACGGTTGCGCAAGGGGCTGCCCTCGGCACGCTGGGCTCGATGGCGCTGGTGCTGGTGTGGCTGGTGCTTGCGGTGCGGTCCTGGCGGCTGATCCTGCCGATCCTGGCGACGCTGGTGCTGGGTCTGCTGGTCACCACCGGCTTTGCCGCGGTGGCGGTGGGCAAGCTGAACCTGGTGTCGGTGGCGTTCGCGGTGCTGTTTGTCGGCATTGCGGTGGATTTCGGCATTCAGTTCTGCGTGCGGTTTCGCGAGGCACGGCTGACGGCGCCGGATATCTCGACCGCCTTGCAGGCCACGGCGCGGGTTGCGGGCCCGCAGCTGCTGGTGGCGGCGCTGGCGACCGCGGCGGGGTTTCTGGCGTTCGTTCCCACCGATTTCAGCGGTGTCGCCGAGCTGGGCCTGATTGCGGGCTTTGGCATGATCTTCGCCTTTCTCTGCACCATGATCTTCCTGCCGGCCGCCCTGGTGCTGTGCCACCCGCGCGGCGAGCAGGCCGAGATCGGCTTTGCCTGGGGCGCCTCGCTTGAACGCCGCCTTGCCGCCCATGGCCGCGTGGTGCTGGCAGGCGCAGCGCTGGTGGCTTTGGTGGGCCTCGTCCTGCTGCCGCGTCTCGGTTTTGACAGCGACCCGCTGCACACCAAGAACCCGCACACCGAGGCGATGCAGGCGCTGTCCGACCTGATGGACGACCCGCTGACCAACCCGTATTCGATCGACATCGTGACCGCCAACCAGGCCGAGGCGGACACGCTGGCCGAACGCCTGCGCAAACTGCCGCTGGTCGCCGATGTGCTCACCCTGTCCAGCTTCGTGCCAGAGGGGCAGACCGAGAAACTCGCACTGCTGGCCGATGCCGAAAGCGTGCTGGCGCCCACGCTGGCACCGCATGGCGACAAGCCGCCGGTCACCGCCGAGGCCATTCGCACGGCCGCCAACGCCGCCCTTGCCCAGTTGCAGCGCGGCGGCAACGGACCGCAGGCGGCCCCGGTGCAGCCGATCATCGCCGATCTGAAGGCCTTGGTTGCTGCCCCGGATGAGGTGTTGCGCGCGGTCGATTCAGCCCTCACCCGGTTCCTGCCGCTGCAGCTCCAACGGCTGCGGCTGTCCCTTGCGGCACATACCGTGACCGTGGCCGACATTCCGGCGGATTTCGCCCGTGACTGGCGCCTGCCCGATGGCCGGATCCGGGTTCAGGTGCTCAGCAGCACCTCCGCGCGTGACAGTGACGGGCTGCACCGTTTCGTGGCGCAGGTGCGCGGCGTGGCGCCGGCGGCCGCAGGCTCGGCCGTGCAGATCGTGGAGACCGCCGGCACCATCGTCAGCGCCTTTCGCACCGCGGCCCTGGGGGCGGTGATTGCGATCGCCATTCTGCTGCTGGTGGTGCTGCGCCGGTTTCTCGATGCAGCGCTGGTGCTGGCACCGCTGCTGCTGTCCGCCCTGCTCACGGTGGTGGTGGCGGTGAGCTCCGGGCTTTCGCTGAATTTCGCCAACATCATCGCACTCCCGCTGCTGCTGGGCGTGGGGGTCAGTTTCAACATCTATTTCGTGATGAACTGGCGCCAGGGTGAGACCAGGTTTCTGGGCAGCGCCACTGCGCGCGCCATTTTGTTCTCCGCCCTCACCACCGCCACCGCGTTCAGCTCCCTGGCGCTGAGTGCCCATCCCGGCACCGCCAGCATGGGCGTGCTTCTGCTGCTCAGCCTGGCGTCGACGCTGGTGGTGACGTGGCTGGTGATGCCGCCGCTGCTGCTGGCGCTGCGTCGGTTCCGGGGCTGAACACCCGATCCAGGGCACGGTAGAGGATACGGGTTTGCGGCAAGGCGGCAATCGCTGCCTCACGCTCCGCGACAAGCAGGGCCGCGGCGCCACACAGCAGGCCCAGACTGCCGGACCATGCGAGCAGCAGGGACACCCATCCCCCCAGAAACATGGGCGCGCGGGGCGCGGTCTGGCGCGGGGCGGGTCCGACCAGCGCCTCCTCCGGCGGCGGTGCGAACAGCGCGGCGCTGGGGCGCGCAACGGGCTCCGGCCGGGGTGGCACGTCCTGCGGCGTGCTGGGCGGGTCAGCCCTCTGCCCTTCCGATTGCGGTGGTGCCGTGTGCCAGGACTGTGAACATCCCGCACAGCGCAGACGCCGCCCGCCCGGCGGCATTTTGTCGTCCGGCACACGGTATTCGGCCCCACAATTCGGACACGCGACGATCATTGGACGGCCATCCCCAGCCTGCACCACCTTCCGGCACGGGGCAGAGTGATGGCAAAAGGTGAAGGAATGGTTGGGACGCGGGATGATCAGGCTTGATCACGTTGGACTGCATTATGGCAGCGGGAAACGTCCTGGCCCGCCCATTCTGCACGACATCAGCTTCACCATCCCGCAAGGCGGCTTTCGCTGGCTGCGCGGTCCCTCGGGTGCCGGCAAATCCAGCCTGATGAGCCTGTTGAACCTGGCCATCCGCCCCTCCTCCGGCCGCATGACGGTGCTTGGTGAGGAGATCGACAGGCTGGAACGGCGCGATCTTCCACCGCTGCGCCGGCGGATCGGCATGGTGTTCCAGGATTTCCGCCTGCTGTCGCATCTGAGCGTGTTCGACAACATCGCCCTGCCGCTGCGCCTGGCCGGCCTGCCGGAGCCCGAGTTGCGCGAAAACGTGGACGAGATGCTGGCCTGGGTCGATCTTGCGCGAAAGGCGACACGTCGCCCGGTGGAGCTGTCCGGCGGCGAGCAGCAGCGCGTCGCCATCGCGCGTGCCGTGGTTGGACGGCCGCGGCTGTTGCTCGCAGACGAGCCAACCGGCAATCTGGACGACATGCAGGCCTTGCGTCAGATCCGCCTGTTGGGCGAATTGAACCGGCTGGGGACGACGGTCGTCGTCGCCACCCACAACGACGCGCTGGTGGCGCGCCATCCCGGCCCTTCATTGCGGCTGGAAGACGGAAGGCTGGTGGCTGATGAGTAGAGCCGAAGACCGGCTGTCGCCTGACCTGCGACCGGAGAGACAGCCGGAGCGGCACGCGGATCTGCACGTGGAATACGAGGTCGAGCCGGAAGCCCCGGTTGAGCCAAACAAGCCCCGCGATGAACTCGGGCTGCGCCGTGCGTTGGGCGACCCGATGCTGCCGCTGCTGGTGGCCGCCATGGTGTTTCTGGCGGCCTTGGCGTTGGCAGCCGCACTTCAGGCCAGCGCCATCGCGGCCCATTGGCGCGAGGGGGCTGCCAGTGCGGTCACGGTGCAGGTGCCGCAACCCGAGACCGTGCTGGCGCGCCAGTCCGACGGGCCGGAGCAGACGCGACTGGACGCCGTGCTGCGTGTGCTGCGCGCCGATCGGTCGCTTGCCAATGTCCGCCTTGTCGGCAGCGACGAGTTGGCCGCCACATTGCGGCCCTGGCTCGGCAGCGACACGCCGATTGCCGCTTTGCCGCTGCCGGCGGTGATCGAGTTGCGGCTGGCCGACCCCAATGTCAGCATCGCGCGGATCAACGCGGCACTGTCCAGCGTGGCACCGGGTGCCGTGGCCGAGGGCCACCAGGTCTGGATCATCCGGCTGCAATCCCTTGCGGTCAGCCTGGAGGATTGCGGCTGGCTGGCACTTTTGGTGGTGGTGGCCGTGGCGGTGGCCGTGGTGATGCTCGCCACGCGCGCGGGGCTTGCGGCGCGGCGCGATGCGATCGAGATCGTCCATGGCCTGGGTGCGACAGATGCCTATATCGCCGGCCGGTTTGCCGGGCGGGTCACCCGGCTGGCCTTTGGGGGCGGGGTGCTGGGGATCGCCCTGGCCTGTCCGCTGCTACTGGGCGTTGCATCACTGGTGGCGCCGTTCCTGGCCGGGCGCAACGCGGCCGATGGCGCCAGCCTGATGGGCATGCTGCCGCAGCGGCTGGAGGATATCACCAGTATCTGGCTGGCCATTCCGGCATTGCCGTTCATCGCGGCGCTGATCGGCCATCTCACCGCTCTGCTCACAGTCCGGCGCTGGTTGCGGACCATGCCGTGAAGCGCGCGCTGCTGGGCCTGGGTGTGCTGGGCACGCTGTGGCTGGCGGGGTTTGCGGTGTTTCTTGCCATGATCTGGCCCAGGCCTTTGCCCGCCGCAGCCGCGCCAGACCGGGCTGATGCCATTGTGGTGCTGACCGGTGGCGCCGACCGCATTGCCGAGGGGATTGCCTTGCTGCGCCAGGGCGCGGCTTCGCAGTTGCTGATCTCAGGCGTGGGCCCCTCAGCCGGGCTGCACGACCTGATGGATCAGGCCGGCATCGACCCGGGCGACTGGACCCGGTTTGCCCAGGACATCACGCTGGGCCATGAGGCAGACAGCACCCATGGCAATGCGCTGGAGACGGCGATCTTTGCCAAGCGACGCCACGTGACATCACTGATCGTGGTGACCGCCGCCTACCACATGCCGCGCGCCCTGGTGGAGCTGCAATCCCGTCTGCCCGGCGTGGCGCTGCTCGCTCATCCGGTGCGCCCACCGGCGCTGCGGCCCGAGGCTGCCGCCTGGTCCGGGGCACGATGGTGGGGTCTGGCCAGGCTATTGGCCGGCGAGTACACCAAATATCTCGCAGCACGGGCCGGGCTCGCCGATCTGGCGGCGTCGTTGGACCACCCGCGCGCATTGCTGGGACAAGCGGCATGACCATGATGCGTTCGGCGCTTTTCAGCCTGTGGTTCTATGTCGTCACCACAATTGTGGTTGTGCTGGGGCTGCCGGTGGGTCTGCTGGCGCCGCGATTTGTTACGACCTATGCCAAGCTCTGGTCCTATCTCGTCTGCGCCGGGCTGCCATTGTGTGGCATTCGCCTGGTCATCGAGGGGCGGGAGAACCTGCCTTCATCCGGCCGCATGCTGATCGCATCCCAGCATCAATCGGCGTTCGACACGCTGATCTGGTTCACCTTGCTGCCGGATTGCCGTTACGTGGTGAAGATAGAGCTGCTGCGTCTGCCGTTGTTCGGTTGGATGGGGCGGCGTGGCGGGCAGATTGGCGTCGATCGCGACGCAGGCACGGCCGCCATGCGCAAGATGCTGCGGGACGCCGATGCCGCCTGGGCACAGGAGGCGCAGGTGGTGATCTTTCCAGAGGGCACACGCGCCCCGGCCGGCGAGGTGGCGCGCCTGCATCCGGGTGTGGCGGCGCTTGCCAAAAGCTCGGGTCTGCCAGTGATCCCGGTGACCACCGATTCAGGCTGGTGCTGGCGCAAGGGGCCGTTCGGCAAGCGGCCCGGCACGATCCATGTGCGCATCCATCCGGCCCTTGCAGCCAATCTGGCACGCCCGGTTCTGATGAGTGAACTGCAACACATATTTCTCAAGGCCGCGGCACAAGGCATACCCGGTGGCGCGCATCCGTAAGTCCACAGACCTTGTGGATAACTCTGTGCATGAGAGCGCCATTCGTTACGACAGACTTCAAAATCATTCCCTCATGCCGGCTGATTTGACGCGGTTTTCCCGGTTTTGTTGATGCTTTTCATCCGCACCTTCCGAGTTGGGGACTCTTCGGGATATCTCGCAACCGCTTATCTCGGAACATCGCCGTTTTCGGTCATCACGACTGTCAACCACATGTGACAGTCGTGTAAAAACAAGCATCTGGCAGGGTTGCGCCGGGGATAACTCCAATCCGTCCGCTGGCGGATGGTTCTGGGTGGGTCACGCTTTGTGCAATGGTCGTGACCACGCATCCAGGCTTAACTGAGTTCATGAGCTTCATGCACATCATCGCGCGAATTACCGTCCCGGTTGCCTGAGCAGCCGGGTCTTGTCGTGCCCTTCGATGATCTGCGTTTTGGAGCCTTTCCGATGTCTCTCTCCCATCCTGCCCCCACCCCCTGGACGCTGGTCGGCCAGTTTGCCGCTGTGCGCTTCACCCTTACGGCCGATGCCGAGCCGGGCCTGCTGCCCCGCCTGCTGCAGCCCTTCGCCAAGCGTGACCTGACGCCGGACAGCTTTGACAGCACCCGTATCGGCCAAGGCGTGCGGGTGGAGATTGCGATGGCAGCGATGCCGGCGGAGATGGTGCATCTGATCGAAGGCAATCTGCGCCAGACCGTGGGCGTGACCTCGGTGGTCTGCCGGCGGGAGATCACCGGCAGCGTGCGACGCAGCGCGGCCTAGATCGACCACTGAAGCGTTCGCGCCGGCCGATTATGGCCGCACGCGGGTCTCCAGCCCTGGAAACGTCCACAAGGCGGACCACATCCCTGGGAGATTTGGGAGGATGTCCGATGACACGCTGGTTGATGGCTGGCCTTCTGCTTGTGGGCTTGGCGACCTCCGCACAGGCCCAGGCGCCGCAGACCCGCATTCGCGGCAGTATCGCAAGCTTCGATGGCACGGTGCTGAGCGTGGCCAGCCGCGATGGCAAAACCGTCAACATCACGCTACCGGCCGATCTGCAGCCCAGCGCGCTGAAGCGGCTGACCATCGACACCATCGCACCCAACAGCTTCATCGCGACCGTGGCGGAGCCTGCCGCGGATGGCTCGCTGCAGGCGGTCTATGTGTCTGTTTTCCCGGAAGCGCAGCGCGGCGCCGGCGAGGGGCATTCGGAGTGGGATCTGGCGCCTGGCAGCACGATGACCAACGCCACCGTCACCTCGGTGCTGCAGGCAAGCTCGGGGCGCAAATTGTCTCTCGTCTACAAGGGCACGCCGATCGATGTGGTGGTGCCACCGGATGCGCCCATCATCCAGACCATTCCCGCGACACGGGCCGATCTGAAGCCCGGTGCGAAGGTGTTCATCACCGGCTCCACCGCCGCCGATGGCAGCATCACGCCGCGCCGTATCACGGTGGGCAAGGACGGGGTTGACCCGCCGCAATAGGCGCGTCCAGGCTGGGGCATGCCCGGCCTGTTCCTGCGACTTGATATCTCCCCCACCCTGAAGATCGGACCCGGCAAGGCGGCTCTGCTGGAGGCGATCGGCCAGTTTGGCTCCATCTCGGCGGCCGGCCGCCATCTGAAAATGTCCTATGCCCGCGCCTGGAAACTGGTGGAGGAGTTGAACGCCGGGCTGGGCCAGCCGGTCGTCTCCACCGCCAGTGGTGGCGCGCGCGGCGGTGGTGCCCAGCTGACGCAAGCGGGGCTGGCGGTGCTTGGCGCCTATCGTGCGCTGCAATCGGAGTGCGCGGCGGCGGCGGCGCGCGCCACGGCCCGCATCACAGACCTCAATAATCCGGACTAAACCCTTCCTTCGTTGTATCCGATTGGATATAACGAGGGCGGGGCATAAGGTGGGTGTGGTTGGCTTGTCGTGATGGGACAACCCCATACGCCACAGCAGGCGCAGCACTGCCAGGCCCAAACAAAGCCTTGAGGACACCCCCATGCGACATCTGAAGTCCGCCCTGCTGGCCGCAGCCATGGCCGCCATGGTGCTTTCCGCGCAGGCGGCACGTGCCGCGGAGCTGACGATGCTGGCGGCGGCCTCGCTCACCGAATCGCTGCAGGACATCGCCCCGCTCTACCAGAAGGCCAGCGGCAATGTTGTGAAGTTCAGCTTCGCCGCCTCCTCCACCCTGGCGCGGCAGTTGGAGCAGGGATCGCCCGCCAACCTGTTCGCCTCCGCCGATGAGCAGTGGATGGATTGGGCGGCTCAGCGCAACCTGATCGCCGAGGCGACCCGCAGCGATTTGCTGGGCAACACGCTGGTGCTGGTGATGCCTAAGGACACGGCACGTCACGTGACGATCGATCGCGGCATGAATCTGGCCCCGTTGCTTGGGGCCGATGGCCGCATCGCCACCGGCGATCCGTCCAACGTGCCGGCCGGCATCTACGCCAAGGAGGCGCTGACGCGTCTTGGCCTATGGACCTATGCCGCCCCGCGCATGGCCGCCGCCGAAAATGTGCGCGCCGCCCTGCTGCTGGTGGAACGCCACGAGGCACCGCTGGGCATCGTCTATGCCACCGATGCGGCGGTGGCCCCCAACGTGGCGGTGGTCGGTACTTTCCCGGAGTCCAGCCATGCGCCGATCGTCTATCCCTTCGCCACGACCAGGACTGGTGACACCGCTGAGGCCCGCGGCTTTCTGGCCTTTCTGCGCGGGCCCGAGGCGCGGGCCGTCTTTGCCAGGCGCGGCTTTCAGGTCTTGGGGGCGCCCTGACACACAGGGCGGTGCCGCAGAGTTCGCGCTTGCGCCGGCAAACCCGGATGCGCATCTATATGCTCTGATCGTTGGTTTTTGCCGTGCCCCACAGCCGGCGGAGTATGTTCATGGACGGCGCGGCGGAGCAGCGCAGGATCATCCTGCACAAACCTGAGGATTTCGCCCCGATGCGGGCGGCCGGCCGGCTTGCCGCGGAGGCGCTGGACATGATCGGCGCCCATGTGCGCCCCGGCATCACCACGCTTGAGTTGGACACGATCTGCCACGAATTCATCATTGCCCGTGGCGCCATCCCGGCACCGCTGAACTATCGCGGCTATCCGAAATCCACCTGCATCTCGATCAACCATGTGGTCTGCCACGGCATCCCGGGCGATCGGGCCCTGATCGCGGGCGACATCCTCAACATCGATGTGACGGTCATCCTCGATGGCTGGCATGGCGATTCCAGCCGGATGTACTGCGCGGGCCCGCCTTCCACCAAGGCGCGCAACCTGATCGATGCCACGCATGAATCGCTGATGCGCGGCATTGCGGCGGCCAAGCCCGGCGCCACGCTGGGCGATGTCGGCCACGCCATCCAGTCCTTTGTCGAGGCGCAGCGTTTCTCGGTGGTGCGCGATTTCTGTGGCCATGGCATTGGCCAGACCTTCCACGCGCCGCCCAACGTGCTGCATTACGGCCGGCGTGGCGAAGGCCCCGTGCTCAAGCCCGGCATGTTCTTTACCATCGAACCCATGGTCAATGCCGGCCGGCCCGAGGTGAAGGTGCTGGACGATGGCTGGACCGCCGTCACCCGTGACCGCTCGCTGTCCGCCCAGTTCGAGCACATGGTTGGCATCACCGAGGACGGGGTGGAGATCTTCACGCTCTCGCCTGCCGGCCAGTTCAAGCCCGATTACCCGGCCTGACACGCGTGGCCTTTCACGTCACCACCCATCCTTTGCGGTTCTGCGACACCGACAAGCTCGGCCATGTGAACAACGCCGTCTACGCGGTGATGATCGAGGCGGGCCGGGCGGACATGCTCGCCCATAGCTCGCTGCTGTCGCTGGAGGGCGGGCGGGCGCCGGTGATCGTGCGCCTGGAGATCGACTTCATTCGCGAGATGAGCTGGCCGGGCGAGGTGCGCGTCGAATCGGCGGTCACCCGGATCGGTGGGAAATCATTCCATCTGCGCCACCGGCTGATCCAGGACGGTGAGGTGGCCGGGCGCGGGCTCGCCATCCTTGCGGTGATGGACATGACGACACGGCGCGCGGTGCCAATCACACCGGCATGGCACGAAGAGCTTTCAGCCTATTTCGATCCGGATTTCACCTGAGCAAACGCCGGGTTGACGCGCGGTTGCCGCCGGTCTGCGCAAGGGCGGCCATGGTGGTGGCATGCGCGCGAAACCAGGCCTCGCCGAACAGACCTCTCTGCTGACCGATACCATCACGGCACCGCTGAGTGCGGAGGGTCATCGCGCCCGGCTGCGCCAGCGTCTGCTGGGGGCCGGGGCGGACGCGCTGGCCGATCATGAATTGCTGGAGATGGTGCTGTTCCTGGCGCTGCCCCGGCGCGACACCAAGCCGATCGCGCGCGCCCTGCTCGCGACATTCGGCAGTTTCGCCGGTGCCATCGCAGCGCCGATGCAGGAGCTGCGCGCGGTGGAAGGTCTGGGGGAGGCCGGTGGTGCCGCCCTCAAGACGGTGCAGGCCGCCGCCCTGCGGCTCTCCCGCGCCGAGGTGTTGAACCGCCCGGTGCTGTCCAACTGGGATGCGCTGCTGGCCTATCTCACCGCGGTGTTGGCGCGGGCGCGGGTGGAGCAGCTGCGCGTGCTGTTTCTGGACACGCGCAACCGCCTGCTGGCCGATGAGCAACAGAGTGCCGGCACCGTCAATCACACGCCGGTCTATCCCAGAGAGGTCGTCCGCCGCGCGCTGGAGCTGCACGCGACCGCGCTGATCCTGGTGCACAACCACCCGAGCGGCGATCCGGCCCCCTCGCGCGCCGATATCGAGATGACACGCGAGATCGCCCAGGCCTGCGCCACAATGGGGGTGATGCTGCACGACCATCTGATCATCGGCAACGGGCGCTGGTTCAGCTTCGCGCGGGAGGGGATGCTGTCGAAGGGCTGACCAGCTGCGCGCCCATCACAGCCGACCGGCATGCTGTAGCACCTCCAACCCGCCGTCACGGATCATCTTGCCCGCCACGAAGGTGACGATCGCAAGCCCGACCCAGGCGATCCAGCGCTGGCGTTCCAGCAAGGTGGCCATGGCGTTGGCGGCCAGGCCCATCAGCGCCACCGAGAGGACGAGCCCCGCGGCCAGCACCCAGAAATGTCCATCCGCAGCGCCCGCCACCGCCAGCACATTGTCCAGACTCATCGAAAGATCGGCCAGGATGATCTGCAGCATCGCCTGGCGCAGCGTCTTGGGCGCCGGCTTGGCCTGTGGGCCATGGCTGCGGCGCAGCTCGCCATACATCTTCCAGGCCACCCACAGCAGCAACAGGCCGCCTGCCAGCAGCAGGCCGATGATAGCCAGCAATTGCAGCGCCACCGCCCCCAGCGCCACGCGCAGAACCGTGGCCCCGCCGATGCCGGCCATGATCGCCAGCCGCCGCTGCCGCGCCGGCAGGCCTGCCACCGCCATGCCCACCACCACCGCATTGTCGCCGGCGAGTGAGATATCGATCAGCAGCACCTGGCCGAGCGCCAGCAATGCCTGCACAAAACCTGGGTCGAACATGCTGGCTTTCGCGTTGTGACGGCTTTCATCTCGGCCTAGATGAAGTCTCCCGCAAGAGCAGACGGAACACGACCATGGTGCCCCGCTACAGCCGCCCGCAGATGACCGCGATCTGGGCACCCGAGAACCGTTACCGCATCTGGTTCGAGATCGAGGCGCTGGCCGCCGAGGCGATGGGCCAGCTTGGCGAAATCCCGGCCGAGGCGGCACGCAACATCCGCGAGCGGGGCGATGCCAAGATCGCCACCATCAACGCGGAGGAGATCGCCCGCATCGACGCGATCGAGGCCGTCACCCGCCATGACGTGATCGCCTTCCTGACCTGGCTTGCCGAGGGCATCGGCGAGGACAGCCGCTTCGTGCATCTGGGCATGACCAGCTCGGACGTGCTGGACACCTGCCTGTCGGTGCAGATGATGCAGGCCGCCGATATCCTGCTGGCCGATGTGGACGCCGTGCTGGCCGCGTTGAAAACCCGGGCCTTCGAGTTCAAGCACACGCTGACCATCGGGCGCAGCCATGGCATTCACGCCGAACCCACCAGTTTCGGCCTCAAGCTTGCCGGCCACTACGCCGAGTTTGCCCGCAACCGCCAGCGCCTGCTGGCGGCGCGCGCCGAGATCGCGGTCTGCGCGATCTCCGGCGCGGTCGGCACCTTTGCCCATCTCGATCCGCGCATTGAGGCGTTCGTGGCCAAAAGGCTCGGCCTGTCCGTCGAACCGGTTTCCACCCAGGTGATCCCGCGCGACCGCCACGCTGCCTTCTTCTGCGCGCTGGGCGTGGTGGCCTCCGGCATCGAGCGGCTGGCCACCGAGGTGCGCCACCTGCAACGCTCCGAGGTGCGCGAGGCGGAGGAGTTCTTCCACGCCGGCCAGAAAGGCAGCTCGGCGATGCCGCACAAGCGCAACCCGGTGCTCTCCGAGAACCTCACCGGCCTTGCCCGCATCGTGCGCAGCGCCGTGACGCCGGCGCTGGAGAACGTCACGCTGTGGCACGAACGCGACATCAGCCATTCCTCGGTGGAGCGTGCCATAGCACCGGATGCCACCATCACTCTGGATTTCGCGCTGATGCGACTGGCGTCGATGATGGAAAAACTCACTGTCTACCCGGAGCAGATGGCCGCCAATCTGGAAAGCCTCGGCGGCGTGGTGCATTCAGGCGAGATTCTGCTGGCACTCGCCCGCGCCGGCATTCTGCGCGAGGACGCCTATCGCATCGTGCAGCGCAACGCGATGGCCACCTGGTCCACGCTGGGCAAGCCAGGGCACAAGAGCTTCCGCCAGAACCTCGACGCCGATCCGGAAGTGGCGGGACGCGTGCCGCCGGAGATGCTGGATGCGGCGATGGATGCGCGGCTGCATCTGCGCCAGATCGATTCGGTGTTCACCCGCGTGTTCGGCGAGGCAGGGCCTGCGGCTTAAGGAGGATTTCTTCTTTTTGTGAACAAAAAGAAGCAAAAAACTTTTACCTTTTGGCTTGCGGCGATGTCGGTTGCGATCCAGCGCGGCACGACATTGCGCCGTGGCTGAACGGGATCAGGCCGCGTCCAGATATTGGTGCAGCACTTCGCCGGGATCGCCATCGGCACGGATGCGGCCGTCATCCATCCAGATCACGCGGGTGCACCAATCCAGCATCACCTGCGGGATATGGGAGGACAGCACCAGGATCTCAGCCCCCCGCACCATGTCCTCCAACCGGTCGCGCGCCTTCTCCAGGAAGTTGGCGTCACCGGCCAGGAACCATTCATCCATCAGCAGCACCTGCGGCCTGATGGCGGTGGCGAGCGCGAAGCCCAACCGCACCACCATGCCGGAGCTGTAGATGCGCACCGGCAGGTCCAGAAACTCCCCCAGATTGGCAAAGCTTGCCACATCCTCGGCCAGTTGCTCGATCTGGGGCCGGCTGAGGCCGTGATACTGGCCGCGCAGCGAGATGTTCTCCCGCCCGGTCAGCTCGGAGTTCATTCCCAGATTGGGATCAAGCAACGCGTTCAGCGTGCCCGTCACCCGCACCACACCGTGCTGCGGCTCGTAGATGCCAGCCAGGGTGCGCAGCAGCGTGGTCTTGCCAGCCCCGTTGCGGCCGACAAGGCCCAGCCGGTCGCCGGATTTCAGATGGAAATTCACGTCGCGCAAGGCCTGCACCACGATGCGGTCGCGGCTGTCCGCCCCCATGCGGCCGGTGACATTGCGGATCACCGTCTTCTTCAGGCTGCGGGCGTTGCCGTGATAGAGCGGGAAATCAAGCCCCACATCACGCGCCAGTATTTCAGCGGCCATGGCGCTACACCCAGAACGCGATGCGTCCGCGCGTGCGCACGAACAACAGGCTGGCCGTCACCAGCAGAAACGCCGAATAGCCGATGGCCGAGGCGTAGATCGGCAGCGAAGGCACCTGACCCAGCAACGGCGCACGCACCACTTCCAGCAGGCTGAAGAACGGGTTGAGCGCCAGCAGATATTCATACTGCTTCAGCTGCGAGGGCTGCCAGATCACACCTGAGACGAAGAACGCCATCTGCATCACGCTGGCGATGATCGGCGGAATGTCCCGGAACCGGGCGGAGAGGGTGCCGAGCAACAGGACGAGCGCCACACCCACCACGATCCACATCAGAAACGCAGGGATCGCGAGCAGCCCGGTCCAGCCCGGCTCGGCACTGAGGCTGACATCGACGACGACGATCACCACCACGTTGTGCGCCAGCACCATCAGATTGCGCAGCACAACGCGCACCGCATACAGCGAGATCGGGATGCGCACCGAGCGGATGAGGGATTCCGCCGCAGTGAAGCAGGTGCAGCTGTCGTTCACCAGCGTGTTGATGAAGTTCCACAGCACGATGGACAGCGCGATGAACGGGAAATAGCTGTGCATGTCCATGTGGAACAGGGCGGAATACAGGAAGCCCATCGAGCCCACCATGATGGCGGTGGACAGGGTCAGCCAGAACGGGCCCAGCATCGACCCACGATAGCGCAGCGTGATGTCCAGAAACGCCAGGGACCAGCACAGCCGCCACATCTGGAACAGCCGGCCGAGATCGCCCAGCGCCAGCCGCGCCTGGCTCAGATTGCTCTGCGAGGCGGACAGCTCGAGCACGGGTTCGCGTGCGGGGGCATGAAGGGTCATGGACATGCGGGGCCGATAGCCCATCGCCTGCCTGCCCGCAACCCGCCCGCACCCGCAGCGCAGCAGGCCTGCCGTGCGGGCTCCGGTCCGCGACGCTGATGGTGAGAGTCGATCAGCGTGCCACCCGGGCGATCCGCGTGCGCGCACCGCGCGTGAGTGCCACGCGTTCGCCGGGGCGGAAGCCATCCTCGTTGGTCTGCACCACCGAAATCGGGTTGGGCGCGTTGTCCTCCTGGATGATGAACTCCACCGCTTCACCCTTGTTGACCGCGCCTTCGGCCGCGGTGCCGGCGATGCCGCCGATGATGGCGCCGCCGATCGCGCCCAGGATATTGGCGCGCGGGTCACGCCCGCCGATATAGGAGCCGGCGACACCGCCCACGGCCGCCCCGCCCAGCGTGCCCACGCCGGTCTGCTGGCCCTGCACCACCACCGGGCGCATCGAGACGATGGTGCCGTACGAGATCTGCGCGGTGCGGCCGATATCGGCGGCACTGTAGGTGGTGTTGGTGTTCTGCGGCGCGCAGGCGGCAAAGCCGAGGCACGCGAACAGCGCCAGAAGCAACAGCGATCGATGATAAACGGCAGCGCGCATATGGGTCTCCAGACCGTCTGGTTGGGGTGCTCCCCGCTCACTACACCAATTGTTGTGGTTGGATGGAGCGGTTTCGCATGGTGTGGGGATAAGGATGTTTCCTGAAGTCATACAAAATGCGCGTTCGCCTTGTTTTAAACAAAACATTGGTATAAGCAGCTTATAGGCTGTTCCTGATGTGCGCCCTCAAGAGTGCACCGGTTGATCGGATCTTTCAGCCTGGCCGTTCGCGATTCTTTTATGCCTGTTCCGTCGCAGCCAAAGGAACTCCGTTGCAAATCCGCCCTGTCCGTGACCCTGCGATCCGGTCTGCCACGCAAGGCCTGCGTGTGTGGCTGCGTGCGGCGGCCTGCCTGTCGGCGGTGGCGGCGCTTGCCGCCTGCTCCAGCGGACCGCGGATGAGCGCCACCCAGGAGGCTGCACGCTATGAGGCGAAGGCCGCGCGCAACTATGCGCCGCCCGGCCCGCCCTCCGACCCTTGGGGTCCCTATATCACCGAGGCCGCCGCCACCTATGACGTGCCGGAACGTTGGATCCGCGAGGTGATGCGCCAGGAATCAAGCGGCCAGGTGATGGCCACGTCCAGCCCCGGTGCAATGGGGCTGATGCAGATCATGCCCTCCACCTATGACGAGCTGCGCGCGCGCTATTCGCTGGGCGATGATCCGTATTTCCCGCACGACAACATCATGGCCGGCACCGCCTATATGCGGGAGCTGTATGATCTGTATGGCGCGCCCGGGTTTCTGGCCGCCTACAATGCCGGCCCCGGCCGGATGGATGACTATCTGAGCCGCCACAAGGGCCTGCCGGACGAGACTCGCAACTACGTCGCCCGAATCGGGCCGCGAATCGCGGGCGTGCAGCCGCAGCGCCCGTCGCAGGCCGGCCAGTATGCGATGAACCAGATTCCCGTGAACATCCCGCCTGGCCCGCGCAATCCGGGCCGCACGCCGTCCCCGGCGCCGATGGCCCTGGCGGAGACGCGGCGCAGCGGTCTCGGGCGCGGTTCGGTGGAGGTGGCAACCCTGGCCCCGCCGCCCGTGCCGCCTCGCCCGCCCAGCGTGGTGGCGCAGGCCGCACCGGCACCCTCCGGCGGGTTTCATCTGATCCCGCAGGCCATGGCGGACACGCTGCCACGGCAGAGCGTTGCGGGATCATCCTGGGCGATCCAGGTGGGCGCGTTCGGCAACGAGGCGCTGGCCCGCGCCGCCGCCGAGACGGCGCGCAACAAGGTTCAGATCCTGGGGGCACGCCCGATGGTGGGCCAGACCAAACAGGCCTCAACCACGCTCTATCGTGCCCGGCTCACCGGCTTGTCGCATGAGGCGGCGATCCAGGCCTGCCAGAAACTCGGCAAATCCGGCAGCAACTGCATCGTGCTGTCGCCGGATGTGCAGGGCTGACAGGCTGGGCGATCACGCCAGCTCCGCCACCAGATCGGCCAAGGCGATCGCCGAGGTCAGGCCCGGACTCTCGATGCCGAACAGATTGACCAGCCCCGTCACGCCATGCGCCGATTCCGGCTGGATCACGAAATCCGCGGCCGGAGCGCCCTTCGGCGTGATCTTGGGCCGAATGCCGGCATAGCCCGGCGAGAGCGCGCCATCCGGCAAGGCCGGCCAATAGCGCCGGATCGCCTCGTAGAAACTGTCGGATCGCCTGGGATCGACAGTGTAATCCAGCTCATCGATCCATTCCACATCGGGGCCGAACCGCGCCTGGTCGCCCAGATCGAGCGTCAGATGCACGCCGAGCCCGCCCTGCACCGGCACCGGGTAGATCAGCCGGCTGAACGGGGCGCGGCCGGCCAGGGTGAAGTAATTGCCCTTGGCGTAATAGGTCTGCGGCACCAATTGGCTGGGCATGCCGATGATCCGGCTGGCAAGGCTGGTCGCCTGCAATCCGGCCGCATTGACCAGCATGCGGCAGCGCAGCGTCATCGGATCGGCCCCACCCACCACAATCTCCAGCCCTTGGCTGGTCGCCCGCCCGCCTTCGACCGGGCTGTGGAAGACGAACATCGCACCATGCGCCTCCGCCTCGCCTTGCAGCGCCAGCATATAGCCATGGCTGTCCAGAATGCCGGTCTCGGGCGAGAGCAGTGCCGCGGTGCAGGACAGGTTTGGCTCCAGCGCGCGCGCCTCGGCAGCGCTCAGATGCCGCATGCCCTCCACCCCGTTGGCCTCGGCCCGGGCCTTGATGCCGTCCAGCCTGTCATTCTCCTCCTCCGAGGTGGCAACGATCAGCTTGCCGCAGCGGCGATAGGCAACGCCGTGTTCGTCGCAGAAGGCGTAAAGCTTGCGCCGTCCCGCCACGCACAGCAGCGCCATCAGGGAATCGCGCGGGTAGTAGATGCCGGCATGGATCACCTCGCTGTTGCGCGAGGAGATCTCGGTGCCGATGCCCTCCGCCGCGTCCAGCACCAGCACCTCGCGCCCGGCCATCGCCAGGGCGCGGGCGGTGGAGATGCCCACCACGCCGGCGCCGACCACCACGACATCCACCTGCTCCATTTCCTGGCATCTCCCCCGCAATGCCTCGTAGTCTTTCACTGCCAGACGCGGAAGGACAGCCCATGATGCAGCGACGCAGGTTTCTCCAGGCAGCTCTTGCGGCACCCGTTCTGGCAACACCCGCGTTGGCGGCTTCGGACTCGGCCAGGGTGCTGCGCTTCGTGCCGGATGCCGATCTGACGGTGCTCGATCCCAGCTGGGTCACCGTCTATCAGACCCGCGATCATGGCTTTCTGGTCTATGACACGTTGTTCGGCCTCGACCAGGATTACATCCCCCGCCCGCAGATGCTGGAGGGCTTCACCACCGCGCCCGATGGTCTGGCCTGGCGGCTCACGCTGCGGCCCGGCCTGCGCTTTCATGACGGCGAGGCCGTGCTGGCGCGTGACGCGGTGGCCTCGATCAAGCGCTGGATGAAGCGGGACGC
Organism: uncultured Rhodospirillales bacterium; assembly: GCA_903924855.1. Lineage (GTDB taxonomy): Bacteria > Pseudomonadota > Alphaproteobacteria > Acetobacterales > Acetobacteraceae > CAIQQQ01. The sequence goes on along the minus strand of CAIYCW010000025.1, from coordinate 9,498 downwards.
GTTCGGCCAGACCCTGGCTGCAGCCCTCGATGACATCGCGGCACCGGACGACCGCACCATCCTGATCCGCCTCAACACCCCGTTCCCGCGCCTGCCGGACGCGCTGGCAAAGACGGCCCCGATGATGTGCGCCATCATGCCGGCCCGCATCGCAGACGGTGATCCGGCCAAGCCGATCACCGACCCCACTGGCAGCGGCCCCTATATCTACGTGCCGGAGGAACGCGTGGCCGGCAGCCGCGTGGTCTATCGCCAATTCGACGGCTACGTGCCGCGCAACGAGCCCGCCTTTCGCACCGCGGGCGGCAAGGTGGCGCATTTCGAGCGCATCGAATGGACCATCCTGCAGGACCCCGCGACCTCGGCCGCCGCCCTGCAGAAGGGCGAGGTGGATTGGCTTTACACCCCGCAATCCGATCTGCTGCCGTTGCTGAAACGCTCCCTGGGCATCGCCACCCGCGTCGTGGTGCCGACCGGCACCATCGCCACCATGCGCTTCAACCATCTGCAGCCGCCGTTCAACAATCCGGCCCTGCGCCGCGCCCTGTTCGGCGCCATCACGCAGAGCGATTACATGATCGCGGTGAACGGCGAGGACCGCAGCCGGTGGAATGACAATGTCGGCTATTTCTGCCCCAACACCCCGCTGGCCAATGATGCCGGCATGCAGGCGCTGACCGGCCCGCGCGACCTGACTGCCGTGAAGCGTGCCATCGCCGCCTCCGGCTATGCCGGCGAGAAAGTGCTGTTGATGGCGCCACAGGACATTGCCAGCGTGAAGACCCTGGCGGATGTGACGGCGGATGTGCTGGGCCGGCTTGGCCTCAATCTGGAGGTGGCGGCGATGGACTGGGCCAGTTCGCTGCAACGCCGGCAGAAGAAGGGGCCGCCGTCGGAGGGTGGTTGGAGCATCTTTCAGACCAGCTGGGCCGGCTCCGACCACATCAACCCGTCAGGCCATGTGTTTCTGCGCGGCAATGGCGAGCAGGCCGCCCCGGGTTGGCCCAACAGCCCGCGCATCGAGGCGCTGCGCAATGAATGGCTGCGCACCGAGGGTCTGGCGGACCAGCAGCGCCTGGCGCGCGAGATCCAGCTGCAGGCCTTCGAGGACGTGCCGTATATCCCGCTCGGCCAGACCATCACCACCACGGCGTATCGGGGCGATCTGACGGGGATGCTGGATGGGCTGCCGCTGTTCTGGAACATCAGGCGGGGGTGACTACAACAGCCCCGCCGCGATGTTGACCGTGAGTGCGATGATCACCGTGTTGAACAGGAAGCCCAACAGCCCGTGCGCGGTGGCGAGCCTGCGCAGGGTGCGGGAGGTGATCTGCACGTCCGACACCTGGAAAGTCATGCCGAGGATGATCGAGAAATACACGAAGTCCCAGTAATCCGGGTCTTCGCAGCCCGGGAACTCCAGCCCGCGATCGATCTCGGTGCGGCCTGGGGCGATCTCGTAATATTCATGCGCGTAGCGCAGCGCGAAGACCACATGCGTCATCAGCCAGGAGGCGAACAGGGTGAAGGCCACCAGCGCCACGTGAAGGCTGCGTGCGCCGGCAGGGGCATCCTTGCTGGCGGAGAATTCGAAGACGATCACGGCAAAGCTTGCGGCAACCGCGCCCACGGTGATCCAGAAGATCGTCCATTCGCCTTCCTGCTGGGCCGCGGCGTCGTGCTGCATGTGCTCGGGCCGTTGCACGCTGAACAGATGCGCCACGCTTGCCAGGAACACCGAGACCAGCACGTCCCACGCGATCACCGCGCGGGTCTGCGGCGCCAGGGTCGCCGGCAGCAGCGCGCCCACCAGAACGCCGATCAGCGCTGCGGCAAACAGCCGCTTGCGTGGACGGAACACGGCCAGAATGGTCTGCATCGCAAATCCCCGTTGCTGCTGAAATGGCCATTGGTTCTCCGCCCGCGCAGAAAACCAGGGTGTTCGACACCGCGCGTCCTGGTCGGATTGGCAGGCCCTGCCTGAATTGCGCGCCCAGTGCCCGCTTGCGCTGGAAGGTAGCCAGCACGCCCGCCGTTGACCAGAGCGGCCGTGGTCAACCGCCGCCACCTCGGGGCCTATTGGCCGAATTGCAGGCCAACCTTGCGATACATGTCCTTCACCAGGCGCATCAGCAGCGCGATGTCCGGCGATTTCTCGCCTTTGCGAAAGCTCATGATGATTGGAGACACGGCACCCGTTTCATCCAGCGGACGGTAGACGACATTGTCGCGGCGCAACCGCTCGACGGAGGCGGGCACCAGGCATACGCCGCTTTCGGCGGCCACCAGCCCAAGGGCTGTCTGCAACTCCCGCACCTCATGGACGACGGGCGCGCGCAGATTGCGTTCGCGATACAACGCCAGCACCTGATCGGCGAAGCTTGGCCGCGGGGATTTCGGGTAGACCACCAGGCTGTCATCGGCGAGTTCGGCCAGCACCACCGGGGTGGATCGCTGGGCCAGGGGATGGGATTGCGGCAGCGCCACGCAGAGTTTCTCGTTGCGCAGCAGCACGCGCTCGATCCCCGAATCATCAAGCTTGATCCGGCCGAAGCCGACATCGATCCGCCCCTCCTTCAGGGCGGCGAGCTGCTCCATGGTGGTCAGTTCATGCAGCGTCAGCTCCACATCGGGGCTGACCGCGCGGTAGCGGCGGATCACCTCCGGCAGGTAGCCGTAGAGTGTGGAGGCGACGAAGCCGATGGCGAAATGCTGGCGCTGCGCCTCCACCAGGCGGCGCAGCATGGATTTCATCTCGTCCATCCGATCGAGCACATGCACGGATTGCTCGAACAGCAGCCGCCCAGCATCGGTCAGCGCCAGGGGACGCTTGGAGCGGTCGAACAGCGAGACGCCGAATTCCTCCTCCAGCGCCTGGATCTGCCGGCTGAGCGGGGGCTGCGCGATGTGCAGCTTCTCCGCCGCCCGGGTGAAGTTCCGCTCACGCGCGACGGTTACGAAATAGCGCAGCTGGCGGCTTTCCATCGATACCCTCCAGGTATCGAGTAGACCAAATCGGTCTTGGATTTGCAACCACATCCCATGTGATCTGCTGGCATCGGAGGAAATGACGGCCAATCATGCCGCCAGGCAAGGAAGCAGACAATGCTCGACGCTATGAAAAATACCATCGACACCGCTTTGCAGGACAATCCTGCTGCGGGCGAATTCCGCGTGTCACGCGATATCTTCACCGATCCGGCGCTGTTTGACCTGGAGATGCAGCACATCTTCGAAGGCAATTGGATCTATCTGGCGCATGAAAGCCAGATCCCCAACGTCAACGACTATTTCACCACCACGATGGGGCGCCAGCCGATCTTCATCGCGCGCAACCGCGCGGGGGAGCTTGGTGCCTTCATCAATGCCTGCTCGCATCGCGGCGCCATGCTGTGCCGGCACAAGCGGGCCAACAAGAGCACCTATACCTGCCCGTTCCACGGCTGGACGTTCAACAATTCCGGCAAGCTGCTCAAGGTGAAGGACCCCGATCAGGCGGGCTATCCCGAGAGTTTCAACAAGGATGGCTCCCACGACCTGACCCGCGTGGCGCGGTTCGAGAATTACCGCGGCTTTCTGTTCGGCAGCCTCAACCCGGATGTGAAGCCGCTGGCCGAGCATCTGGGGGAGGCTGCGAAGATCATCGACATGATCGTCGATCAGGCGCCGGAGGGGATGGAGGTGCTGCGCGGTGCGTCCACCTATGTCTATGACGGCAATTGGAAGCTGCAGACCGAGAACGGGGCGGATGGCTATCACGTCTCCGCCGTGCACTGGAACTACGCCGCCACCACCAGCCGCCGCAAGGAGGCCGCGCGCGAGGACAAGGTGCACGCCATGTCCGCCGGCGGCTGGGGCAAGCAGGGCGGCGGGTTCTACTCCTTCGAGAACGGCCATCTGCTGCTCTGGTCCAACTGGGCCAACCCGGAAGACCGCCCCAACTGGGCACGGCGCGACGAGCTGGCCGCCCAGTTCGGCCCGGCCCGTGCGGAGTGGATGGTAGAGCGCAGCCGCAATCTCTGCCTCTATCCCAACGTCTATCTGATGGATCAGTTCAGCTCGCAGATCCGCACCTATCGGCCGATCTCGGTCGATAAGACGGAGGTGACGATCTACTGCATCGCCCCCAAGGGCGAGGCGCCGGACGCCCGGGCCCGCCGCATCCGGCAATACGAGGATTTCTTCAACGCCTCCGGCATGGCGACACCGGATGATCTGGAGGAGTTCCGTGCCTGCCAGATGGCGATGGGCGGCCGGGCCGCGCGCTGGAACGACATGTGCCGCGGGTCGGAGCACTGGATCGACGGGCCCGATGAGGCCGCCCAGGCGATCGGGCTGAACCCGGTGATGAGCGGCGTGCGCACCGAGGATGAGGGTCTGTTCGTCGTGCAGCACAAACACTGGCAGCAGACCATGAGCCAGGCACTGGCCGCGCAGCGCAACGCGCAGGGCTGAGGAGAGCAACAATGTCCGAGACGATCGAACGTGCCCAGCGCGTGGCCTTCACGCGCGAAGATGCCGAAGCCTTTCTGTATCGCGAAGCCGCATGCCTGGATGACAAGGATTGGGATGGCTGGCTCGCGCATTACAGCCCGGATGCCGAATACTGGATGCCGTCCTGGGACGACGACGACCGGCTGACCGAGGACCCGCAAAGCGAGATCTCGCTGATCTATTATGGCGATCGCGGCGGGCTTGAGGATCGGGTGTTTCGCATCCGCACCGAGCGATCGTCGGCCACATCGCTGCCGGAGCCGCGCACCTCGCACAATATCAGCAATGTCGAGCTGCTGTCGCAGACCGGCGGCGAGGTGACGCTGCGCTACAACTGGGTGACGTTCAGCTTCCGCTACAAGACGGTCGATACCTATTTCGGCACCAGCTTCTGCACGCTGGATGTGCGCGGCGCGCAGCCGCTGATCACCCGCAAGAAGATCGTCCTCAAGAACGACTACATCCACCACGTGGTTGATATCTATCACCTTTGAGCGGGAGGCGTGTCATGGCGCATCAGATCGCGCTCAATTTCGAAGACGGCGCCACCCGCATCATCGCAGCGCGGGACGGCGAGACGGTGGCCGATGCGGCATACCGGCTGGGTATCAACATCCCGCTCGACTGCCGCGACGGCGCGTGCGGCACATGCAAATGCAAGGTCGAGGCGGGGCGCTATGATGGCGGCTCGTATATCGAGGATGCGCTGAGCGAGGATGAGGCCGCGCAAGGCTTCGCCCTGGCCTGCCAGATGCGGCCGGGCAGCGATGTGGTGGTGGCGATCGCCGCCACCGCCGCCCAATGCAAGACCCGCCCGCAAAGCTTCGACACCAGGCTTGTATCGGTGCGCCGCCTGTCGGCGACCACGATCGGCTTCTCGCTGGAGCGGCCGGAAGGGCTGGCGTTTCTGCCGGGCCAGTATGTCAACATCCAGGTGCCGGGCAGTGACGCGCAGCGCTCCTACTCGTTCAGCTCCGCCCCCGACGCGGCAACGCTGGAATTTCTGGTGCGCGACATTCCAGGCGGGCAGATGAGTGGCTGGCTGCGCGACGTGGCGCAGCCGGGTGATGCGGTGCGCTTCACCGGCCCGTCCGGCAGTTTCTATCTGCGCGATGTCAGTCGCCCCGTGCTGTTCCTCTCCGGCGGCACCGGCCTTGCCCCCTTCCTGTCGATGCTGGGCCGGCTTTCGGCCAATCTTTCGGATCATCCGGTGCATCTGGTGCATGGCGTGACCAATGATGCCGATCTGGTGGAGATCGAGGCGCTTGAGGCGGCTGCGGCCCGAATGCCGTTCTTCAGCTTCACCACCTGTGTTTCCAGCGAGACCAGCACGCATCCGCGGCTTGGCTATGTGACGAACCATCTGGCGGCCGAGCAGCTCAACGCCGGCGATATCGACATCTATCTCTGCGGCCCGCCGCCGATGGTTGATGCCGTGCGCTCGTGGCTGCAGGGCCAGGGAATCACGCCTGCCAGCTTTCATACGGAAAAATTCGCAGCCTCCGGCCCTGCCGTGAAACAGGCGGCGTGAGATGAGCGGTTTCATTCATCCCAACCGCTTTGCCGGCAAGACCGCTATCGTCACCGGCGCCGCCCAGGGCATCGGGCGGGAGGTGGCCTTGCGGATGGCCGCCGAAGGCGCGCGCGTCGCCCTGGTGGACCGCTCCAAGCTGGTGGCGGAGGTGGCGGCCGAGATCGGGGCGGTTGCGATTGCCATCGAGGCCGATCTGGAAGGCTTCGAGGGCGCGTCCCTGGCGGTGGAACGTGCCAGTGCGGCGTTCGGCGGCATTGACGTGCTGGTCAACAATGTGGGGGGCACGATCTGGGCAAAGCCCTACGGCGAATATGCGCCTGATCAGATCGAGGCGGAGATCCGCCGTTCGCTGTTCCCCACGCTGTGGTGCTGCCGCGCCGTGCTGCCGGCGATGCTGGCGCGGCAAGGTGGGGTGATCGTCAATGTTTCCTCGGTTGCCACGCGCGGCATCAACCGGGTGCCCTATGCGGCGGCCAAGGGCGGCGTGAACGCCATCACCGCCTGCCTCGCCTTCGAATACGCCGAGCACAACATCCGCGTCTGCGCCACGGCCCCGGGCGGCACCGACGCGCCGCCGCGGATGATCCCGCGCAATGCGGCGCCGAAGACGCCGGCGGAAGAGCGCTGGATGGGCGAGGTGGTGACGCAGACCAAGGCCTCAAGCCTGATGCACCGCTACGGCAGCACCGCCGAGCAGGCGGCCGCCATTCTGTTCCTGGCCTCCGACGAGGCCTCCTACATCACCGGCGTCGTGTTGCCGGTGGCGGGCGGCGATCTCGGCTGACCAACGGCAGCCGGACCGGCTCCGGCATCAAGCAAAACGGGAAGGAAACGCGTCATGAGTGAGAGCCTGCTGGAACGCAGCGATGTCGAGGCCCTGCTGGCCAAGGTCAGCAATCTCGGTGAGGAGAACGGCAACAAGCGGGTGAAGTCGATCATCCATCGCGTGGTGAGCGACATGTTCCGCACCATCGAGGATTTCGACATCCAGCCGGACGAGTTCTGGTCGGCCGTCGCCTACATCACCCGCCTGGGCCAGGCCAACGAGGCCGGGCTGCTGGTGCCGGGGCTGGGGCTTGAGACCTTCCTCGACCTGCGCGCCGACGAGGCCGAGCGCCGCGCCGGGCTGGAGGGCGGCACGCCGCGCACCATCGAGGGCCCGCTCTATATCGCGGGCGCTCCGCTGTCGCAGGGCGAGGCACGGCTGGATGACGGCGACGAGCAGGGCGAGGTGCTGTTCATGCACGGCCAGGTGCGCGACGTGAACGGCAGGCCGGTGGCGCATGCCATCGTCGATGTCTGGCACGCCAACACGCTGGGCGGCTATTCGTTCTTCGACCCGAGCCAGAAGCCCTACAATCTGCGCCGCCGCATCGAGACGGATGCCGAAGGCCGCTACAACTTTCGCTCCATCCTGCCCTCCGGCTATGCCTGCCCGCCGGATGGGGTGACGCAGGAGCTGCTGACCCTGCTGGGCCGCCACGGCAACCGCCCGGCGCATATCCATTTCTTCGTCTCGGCGTCCGGCTATCGCAAGCTCACCACACAGATCAACATCGAGGGTGATCAGTGGCTGCATGACGATTTTGCCTTCGGCACACGCGATGAGCTGATCCCGCCGGTGACCCGGATTTCCGATGCCGCCCTGGTGCGCGCCAAGGGGCTGAATGCGCCCTATGCCGAAATCAGCTTCGATTTCGTGCTGCATGCCGAGACCGGCACGGCGCCCTCCACCATCGTCAACCGCGAACACGCCCAGGCGGGCTGATCGCCCGGCTGCGCGCGCTGTCCCTTCCTGCGCTGCCGTCGCGGCGGCGGGGACAGCCGCACGCCGCCTTTATCGTTTGGAGATTTCGATGCCCGACACCGTCCTCGCACTGCCGGCCGATCTGCGCCGGGATGTGACCATTGCCGAGATCACCGCCACCATCGTCGATGTGCCGACGGTGCGCCGGCACAAGCTGTCCTCGCTGTCTGTGACGGCGCAGAGCTACGTCATCGTCGAGCTGCGCCTGGGCAACGGCGTCATCGGGATCGGCGAGGCGGCAACCTTGGGCGGGCCGCGCTGGAGTGAGGAGAGTGTCGAGGCGATCAAGGCCAATATCGACACCTATCTGGCGCCGATGCTGATCGGCCAGCCGGTCGACCGGATCGCTGCCGCGGGGCTGCGGCTGGACGAGGCGGCCAAGCGCAACAACGCTGCCAAGGGGGCGTTGGAGAGTGCGATGTTCGACGCGCTCGGCCAGACCCTTGGGGTTCCCGCAGCCGATCTGCTGGGCGGCGTGGTGCGTGACCGTATTCCGGTGTTGTGGACCCTGGCCTCCGGCGATCCGGTGCAGGAGATCGAGGAGGCGGAGCGCAAGCTTGCGGCGCGGCTGCACAACATCTTCAAGATCAAGATCGGCGCGCAATCGCCGCGGGCGGACATGGCGCGCCTGGCCAGGATCGCCGCAGCCCTTGAAGGCCGGGCCAGCCTGATCGTGGATGCCAACCAGGCCTGGGACGAGACGATCTCGCTGCACTGCCTGCCGCAGCTGGCGGAGATCGGGGTCACGCTGGTGGAACAGCCGGTGCCGGCGTGGAACGTGGCGGGCCTGGCCCGGCTGCGCGCGCGCTCACCGGTGCCGCTGATGGCGGATGAATGCGTGTTCTCACCGCAGGACATGCAGCACGTGGCGAGCCTTGCCGCGGCCGATGTGGTCTCGCTCAAGCTGGTCAAACATGCGGGGCTGATCGGGCTGCAGAAGGTGGCCGCCATCGCCGAGGCGGCCGGCATCGGGCTTTACGGCGGCTGCCTGCTGGAAAGCTCGGTGGGGGCTGCGGCGCATCTGCACGCCTTTGCCGGGCTGCGCAGCATGGAATGGGGTTGCGAGCATTTCGGCCCGCAGATCCTGGTGGAGGATCTGGTCGAGGAGCCTCTGCGTTTTGCGGATTTCCACATCCATCTGCCGAGCGGTCCAGGCCTTGGCGTGCGGCTTGACCGCGACCGCCTCCGCCGTTTCGCGCGCCATTGAGGAGAGTCCACATGCTCTATCACGTCCGCATGGATGTCACCCCGCCATCCGACCTCGCACCCGGCACGTTCGATCGCCTGAAGGCCGAGGAGAAGGCCCGCGCCGAGGCGCTGCAGCGCGACGGTGCCTGGGTGCATCTGTGGCGCATCGCCGGTGCCTACGCCAATGTCAGCATCTTTGATGTGCCGGACCACGACGCGCTGCACGCCATTCTCAGCACGTTGCCGCTGTTCCCGTTCATGGCCATCACCGTCACCCCGCTGGCGCGCCATCCATCCGCGATTGCGTGATGCACGAGACCGCCATCGGCCACGCCGCTAGGCACGAGACTCAATCAGCCCACCAGGTGACGATTGCTGCGAGCGCCACGGCTGCGGCGAAGTTTTGCGCGAGTTTATCGTAGCGTGTGGCAATTCGCCGGAAGTCCTTGAGACGCGAGAACATTCGCTCGATCAG
>CAIYCW010000024.1 GCA_903924855.1 uncultured Rhodospirillales bacterium | reverse complement strand
TGGCGACCACTTCGTCGGGGTTGACGTTGCGGGCCGGATCCTTGCCGAAGAAGCTCTTGACCGTCTCGATCACCTTGGGCATCCGGGTCATGCCGCCGACCAGGATCACCTCGTCGATCTCGGCCGCCGTCACGCCTGCATCCTTCAGCGCATCCTGGCAGGGCTTCAGCGTGCGGGTGACCAGGTCATCGACCAGGCTTTCCAGCTTCGCGCGCGTCAGCTTCATCACCAGATGCTTCGGCCCGTTGGCGTCGGCGGTGATGAAGGGCAGGTTGATCTCGGTCTCCTTGGAGGAGGACAGCTCGATCTTCGCCTTCTCGGCGGCTTCCTTCAGGCGCTGCAGCGCCAGCTTGTCGGAGCGCAGATCGATGCCCTGCTCCTTCTTGAACTCGGCCGCCAGATACTCGATCACCCGCAGGTCGAAATCCTCACCGCCCAGGAACGTGTCACCGTTGGTGGACTTCACCTCGAACACGCCATCGCCGATCTCCAGCACGGAGACGTCGAACGTGCCGCCGCCGAGGTCATAGACCGCGATGATGCCGCTCTTCTTCTTGTCCATGCCGTAGGCCAGGGCGGCCGCGGTCGGCTCGTTGATGATGCGCAGCACCTCAAGGCCCGCGATGCGGCCGGCATCCTTGGTGGCCTGGCGCTGGCTGTCGTTGAAATAGGCCGGAACCGTGATCACCGCCTGGGTCACGGTCTCGCCGAGATAGGCCTCGGCGGTCTCCTTCATCTTGCCCAGCGTGAAGGCGGAGATCTGCGAGGGGGAATATTTCTCGCCGCGCGCTTCCACCCAGGCATCGCCGTTGTCGCCGCGCACGATGGCGTAGGGCACCATGCCCTTGTCCTTGGCCACCAACGGATCATCGAAACGGCGGCCGATCAGGCGCTTGACCGCGAACAGCGTGTTGGTCGGGTTGGTGACGGCCTGGCGCTTGGCGGACTGGCCGACCAGACGCTCGCCGCTGTCGCTGAAGGCAATGATGGATGGCGTGGTGCGGGCACCTTCCGCATTCTCGATCACGCGGACATCCTTGCCCTCCATGATCGCCACGCAGGAATTCGTCGTGCCGAGGTCGATACCGATGACCTTGCTCATGTTACTCTCCTTGCAAGCGAGGACTTACGGCCCGAAGCACCGAGTGTCCCCCTATGAAAAATCACCCCTGGGTTTGGCATCCGTGTCGGACCGCCCGAAAGGCTGTCCAGGATGTATTCAGCGGCACCCCGTGGGGCAAGACCGGAGTGCCGAATTTTTAGGCAAATCTGCGATTATACAGCGGTGTTGAGCGTGCTGCCCGGTGGCGGGGCGGCATCGCCGTCGGCTGCGACCGGCTTGGCCTTGGCCACCACCACCATGGCGGGGCGCAGGATGCGGCCGTTCAACGTCCAGGCCTGGGTCCAGGCCTGCACCACGGTGCCGGGCGGATGCGCGTCGGTCTCCTGCTCGGCCATCGCCTGGTGCAGATTGGGATCGAAGGCAGCGCCCAGCGGATCGGTGCGCACCACGCCGTTGCGCTCCAGCAGCGCCACGAAGCTGCGCTCGATGCCCTCGAAGCCGTCGCGCAGCTTGGAGACCAGGTCGGGCTCGTCCTCGGTGCGGGCGGGGATGGCGTCGAGGCCGCGCTTGATGTTCTCCGCCGCCTCGGCCACGTCGCGGGCGAATTTCTGCACCGCGTATTGGCGGGTTTCGTCCACATCGCGCTTGGCGCGGTTGCGCACATTCTGGGTTTCCGCCTCGGCGCGCAGCCATTTCTCGCGGAACTCGTCCCGCTCGGCCTCCAGCTCGGCGATGCGCGCGGAGGCGGCCGCCATCAGCTGGTCGGGGGTCTGGTTGCTGTCCGCCTCAAACCCTGTCTCGGCGGCGGCTTGATCGGGCATCGGGATGTGGTCGTGTTCTGTGGTCATGGCGTGCAGTTAGTGCGGGACGTGGCTGAGAACAAGCCGGATGATTGCGGATACGAGCCCCAGATCAACGCCAGACGCCCGATCGCAAGACGATCCATGTGGCCAGGCCGCCGCACACTGGTCCGGCCCTTGCATGCCAGGGTTGAACTCCGCGCAAGATCTATGGCGTGGCAACAAGGAGGTTCCTGTGATGACGACTGAATTCCTGCGCCGGGCGACGCTGGGCCTTGGCCTGGCCGCCACTCTGATGGCAGCCCCCGCATTGGCCAAGGATTGGAAGACCGTGCGCATCGGCATGGATGCGACCTATCCGCCGTTCGAGAGCGTCAGCCCGAAGGGCGACATCGTGGGCTTCGAGGTCGATTATGCGAAAGAACTGTGCAGCCGCATGAAGGTGACCTGCACATTCCAGAACCAGGACTGGGACGGCATCATCCCCTCGCTGATCGCCAACAAGTTCGACGTGATCATCTCCAGCATGAACATCACGCCCAAGCGCAAGGAGCTGGTGGCCTTCACCGACTATTACTACTCCACCGCCCCGGTCTTCGTGGGCCTGGCCAGCAACAAGAGCGACGATGTGTCGCCGGCGGCGCTGAAGGGCAAGACGATCGGCACACAATCCTCCACCACCTTCGCCAACTATCTGGAAAAGCTCTACAAGGGCTCCGAGGTGAAGCTGTATCCGGGTGGCGACGAGCCGCAGAACGACCTGAAGGCCGGCCGGCTTGACTACACCGTGACCGACATCATCGTGGGCTCCACCTTCGTCGACAAGGTGGGCGATGGCTGCTGCCGCATCGTCGCCAAGATCGACCGCGCCGCCAATTCCGATGTGTTCGGCCCGGGCGTGGGTGCCGCCGTCCGCAAGGAAGACACCGACCTGCTCGCCATGTTCAACAAGGCGATCGCCGAGCTGGACGCCGATGGCACGTTCAAGAAGGTGGCCGGCAAATACTTCACCGTCGATATCCGCGGGAAGTGATCCGGCCTGATGGCATCGCCTGTGCGCGATAACCGGGATCTGGTCCGATGAGTTGGTACACCCTGCTCTTCGGACCAAATGGCTGGATCGGCCTGTTGCTGAACGGTGCCGCGGTCACGGTAGCACTTGCCCTGACCACGGTGCCGTTCGGCTTCGGCGCCGGCCTGCTGATCGCGGTGATGAAACTGTCGAAATACCGGCTGCTGCGCGGTGCGTGTGCCGCCTACACCACGTTCTTTCGTGGCATTCCGGATCTGCTGGCCCTCTTCATCGTCTATTTCGGCCTGCAGGCGCTGATCGACAAAATCGGAACCTGGCTCGGGATGGACGGGCATCTGGAGGTCAGCGCCTTCACCGCGGGGGTGATCGCGCTTTCGGTGGTGGTGGCGGCCTATTCGGCCGAGGTGTGGGTGGCCTCGATCGCGGCCGTCCCGCCAGGGCAGAGCGAGGCCGCGCTGTCGCTGGGCCTCACCCCACGCCAGGTGTTTCGCAAGGTGGTGCTGCCACAGCTCGGCCGCGTGGCGCTGCCGGGCCTGGGCAATATCTGGATGGTGCTGCAGAAGGACACCGCCCTGATCTCCACGCTTGCGGTCACCGATCTGCTGCGCGCCGCCTCCGAGGCGAGCCGCGCCACCACGCGGCCTTTGGTGTTCTACACGGCGGCCGCCCTGCTTTATCTCGCCTTCAGCACCGTCTCGGTCTGGGGCCAGTCCTGGCTCGAACGCCGCGCCAACCGGGGTTATTCGTGATGGACCGTGTGCTTGGCTTCATCCTCAACATCGGCCTGCTGAAGGATTACGGGTTTCGCCTGGTGCTGGGGCTGCAGATGACGCTGACGGTGGTCGGCCTGTCCTGCGCCATGGGCTTCGTGCTGGCCTTCCCGATCTGCTGGCTGCGGATGTCGCGCAACATGCTGCTGTCCTACAGCGCCATGGGCTACACCAACCTGTTCCGCGGCACGCCGCTGCTGTGCCAGCTTTATCTGATCTATTACGGCGGGGGCGAGTTTCGGCCGTTCTTTCAGGAAACCGGCATCTGGTGGTTTTTCCGCGATGCCTATTACTGCTGCATCCTCGGCTTCACGCTGAACACCGCCGCCTATCAGTCCGAGATCCTGCGCGGCGCCATCCAGTCCATCCCCAAAGGCCAGATCGAGGCGGCGCGCGCGCTGGGCCTGCATCGCGGCGCCATTCTGCGCCACATCATCTTCCCGCAGGCGATGCTGGTGGCGGTGCGGCCGCTGGGCAACGAGGTGATCTCGGTGGTGAAGGCCAGCGCCGTTGCGGCCGTGGTGACGCTGCTCGACCTGATGGGCCAGACGCGCTTCATCTTCGCGCGCACCTTCGATTTCTCGATCTATCTGTATTGCGCGCTGATCTATCTGGCGATCACCGAGACGATCAGCAGGCTCGTCAATGCCGGTGAGCATCGCCTGTCCGCGCATATCCGGGCGCGGGCGCCGGCGGATGCAAGGCAGGAATCTCGCTCCACCACCGTGCACCGCTCCACCGAGGTGACACCGGCCTGAAATCAGGCGGCGGTCAGGCGGCGTCCGGCCAGAAATCCGGGTCCATCATCTGCTCGAACGACCAGGGGCAGGCTTCGGGGAAGTGGCGAAGCGCCAACCCGGTCTCACGGGCCGCGGCCAGAATGGCGGACGCATGGGCCTGCTCGGTGGCAAGCGAAATCTGCGCCTGCAGGCTCGGGTTGTCCGCCAGGTGATCCAGCACGGAGCGTCGCTGTTCCATTATCGTCAACTGCCAGCTGGTCGAGCGGTCACTGGGCTGGAACTGCCATTTCAGCAGGTGCAGCAGCAGCACCTTGAGCCGGCTGATCAGCTCGCGCTTTTCGCTCTTGCCCAAAGACTCAATCTCCTCGGCAATCTGCGCGATATCCGCCTCCGCCAGCCGCCCCTCCCGCAGCAGGCGGGCCTGCTCGTTCGTCCAGGCGTAGAAATCCTGATCGTGAAGAAGGTGATTGCTCATGCGGGACACTCTGACATGCTCAGTCTTATATCATGCCGGACTTCGGGTTCAGTCCGGAATTCCACCAGGGGCAAAGGGCGATGATGGACATCGAGGAGATCCGCGACGAGGTGCATTACGGTGCGGCCCTGGCCGAGCTGCGCCGCATGTGGGGTGCCGCCCCCGGCACGCCGGAGGGGGATTACCTGGACAGCCTGATGGACATGATCGATGACTGGGAGGCCAGGGCCGAGGGCGAGATCAAACCACCGCCGCATTACTGACGCCCACCGCAGCCTCAGCCCCAGCCAAACGAAGAAAGTTTTTTTGCTTCTTTTTGTTCACAAAAAGAAGATCTTCTTTCTATCCCAACAACCGCCCCACCACCCGCGCCGTGTAATCCACCACCGGGATGATCCGCGCATAGTTGATCCGCGTCGGGCCGATCACGCCGATGGCGCCCACAATCCGGCCCTGCCCGTTGCGCGCCGGCGCCACCACCATCGAAACCCCGGTGGTGCCGAACAGCCCGCTTTCCGCGCCAATGAAGATGCGCACGCCTTCGGATTTCTCCGCCAGATCGAGCAGGCGGATCATCGTCTCGGCGGTCTCCAGCCGGTCGAACAGGGTCTGGATGGCGGCGAGCTTGTCCAGCTCCGTCACATCCGCCAGCAGCCGCGCCTGGCCGCGCACGATCAGCGAGCCGCCAAGCCCCTCACCGGTCCAGGTGGCCAGACCCGCCTCCACCACCTGGGCGGTGAGCGCGTCGAGCTGGCTGCGATTGGCGGCCATCTCATCGGCCACCACACGGCGCAGCTCGGCCAGCGGCCGGTTGGCCATGCGGGCGTTGAGGTAGTTGCCGGCCTGCACCAGGGCGGAGGGCGGAACACCAGCCGGGATCTCGATCACCCGGTTCTCCACCTGGCCGTCGCCACCCACCAGCACCACCAGCGCCCGCCCCGAGCCGAGCGGGACGAACTCGATATGGCGCAACGCCCCTTCCGATTTCGGCGCCAGCACCAACCCTGCGGCGGCAGACAGGCCGGAGAGGATGGTGGAGGCCTCGGCCAGCGTGTCCTCCAGCGAGCGGCCGGCGGATTCCACCGCGGCACTGATCGCCTCCCGGTCATCCTCACCGAGATCGCCGAACTGCAGCAGCCCGTCCACGAACAGCCGCAGCCCCAGCTCGGTGGGCAGGCGCCCGGCGGAGGTGTGCGGCGAGAACAGCAGGCCGGCCTCGGTCAGGTCGGCCATCACGTTGCGGATCGTGGCCGGGCTGAGCGACATCGGCAGCCGACGCGAGATGGTGCGGCTGCCGACCGGCTCGCCGGTCTCGACATATTGCTCGACAATCTCACGCAGAATGGCCGCCGAGCGGATATCCAACCCAGGAGGTCCAGCGCGGCCGCGGGAAGGCGGAAGGTCCATGGATCCTACATCGCAACAAACAGGATGACGCGTCACCCCCCAATATAGGGCAGTACTTTCCCCCATGCGAGCACCAAGGGCTTTGTGCGTCCTTTCGTCAAAAAGAGCGGCAAGCGCGTTGCTTTTTGAAAAACGCACCGAAAAACTTTCTCACGCCAGAGCCGCGCCATGGTGGGTTCCGTGCCGGGCGGGCGCGTGGCAGAACTCTGGTGGCCGTTGGGTCCCGGAGTTTTCATGGCCGACAAGATCACCTTGCGCGACAAGCTGCTGAGCCTTGCCACCGGATGGTGGCGTGAGGCGGCGGACCAGGCGGCCGAGGCTACCACCCAGGCGCTGGATCAGTTACAGGGCCTGGCGCGGGAGATGCCGATCGCCGAGGTGCCTGCCGCCGTGCCCCAACCTTCCAGCAATCCCGGGCATCTCACGCTGCACACCCATATCCCGCAGGGTCTGCCAACCGGTGCCCCGCTGGTCGTGCTGCTGCATGGCTGCGGCCAGGAGCCGCAGAGCTTTGCCCGCGAAACCGGCTGGCGAAGCCTGGCCGACCGCCACGGCCTGGCGCTGCTGATGCCTGGCCAGACCGAGGCCAACAACAGCCAGACCTGCTTTAACTGGTTCCGCCCCGGCGACACCGCACGCGGCCAGGGCGAGGCCGGCTCGATCGCCGCCATGACGGAGGCGGTGATCACCGCGCATCGCTGCGACCGCAGGCGGGTGTTTGCCACCGGGCTGTCAGCCGGAGGGGCAATGACGGCAAGCCTGCTCGCCGCCTATCCGGATGTGTTCGCCGCCGGCGCCGTGGTGGCGGGCCTGCCCGCCGGTGCCGCCAACAATGTGATGAGCGCCATGTCGCGCATGGCCGGCCGCGGCGGGGAGCGCAGCCGTTCGGAATGGCTGGGCCTGGCCCGCGCCCAGGCGCCGGAGGGCTTCACCGGTCTCTGGCCGCGCCTGTCGATCTGGCATGGCTCGGCGGACAATGTGGTGGCCCCCAGCAACGGGCTCGACCTGGCCCGCCAGTTCGCAAGCCTGCACGGCGTGATCCAGTCGATCAGCCGGCCACGCTTCGCCCGCGGCGTGCAGCACACGGTGTGGAACGCCAATGACCACCCGGTGGTGGAGCTGTGGCAGCTCGACGGTGTGGGCCATCTGTATCCCACGCCCGATCAATGCGGCATCTCCGCCGCCGAGCATATCCTGACCTTCTGGGGTTTGACCCCGTAAGGCGGGTCCACGACTCGCCAACCGCAAGGCGGGTCCACGACCCGCCAACCGTAAGGCGGGTCCACGACCCGCCACCGGATCAATACCCTTTGGAGATGTCCACCAGATTGGGCGGCGTCTCACCGCGCTCGATCGCCGCCAGGTTTTCCAGGAACAGCTTCACACTGTCCGACGCGTAGATCGCCGGATCATCCGCCGAGACATGCGGGGTGATCACCAGATGCCGCGTGGTCCACAGCCGATGCCCGGGCGGGATCGGCTCGGGGGAAAACACGTCCAGCACGGCGCCGCCAAGGGCACCCGCATCCAGCGCGTCACACAGCGCGTCCTGCGCGATCAGCGCGCCGCGGCCGATATTGATCACGCCTGCGCCTTTCGGCAGCAGTGCGATGCGCCGGGCATCGAGGATGTTCTGGCTCTGCGGGGTGAGCGGGGCTGCCAGCAGCAGAAACTCCGCCAGCGGCAGCACGCTGTCGAGATCGGCTGCCGCCACCACACGGTCGAAATCCGGATGCGGCTCGGCCTTGGTGCGCACGCCGATCGTCTTCATGCCGAACAGCCGCGCCGCCCGCGCGCCGGCGGCACCCAATGCGCCGGTGCCGATCGACACCAGCGTGCAGCCGCGCAGCACGGAGGTGTAGTGCTTCTCCCACACGCCGCGCTGCTGGGCCGCGATCATCGCCGGCATCTCCTGGCGCAGCATCAGCAGTGCCATCGCCACGTATTCACCGCCACGATCGGCGTGCACGCCGCTGTTGTTCATCAGCATCGTGCCCTGCGGCAGCCAGTCGAACGGGGCGATGCTGTCCATCCCGGCGGAGGTGCAGAAAATGCCGCGCAGCTGGCCGGGGATCAGCGCGCGATACGGGCGCAGGGCGGAGGTTGCAGTGATCAGATAGGCAGCATCGGCGATGCCGGCGCGAAACCCCGCCTCATCCTCGGCAAAGCTGGCCCCCTCCGGCCCACCCAGCGCCTGCCACAGCTCGGGCGTGATCTTGGATTCAAGATCATCCGCCTTGTTCTGGATATGGATGCGCGGCATCGGGGTCACACTCCGGCGAGTTGGGCGAGCAGGACGGCGGCCGCCTGCGCCACGTTGAGGCTCTGCACCCGGCCACTGCCGGGGATGCGGATCTTGCGGCGGCAGACGGCAAGCACATCCGGTGCCACGCCGGTCTCCTCATTGCCGAGCACCAGGGCGATCGGCCGGTCGCGCGGCAGGTCGGCTGCGGTGTGCGCATCCGGCGACAGCGCGGTGGCGACGGTGCGGTAATGCTTGCGGATCTGATCGAGCGCGTTGGGCAGATGGCGCGTGCGGGTGATCTCCAGATATTCCAGCCCGCCTTCGGCCGTGCGATAGGCGGCATCGCTCAGCATGGCATGGCCCGGGCCCTCGCCGATCAGCATGTGGCGCACGCCGAAGAACGCCGCCGAGCGCGCAATGGCGCCCAGATTGTGCGGGTTGCCGATGCCGTCCAGCACCAGCAGGAATTTCGCCTTGGGGATGTTCGTAAGCTCCAGGATCGGCACATGCCGCGCCGCCGCCACCGCCGCCACCCCGCCGTGATGGGTGGTGCCGGCGGCCTTCTCCATCTCGGCCGCCTCCAGCATGCGATAGGGCTTGTGGGCGGCGGCCATCACGCCGCAGAAGGCGCCGACCTCCTGCTTCAGCGCCTCGGTGTAGAACAGACGCTCCACCGCGTCCGGGCGTTGGGAGAACAGGGCGGAGACGGCGTTGAGGCCGCAGATGATGTCGGTGCGCATGCCCTTGGCTTCCGCCCGGACGGTTCTGCTGTCAACATCCGCCGATGGATGACCTGCCGATCCTCTATGCGGATGCGCATTACCTGGTGCTCAACAAGCCAGCCGGGCTGAAGGTGCATGCGGGCCCCGGCGGCGGTCCCTGCGTGGAGGACGGGCTGAAGTCGCTGTCCCGCCGCAAGGACGGGCCCTGGCTGGCGCACCGGCTGGATGCGGACACCGCGGGCTGCCTGCTGGTGGCGCTGCGCAAACAGGCGCTGCTGGCGGCCCAGGCGGCATTTGCCGAGGGGCTTGTGGAGAAGACCTACTGGGCGGTGGTGCAAGGCGGGCCGGCAGCGGAGTCCGGCGTGATCGACGCCCCGTTGCTCAAGACCTCCGATGCGACAGGCTGGCGGATGGCGGTGCAGCCGGAGGGGCAGGCCGCGGTCACCGAATGGTGCGTGCTGGCGCGCGGCGCCGGGCGGAGCCTGCTGGCGCTGACGCCACGCACCGGCCGCACCCATCAGCTGCGCGTGCATTGCGCGCATCAGGGCTTTCCCATGCTGGGCGATGCGCTTTACGGCAGCAAGGCTGGCGGGCTGCATCTGCTGGCACGCAGCCTGGTGCTGCCCGGGACAAATGTTTCGGCGCAAGCGCCCGTGCCAGCGCATATGCGGGCTGCGCTGGATGGTTTCGCCCTGCCCGACTGACGCCATCCGTTGGAGCACCGTTCGATCGATTGGGATCAATCGATCGAACGGTCCTGCTCTGGAAAACATAATATCCAGAGCACCATGATCGCCCATGGCGCTGAGTAGATTCCGGCGCTGCCCCGGATAAACATCTGTTCATAGGTTGCATTCAACCGACGCATTCGGCCGAAGAACAACACCTGCCGCGTGACGTCGTTCTGAGATGCCTTCGCCTGCCGCGCCCCCCCACCGGACGTGCCGTCATCAACTGACCGGCCCTGTGGCGGTCAGCGTCAACCAGGAACCAGCATCATGCGACTATCCCTTCCCAAAACCATCTCGCGTGCAGGCCTCGCCGCAGGCGTCGTGCTTGCCATGCAGTCCCTTGCGGCCCCTTCCGGTGCCAGCCCGATCCCGGTCAGCAGCAATCTCGACTTCACCGGCAGCGTCGTGTCCTACAATGGTGGCAACGTCTATGACACGGCCTCCACCGGGCTGGATTTTCTGACCTCCGGCTCACCAAGCCCGGGCGTTGCCGGTTCGGTTGGCCTCAACAACACCACAACAGGCGTCTTTCTGAGCCTCACACCCGGCAGCTGTTTGGTCGCAGCGTCCGGCGGTTGCGGCACCATCAAGGACTTCGTCGCCTACAATCCGACCAACAGCACCCTGACCAACCCGACCCTGCCGCTGGTGAATTTCCTCACCATCACCAACAACAGCCAGAGCATGACCTTCACCCTCACCTCGCTGACGGTGAACCAGTATCAGCCGGCCGGCAGCACGGCGGGCGAGCTGAGCCTGTCCGGCTACGGCATCATCGATTTCACCGGCTATGACCCGACAGCCGCGTCGTTGACGATCACCGCCCAGGGCGCGGGCGCCACCAGCTTCTCCGGCTCGATCATCTCGCAAGGCGTGGTGGCCACCATTCCGGAGCCGGTGTCGATGGCGCTGCTCGGCATGGGCCTGACCGGTCTTGCCGCGATCCGCCGCCGCAAGGCGGTCGCGGCCTGAACAGCTGACTGCTAACTGCTGAATCTGAAGGCGGGGTGCGGCGACGCATCCCGCCTTTTGCTGGCCGAGCTAGCCCTGCGCGCAGATCTCCGCCACCACCGGCGCCAGGCTGTCCTGCCAGGCCGGCAGGGTGATCCCGAACACGCGCGCCAGCTTGCCGCAATCGAGCCGCGAATTGGCTGGGCGTTTGGCGGGCGTCGGGTATTCGGCGGTGGTGATGGCGGCAACCTCCGGCACGGCGCGGCCATGCAGGGCGCCCTGGCGGAAAATCTCGAGCGCGAAGCCATGCCAGCTGACCGCGCCGGCGCCGGCGGCGTGGAACACACCCGCGAACTCGTCGCGCCAGCCGGCCTCGATCCTCGTTGCCATGGCAACGATTGCATCGGCCAGGGCGCCGGCATGGGTCGGGTTGCCGATCTGGTCCGCCACCACGCGCAGGCTGGGCCGGGTCTGCGCCACGCTCAGCATGGTGCGCACGAAATTCCTGCCGGTGGCGTCATACACCCAGGCGGTGCGCAGCACGATGGCGCGCTTGCAGGCTGCCAGCACCGCATGCTCACCGGCACGCTTGGTTGCGCCATAGATGCCGGTGGGGCCGGTGGGATCGGTCTCCACATAGGGGGCCGTCTTGGTGCCGTCGAAGACGTAATCGGTCGAGATATGGATCAGCGCGATCCCGGCCTGTGCCGCGTGTTCGGCCAGCAGCTTCGGCCCCAGATGGTTGGCGCGGTCGGAGGCCTCGGGCTCGCTCTCCGCCTTGTCGACCGCGGTGTAGGCGGCGGCGTTGATGATCAGCCGCGGGGCGATGCGGGCGAGCAGGGCCGGGATCTCATCCAGCCGGTCGAAATCGAACGCGGGACGGCCCAGCACCACCGCCTGCGGCAGGCGGGCGGCCAAGGCGCGGGCCACCTGGCCCGAGCCGCCCAGGATCAGCACCGGGTTCACAGCGAGAACCAGGTCTCGTCGCTGGGCAGGGTCGGCATCACCTGGTCCTTGTCCGACACGATGGCCTCACCCGGGCGCACCGGCCAGGGGATGGCAAGCGTCGGGTCATCCCAGCGCACGCCGCGCTCGGCCTCGCGCAGATAGGGGGCGGTGACCTTGTAGAGCACGTCGGTGTCATCCTCGAGGGCGACGAAGCCGTGCAGGAAGCCGCCCGGCACCCAGAACTGGGCGCCGTTCTCGGCGGAGAGCTCGGCCGCCACGTGCTGGCCATAGGTGGGCGATCCCCGGCGGACATCCACCGCCACGTCCCAGATGGCACCCTTCAGCACCCGCACCAGCTTGCCCTGCACGGCCGGTGCAATCTGGCAATGCAGGCCGCGCACCACGTTCTTGCGGGAATGGCTCTGATTGTCCTGCACGAAGGTCTCGGCCAGGCCGATCTCTGCGAATTTGGCAGCGTTGAACGCCTCGGAGAACCAGCCGCGGCTGTCGGCGAAGCGGGGCGGGGTGATCAGCATCACCTCCGGGATCGCCATGCGTTGGACCTGCATCAATGGCCTCCATCAGCGATACGGGCGAGCACACGGCCCAGATCGGTCTTGCCCAACGCCTTGGCGTGGGCGCGCAGCGCATCCGCGTCGATCCAGCCCATGCGGAAGGCAACCTCCTCCGGGCAGCCGACCAGCAGGCCCTGGCGCTGCTGGATGGTCTGCACGAAGCTTCCGGCCTGCATCAGGCTGTCCGGCGTGCCGGCATCGAGCCAGGCGCAGCCACGGCCGAGCTTCTGCACGCGCAGGGCACCCTGCTCCATATACATCCGGTTGAGATCGGTGATCTCCAGCTCACCGCGCGCCGATGGCACCACGCGGGCGGCCATCTCGGTCACCTTGCGGTCGTAGAAATACAGCCCGATCACCGCCCAGTTGGAGGCCGGGTTGCTGGGCTTCTCCACAATGTCCAGCGCGCGGCCGGTGGCATCCATCGTCACCACGCCATACCGCTCCGGATCGGAGACGTGATAGGCGAACACCGTGGCGCCGTCAGGGCGGCTCGCGGCCTCCTGCAGCTGCACCGAGAGATGGTCGCCGAAGATCATGTTGTCGCCGAGCGCCAGCGCGCATGCCTCGCCGCCCAGCCAGTCGGCGGCGATGTGAAAGGCCTGGGCCAGGCCCTCGGGCTTTGGCTGCTCGGCATAGGTGAAATTCACCCCAAGCCGCGCGCCATCGCCCAGCAGACGGCGGAACTGCGGCAGGTCGGCGGGGGTGGAGATCACCATGATGTCGCGGATGCCGGCCAACATCAGCACCGACAGCGGGTAGTAGATCATCGGCTTGTCATAGACCGGCAGCAGCTGCTTGCTGGCCGCCAAGGTCATCGGGTGCAGCCGCGTGCCGGAGCCGCCGGCGAGCAGAATACCCTTCATGCCGCGGCCCCCTTGCCCAGCCGCTCGCCGGCATAGCGCGCGGCGCGGATCGGCTCCCACCAGGATCTGTTGGCCAGATACCAGTCGATGGTGCGGCCAAGCCCTGTGGTGAAGTCGTGCGCCGGCTTCCAGCCGATGCTGCGCTCGGCATGGGACGGGTCGATCTCGTAGCGGAAATCATGGCCCGGCCGGTCGGCGACGAAGCGGATCAGCCGGGTGCGCGGGCCGGCAGGATCGGGCAGGCGGGCGTCCAGCGCAGCACAGATCGCCTCCACCACGGCCAGATTGGTGCGCGGCTGGCGGGCGCCCAGGCAATAGGTGGCGCCGATCTCGCCGCGCTCCACCACCGCGACCAGACCCACCGCGTGATCCTCGACAAACAGCCAGTCGCGCATGTTGGAGCCATCGCCATAGACCGGCAATTCGCGGCCTTCGAGCGCGTTCAGCAGCACCAGCGGGATCAGCTTTTCCGGGAAATGCCAGAAGCCGTAATTGTTGACCGTGTTGCTGACGATGGTGGGCAGGCCGTAGGTGTGATGCCAAGCGCGCACCAGATGGTCGGACGCCGCCTTGCTCGCCGAATACGGGCTGCGCGGGTCGTAGGGGGTGTGTTCGTTGAACGGCGCATCGCTGGGGCCAAGGGCGCCGAACACCTCATCGGTTGAGATGTGGTGAAACCGGAACGCCGCCTTGCGCGCGGGATCGAGCGCCTTCCAATAGGACAGCGCCACGTCCAGCAGCGTGTAGGTGCCGACCACGTTGGACTGGATGAACGGCCCCGGCCCGTCGATCGAGCGATCGACATGGGTCTCGGCCGCCAGATGCATCACCGCATCCGGCTGATGGGTTGCGAAAACCTGCGCCATCGCCGCGTGATCGGCGATGTCAGCGCGCACCAGCAGATGACGGGGCGAGGTTGCGGCCTCCTCAAGCGCTGCTTCGGAGGCGGCATAGGTCATCTTGTCGACATTGATGACGCTGTGGCCGGTGGCCCGGATCAGATGCCGCACCACGGCGGAGCCAATGAAGCCGCAGCCCCCGGTGACCAGAATACGCATACACCCCACCCAACCCTCAGAAAACGGCCGGACCATGCCACCAACGATCCAAGCCCGCAATGCGGACCTCCGGAGGTCAGCGCCACTCAAAAGTGAAAGAAGGCCCGGTGGCGCTTTCTTTTCATGAAAAGAACGTCCCACCCGGCGCCCACGGGTGTTAGGCGTTTCTCCTGGCCTGGACAGCGCGGCGGACAGGGTGAAAAGGTGATGGAGAGGGAGACCCGCCCCACGTGATCGAAGAGCTGTCCCGCGCGCATCGCCTGCTGTGCTCCCGCTTCGTGCAGGAGGAGATGTTCCGCGCCCTGATCGGCGGCCCGCGATCCGACATCAACGCCGTCATCGCCTATCTGCGCCGCCCGGTGGACAGCCGCGCGCCAGTGTCGCTGTTCCTCGACCCGCTCTACTACGCGGCCCAGCACGCGCTGCCCGCGGAGGAGGACCGGCTGCTGCATTTCCTCGACCGGGGGCTGCCCGCCCTGCTCTCCCCGCACCCGCTGATCGATCTGCGCTGGATCGCCTCCCACGCGCCATCGCTGCTGGGCGATCCACCCGGCATCGATGGGCTGATGGATGTGCTGGACCAGGATCTGGCCGATCCCAGCCCGTATTTCGACCGCGATTTCTACACCAGCCAGTTCGGCGGGCCGCGCGGCACGGTGCCGCCCAAGGGTGGGTTGCTGCGGCATTTTCTGACACAGGGCGTGCAGGACGGGCTGCAGCCCAACGCCTGGGTGGATATCGCCTGGTATCAGGCGCAGCACAGCGACGTGCCGGCGCATCCCTATGCGGCGCTGTGGCATTTCATCATCCTGGGCGATGCGGAGGGCCGCTCGCCGGGGCCCGATTTCGATTCACAGCTCTATCTGCGCCGCTACGCCGATGTGGCGCAAAGCGGCCTGCCGCCGCTGCTGCATTACCTGGCGCATGGCCGCAAGGAGGGACGCCAGGCCAGCGCCGAGCGGGCGGTGAGCGTGGCAAGCCCTGTTGCGGGTGAAAGCGCAGCACCGTCGCTCCGGATCGGCCAGGGTCTCGCGGTCGATGCCGAGACGCTGGTGGCGGCGGATCGGGACATCCGCGCGCGCATCGCCGCCGCCCGCCAGGCGCGCAAGGACGCGGTTCGGGTGAAGGCGCCCCGGCTGCATCTGCATCGCGCCACACGGCGCAAGATTCGGTTCGAGGTGCCACCGGCGCCGCGCATCTCGGTGCTGATCCCGGTGTTCAACGAGGCCGCCCTCACCCGGGCCTGTCTGGCCTCCCTCGCGGCCGCCGATCTCAGCGCGGGGGTTGAGATCGTGCTGGCCGATGATGCCTCCACCGATCCGGCCATCGCCGAGCTGTGCCGCATCCCGGGGCTGCGCGTGGTGCGCCACGCGCAGAATCTGGGGTTTCTCGCCTCCTGCAACGCGGCGTTCGGCGCCTGCCGGGGTGACTATGTGCTGCTGCTGAACAACGACACCGAGATGGCGCCGGATGCCATCGCCCGTCTGGCGGCTGCACTCGACGCCGATCCGGGCCTCGGCGCGGTGGGCCCCAAGCTGATCTATCCGGATGGCAGGCTGCAGGAGGCGGGCTGCGCCGTGTTGCCGGATGGCACCTCCGTGATGACCGGGCTGTTCGGCGATCCGTCCGAGCCAGGCTTCATGCGCGATCGCGACGTGGCCTATTGCTCGGGCGCGGCACTGATGGTGCGGCGATCGCTGGTGGGTGACACGCTGTTCGACCCGGCCTTCAGCCCGGCCTATTGCGAGGATGTCGATCTCTGCCTGCGCCTTGCTGATCAGGGCCATCGCGTGGGTTTCGTGCACAAGGCGGTGGTGGTGCATCACCTCAGCGCCTCCAGCAGCCCCGCGCGCGAGGCCGTGCGGTTGCAGACCATCGCCCGCAACCAGCAGCTTCTGGCGGCACGCTGGGGTGAGCGGCTGCAGGCGATGGACGAGACCCGGGTGCTGGCGTTCTTCCTGCCGCAATTTCACCCCACGCCGGAGAATGATCTGTGGTGGGGCAAGGGCTTCACCGAATGGACCAATGTGGCGCGCGCCCAGCCGAGCTATGAGGGGCATTACCAGCCGCATCTGCCGGCCGATCTGGGCTTCTACGATCTGCGCCTCGCCGAGACGCTGGCCGCCCAGGCGGCGCTTGCTAGGCGCTACGGCGTGTCCGGCTTCGTGTTCTACCACTACAATTTCGGCCAACGCCGCGTGCTGCACCGCCCGCTTCGCGTCCTGCGCGACAACCCGGACATCGATCTGCGCTTCTGCCTGTGCTGGGCCAATGAGAACTGGACGCGGCATTGGGATGGCGGCAGCCGGGAGATCCTGCTCGAACAATCCTATGACGATGCCACCATCGAAGCCGTGCTGGCGGACGCCACCACCCATGCGGCCGATCCCCGCGCCATCCTGGTGGAGGGCTGCCCGCTGTTTCTGGTCTATCGCGTGCGCAACCTGCCGGACCCCAGGCTGTTCGCCGCACGGGCCAGGGACGCCTTCCGCAAGGCTGGGTTTGCCGGCGTGCATCTGGTTTATGTCGAGAGCATGGAGCTGAGCGGCACGGGCAGCAGCCCGTCCGAGCTTGGCTTTGACGCGGCGGTGGAATTCCCGCCGCATGGCCTGGCGGTGCCGGCCAGCGACAGCCCCGCTTTGCTGAAGCAGGGCTGGTCCGGCTATCGCTATGATTATCCGGACACGGTCTGCCGCTTCGTCACCCGCGACAGCGCGGGCTATCCGCGCTACCCCACGGTGTTTCCCGGCTGGGACAACACGCCGCGCCAGCCGCTGCTGGGCAGCTCGTTCGACCGCGCCACACCCGAGGCGTTTCGGGTCTATGTCGAGGAAAAGCTCTCCGAGATCCGGGATTTTCACCTGAAGGACAGGCGGTTGCTGTTCGTCAATGCCTGGAATGAATGGGCCGAGGGCGCGCATCTGGAGCCGGATAGCGGCTTTGGCCATCGCTGGCTGGAGGCGCTGCGCGATGCGTTGCAGGCGCGGTTGCCGGGATGAACCTGCCGCACATCACCCTCATCGGTCATCCCTATGCGCCGATCGGCATGGGCGAGCAGTTGCGCTGCCATCTGGCGGCGTTGCGCTCGGTGGCCGTGCAGCCATTGGTGTTCGACATGTTCGGCTTCTCCAGCCGGTCCGACCGCGCGCATCTGGATCTGGTGGGGTCGTCCGAGGTGGCGGCACCGCCGCCTGGCATTCGCATCTTTCACCTCAACGGCGATGAGGTGGACAATGCGCGGGACGCCTTCGCGCGGCGTGGGATTGCCTGGGATGACGGGTTCAACATCATCTGCCCGGCCTGGGAGCTGCCTGAATATCCCGCGGTCTGGGCGGAGAAGCTGGCAGGCTTTGACGACATCTGGGCGATGTCCCGCTTCGTGCGGGATTCACTGCGGGAAGCCGGGCTTGAAAGCCATGTCATCCCGCCTTCGGTGCAGCCGGCCCCCGGGCTGCGCCTGCCGAGGCGGCATTTCGGCATCAGCGAGAGCGCGTTCGTGCTGCTGCATTTCTTCGATCTGACCTCCTATGCCAGCCGCAAGAACCCGCAGGCGGTGCTGCGGCTGTTCCAGGCGCTGACCGAGGCTGATCCGTATGCGGATCTTCAGCTGGTGCTGAAGGTGAAGCAGGGCGAGGCGGATGCGCGGGCCTGGGCGCGGGATTTTCTGGGGGCGCAGGCGGAGTCCGGCCGGGTTCTGCTGCTCGACCAGGCGCTGGACAGTCTGGGTGTGCGCAGCCTGATCAACGCGTGTGACTGTTTCGTCTCGCTGCACCGCGCGGAGGGGTTTGGCCGCGGCCTGGGGGAGGCGATGGCGCTGGGCCGGCTGGCACTGGGCACGAACTGGTCCGGCAACACGGATTTTCTCAACGCCGAGACGGGCGTTGCCGTCGACTATGAGCTGATCCCGGTGGCACAGGGCGCCTATCCACATGGGGAGGGGCAGGTCTGGGCCGATCCGAGCGTGGAGGATGCGGCACAGCGCCTGCTGGAGCTGATCCGCGACCCGTTGCAGGCCCGCGCCCTGGCCCGCCAAGGCCAGGCCCACATCCTGCAAACCCACAGCAACCGAGCCTGCGGCCTAGAGATATTGGCACGGCTCAAAACTCATAAAAGTTTTTTTGCTTCTTTTTGTTCACAAAAAGAAGATGCTGTTTGAAATGATGGTTTCATGTGGCTGAACGTGTCGATGCGCCACCGTGTGTCTCACATCAGCCGCACCAGGCGGTCGAATTCCGCGATGGTGAGGGTTTCGGCGCGTCTGCTGCCATCGATGCCGGCGCGGGCCAGCAGCGCCTCACCGCCCACCGATTTCAGCGAGCCGCGCAGCATCTTGCGGCGTTGGCCGAAGGCGGCGGCGGTCAGGCGTTCCATGGCGGCGAACAGGGCCGGTTCCGGTTGCTCGGCATGGGGCGTGATCACCACAACGGCGGACCACACTTTCGGCGGCGGGGCAAAGGCCTGGGGCGGGATGCGCAGGCGGAACTCGCAGTGCGCCACCCATTGGGCGAGCACGCCAAGCCTGCCATAGGCGTCGGTGTCCGGGGCTGCGCAGATGCGGTCCGCCACCTCCTCCTGGAACATCAATGTCAGCCTTTCCCATTGCGCGGCCTGGCGCAGCCAGCCGACCAGCAGGGGGGAGCCGATATTGTAGGGCAGGTTGGCGGCGATCTGCCGCGGGGCGGGGGCCAGGGTGGCAAGGTCGGTGGCCAGCGCGTCCGCCTCCACCACGCGCAGCCGGTCCGGGAAGGTTTCGGCCAGCTCGGTGATCACGGCGACCGCGCGCGTGTCGATCTCGACCGCCGTGACGCTTTCGGCGTCGGTGGCCAGCAGGGCGCGGGTGAGGCCGCCCGGGCCGGGGCCGACCTCGATCACGTGCCGGCCGGCGAGATCCCCCGCCTGGCGGGCGATGCGGCCGATCAGATTGGCATCAAGCAGGAAATGCTGGCCGAGCGATTTGCGCGCATCCAGACCGTGACGCCGGATGATCTCGGCGAGCGGCGGCAGGGCGGCGGGATCAGCCGCGTTGATCGATCACCGCCCGGCGCTGCAGGTCCCGCATCAGCTGGCGCGAGGCGAGCTCCACGCGATCGTTGAAGATCCTCTCCAGCAGCGCATCGCGGTTGGGCGGCGCGTCGGTCTGCGCCTCGCGCGAGCAGACCATGATCAGCAGGATGCCATCCGTGCCGGTCAGCGGTTCGCTGGCATGGCCGACCGGCAGGCTGGCGAGCAGCTGGCGCTGATTGGGGTTGGCCAGCTGTTCGAGCACCAGTTCACCCGGATCGCTGGGGCGCAGATTGCCCTGGGTGGCGTTGGCGGCCTCCATCTCCGGGCAGGAGGTTGCGGTGGCGGCCAGCTTGCGGGCGGCCTGCAGCTGGCTGATCTGCTGCTGGGTGGGGGCATCGGGGTTCAGCGTCTGGCTGAACGGGAACCAGGTCTGGCGCAGCTTCACCAGGGTGGAGGTGTCCTTGCCGACGATGCGCTTGCCGCGCAGGGTTACGATGCTGAAGCCGCCGGGCACCGGGATCGGGTTGCTGATGGCGCCCACCGGCATCTGTTCCACCACGCGCAGCACGGCGGGGTCGATCTCCGAATTGGCGACCCAGCCGAGATCACCGCCCTGAAGCGCGGTCTGCGACTGGCTGAACTGTGCGGCCACCACCGGGAAGGGCGCGCCCGCGCGCAGCTGCTGGATGATGGTGTCGGTGAAGCGGCGCACATCCTCTTCCTGGCCCGGGCCGGCCACGGGGGTGAAGATCTCGCTCAGATGGTATTCGGGCTGGCCCACCGCCGCCTTCAGCTGAGCGGCCTGATCGGCGATATCGGCATCCGACGGTTCGCCCTTCTGGGCGACGGCCTGGCGCAGCACGCGGCCCCAGGCGATCTGCACGCGGAACTGGTCGATCAGCGTGCGCAGCGCGATGCCGTTGGACGCAAGGCGCTGTTTCAGCTGCCCTGGCGCCATGCTGTTGTTCTTCTCGATCTCCCCGATCGCGGCCGCGATGTCCTTGTCGGAGACGATGACATGGCGGCGCTGGGCCTCCTGCAGGCGCAGGCGCTCATCGATCAGCTGCTGCAGCACCTGGCCGGTCAGCCGGTCCAGCACGTCCGACGTCATCGGCAGGGCGGTGGCCAGCGCGAACAGGCGGCGGCGATTGTCCACATCGGCGCGGCTGATCACATCGCCGTTGACCACGGCCACGATGGCATCGCCGCCCAGACCCGAGATCGGCTTCGCCGGCGGGACGGTCTGGGCGTGGAGATGCATCGAGAACAGAGCACTTGCCAGCACCGTGAGGGCGAACACGGCAAGCCGGGATCCGGAGAGGCGTTGCGTCTTGATGGTGGCTGGCAATGTCACGCGGATCAGCTCCTCGGGTGCCGGAGATCAGGGTCCGGACTTCTCGCCATCGTGCCATAGCGGCAAAGCCGTGCGGCTTCAACTTGGGCGGCGGCGCTTTGCCGTCAATTGCCGTGGAAGCCGAACTCACCCACCGTCTTCAGCGTGATGTTGAACAGCAATCCGCTGTCGCCGTGATCGCCGAGCTGCTGGGTGTAGCGGTGATAGGCATCAACGCTGAAGATCAGGCACTCATCCTCATAGGTGGCGTTGAGATCGGTGGAGGCGGATTTGTGCAGATGCACATCCTGGCGCACCGAGCCGCCCAGCCGCCACCGGCCATAGCCGACGCTGGCGCCGAACGAGACCTCGTTGCGCGGCGTCAGCAGATCGGCCATCGAGGCGGCACTGGTTGGTGCGCTGTCGTAATAGGTGTAGGGCGTGGTGTTGGAATACAGATAGCCGGCATTGAACTGGTAGCGGTCCACCCCGAAGGTCGTGACGCCCTCGGCGAAGTTCACATGACCGGTGCGGTGGTCGATGCGCTCGCGGATGGTCAAATCCAGCATCTGGTTGGGTGTGACACTCTGGCGGGCGACGATGTCCGAGATGGTGTCACGCAGGCCGGATTGTCTGGTGAAATAGGGGTCCTTCTGGGCGCGGAAGGACTCGCCGAGCAACCCGCTGAACCTGGCACCGCTTTTGACGGTCCAGTCACCCTGCATGGCCACCGCCAGACGGGCGCCGCCCTCCAGCCGGTCATAGCCCTGGTTGCGGTTCAGGGTGAACAGGGTGGCATCGGTGAAATCGGCGTCCAGCGCGTCTTCGTTGGGGATGTGGGTGGTGGCGTAGCTGAGGCCGCGCGGTGCCACCATGGCCTTGGCGATCGGGGTGATGGTCTGCGTGCCCCAGCCATCCTGGCTCACACGCTGCAACGGCAGGCGCCATTCGGCGTAGGCGGTGGGCATCGCCTGCTGGGAGGAGCCGTTGACGGCCGAGGCGAAGGTCGGCTGCTGGCTCAGGCCGTGCGCGTCATAGGCGGCACTGTCCAGATGCAGGCCTGTGGTGATCAGGTTGCCTGTCGCATCGACGAATGGGCGGCTGTAATCCACGCCCAGATTGACCCGCTTGGTGTTGGTGCCGACGGCGCGGATGACGTTGAACGCACCGGTCTCCACCGCAAGCCTGCCGCCCAGCGCATCGGGCTGGCCGAAGAAGCTGTACTGGGTGCGCGGCATCACGAAGGGCAGCAGGCGGGACGAGTTGGTGGTCAGGCTCTGGTAGAGCCTGGCATCGGTGCGGGCATAGGACCCGTCACCGAAGCCTTCGATATGCACCGAACTGGACAGCGCCGTGACATTCTGCGCGATGCGGAAGTCGCGCACATAGGTGGCGTTGCTGGCGCGGTTGATGTCGAAGCCCCAGCGCCAGACATCGTCGATCGCGAAATCGCCCCGCGCGAAGAGATGGCCCTGAAAGCCGGTGGAGTTGTTGGTGCCGCCCTTGTACTGGCCGGTCTGGTTGGCGATCGAGCCGAGCACGCGGATCTGGCCCTCGTTCAACCGGATGCGGTAATCGCCGAACAGCGCCTCGCCGGCATCGGCGGTGATCATCGGCGACAATGTCACGTCGCTCTGATCGTCCAGCACGATGTAATAGGGCACCTGCAGGAAGGCGCCGAGATAGGTGCTGCTGGTGCCGAAGCTGGGCGGCAGCACGCCGGTGGCGCGTTTCTGGGTCGGGTCCGGATGGGCGAGATAGGGCGTGTAGAACACCGGGATGCCGTAGAAATCCACCCAGGCGTCATAATACTCGATGGTCTTCTTCTCGACGTTCTGCACCGCGGACCGGGCCCGGATGTCCCATTCCGGCGGGTTGGTCGGATCATCCTTGCACAGGTCGCAGGTGGAGTAGACCGCCCCGCTCAGCTCGTTGATCTTGGCATCGGTGCGGCGTGCGCTGTTGGCGGCAAGCCTGCCGTTCTGCGCCAGCAGGGAGCGCATGCCGGTCAGCACACCGTCCTTCATGTCCTGGGTCAGCTCGGCATAGTCGGAGAACACAACCTGGCCGTCCGCCTCGATCAGCACCACATGGCCGGAAGCCGCGGCAACGCCGGTGTTGCGGTCGAACACAATGCGATCGGCGCGCAGGGTGCGGTCGTTCTGGGTGGCCTCGACATGGCCGCTCGCGGTGACGATGCCGCCGGTGCGGTCGTACTGCACGTCATCGGCGGTGAACGACACCGGGGCGTTGCGATTGCCGCCCGGTGTCTGCGCCGTGGCCATCAGGGCCGAGCTGCACATC
This sequence comes from uncultured Rhodospirillales bacterium, assembly GCA_903924855.1. Lineage (GTDB taxonomy): Bacteria > Pseudomonadota > Alphaproteobacteria > Acetobacterales > Acetobacteraceae > CAIQQQ01. The sequence goes on along the minus strand of CAIYCW010000024.1, from coordinate 13,682 downwards.
AACACCGCGGCCAGCGGCACGCGCCGTGCCAGCATGCGCAGACGGGACGACAGGGCGGGCCTCTTCACAACCATCATCCAGCTTCAACCATCTTCAAGGTGCAGCAGCAAGGCGAGCGACAGCAGCAGCCCTGACACGGTGGGCGCCCAGGCGGCCAGCAAAGGCGGGATGGCACCGCTCTGGCCGAATTCCTCCGCCACCTTGGAGACCACGAACAGCGCGAAGCCGGCCGCAACGCCGCTGCCGATCATCTCGGCCACACCACCGCGGCGGGTCTGGCGCATCGAGAAACCGGCCGAGACCAGCGACATCGTGCCCGACAGCAGCGGCAGGGCCAGCAGCGTCTGGAAATACAGCCGGTGGCGGACGGAGGAGAAGCCGGAGCGTTCCAGCAGGGTGATGAACCCCGGGAGCTCCCAGACCGACAGCGTGTCCGGCGGGGAGAAACTCTCCTGCACGCGGCTGACGGTGAGGTTGGTGGGCAGGATCATGTCCTGCGCCGGCCCTGGCGTCTGGCCTGGCCGCACCACGCGCGCATCGCTCAGCTTCCAGGCGCTCTTTTCCAGCTCGGCGCGCTTTGCCTCGATGCGCTCGACCAGATGATCCGCCCCGTCGAGGCGGAACAGGCTGAGGTCGCGGGCGGAAAGCTGGTTGTGATCGAGGCTGACCTGATAGGCGTGCAGAATGGCGACACCGCCCTGCACCCGCTCATTGTCCGACTGGCGCAGCCAGAGCTGGCCGCCTGGCAAGGCGAGCGGCCCGCCGCCGTTGCGCAGATAGGTGTTGTCCATCACCTCGGCGCGCGCGCGCAGCACCGCGGCCACCGGGCTTACCACCGTGGTGGCGAACACGCCGAAGGCCAACGCGCAGGCGACGGGGGCGGCGAGGAACTGCCAGGCGGAGAGCCCGGCGGCGCGGGCGACGATCAGCTCCGAAGACCGCGTCAGCCGCCAGAACGCCAGAATACCACCGAGCAGCACGGCAAACGGCAGGATCTGCATGGAGATCCAGGGCAGACGCAGCCCGGCTATGGTGGAGACCACGGCGAAATTCGCCTCCGGCCGTGTGGCGGCGCGGCGCAGCAGCTCGATGAAGTCGAACAGCCCCACCAGCCCCGACAGCCCGGCCAGCATCATCAGCACGGCCGCCGAAAACCCGCGCGCGATATAGAGGGAAAGGGTGGCGGAAATCGGCACGGTTGCGTGAGGCTCCAGAATTCGCGGCACTCTAGCCGCGCGCATGCCGTCTGACGAGGCGCGCGCCGATCAGGGCAGAACTTTTCCCGGGTTCATGATGCCGAGCGGGTCGAGCGCGTGCTTGATCGCCTGCATGGTGGCCAGCTCCGCCCCGCCGCGCCAGGACGGCATCATGTAGGGTTTCAGCCGCCCCACGCCGTGCTCGGCCGAGAAGCTGCCATCCAGATCGCGCACGATCTCGCCCACCATGTCCATGATGTCGTGATCGCGGGCGAGGAATGCCTGCGGGTCGGCGCCCTCCGGCTGTTCGAAATTCAGATGGATGTTGCCATCGCCCATATGGCCGAACGGCACCATGCGCATGCCGGGGATCAGGTTCTGCCCGGCAACCGCGGCACGCGCCAGCAGTTCCGGCACGCGCGAGACCGGCACCGAGACATCGTTCTTGACGCTGGCGCCCTCGCGCTTCTGCGCCTCGGCGTGTTCCTCGCGCAGCTTCCACAGCGATTGGCGCTGCGCCTCGCTTTCGGCGATCACCGCGTCGGTGACGATCTCGGCCTCGAGTGCCGCCTCCAGCACCTCCTCCAGCGAGGCGCGCAGATTGGCGCCGCGCCGTGGGGTGGCAAGCTCGATCAGCGCGTAATGGGCGGCCGGCTCGAAGGGCAGGCTGGCGCCGGGGATGTGGCGCAGCACGAACGCCATGCCGGCGCCGGACATGTATTCGAAGGCCTGGATCGCCGCCGGATCATGGCGGTTGAAGCGTGTGTAAAGCTCCAGCGCCGCCTCGGCGGAGGGCACAGCACACAGCGCCAGCTCGATCTCGGCGGGTTGCGGGGCGAGTTTCAGCACGGCCGCGGTGATGATACCCAGCGTGCCTTCCGAGCCCACGAAAAGCTGGCGCAGGCAGTAGCCGGTGTTGTCCTTGCGCAGCCGGCGCAGCCCGTTCCAGATCGTGCCGTCCGGCAGCACCACCTCCAGCCCCAACACCAGGTCGCGCGCATTGCCGTAGCGCACGGTGTTGTTGCCGCCGGCATTGGTGGCCAGCACGCCGCCGATCTGGGCACTGCCCTCCGAGCTGATCGACAACGGCAGCAGGCAGCCGGCCTCGGCGGCTGCGATCTGGGCGGCCTTCAGGGTGACGCCGGCCTCGACCGTCATGGTCTGATCCACCGCATCCACCGCGCGCACGCGGTTGAGGCGGGCCAGTGACAGCACGAGCTCGGTGTTGGTGTCCGACGGCGTGGCGCCCGCCACCATGGAGGTGTTGCCGCCCTGCGGCACCAGGGCCACGCCGGCGGCCGCACAGGCGGCCACCACGGCGGCGAGCTCCGCGGTGTCCGCCGGGCGGATCACCGCGGGGGTGCGGCCCTGGTAGAGCCTGCGCCAATCCTCCGCGAAGGGTGCGGTGTCGGACGGCTCGGTCAGCAGGCCGCGGGGCCCCAGCAGATCAAGCAGCCGGTTGAGAAGTGCGTCGATATGGGCGTCAGACATATTGGTGTCCTGCTCCCCTTGTCCGCCGCCTCGGCCAAAACTGTTCAAAGTTTTTTGCTTCTTTTTGTTCACAAAAAGAAGTTCCTTTTGCGTCGGACGAGGCCTTGACTGGAAAAGGGCGTTCTATGTTTTGGGGGCGGTGAGGTCTTCGGACTGGATCGGCTGTGAGGGCGCCGGCGCGTCGGTGGGGGTCGTCATCAAATAGGAGCGCAGCGAACGGCGGACCTGGTAGATGAACTCGACATTCATTTTGGTCATCATCTGGTTGATCAGGTCATCGAGGGCCGCACGGGTCGCGTTGGGGCCGTCATTCTCATAGTCATGTGTCTGGGTCACCCGCGCCTCGGCGAAGCCGGTGCGCAGACCATCCGACGTCGAGACTTCCAGCCGCACCGCCATGTTGCCGAGCAGCTTGTCGCGCTGCAGCACGACGCTTGCCTGTTCCACGGTGAACACCGCATGGCCGGAGGAGGCGTTGGGCACCAGGCGGGTGCGCGCCATCTCGCGCAGCACATCGGCCGGCTTGTTCGGCGCCAGCAGCGACATGTCCCGCGCATCGACCGGTGGGTCATGCTCGTCGATGTCGATATTGGCGACGTTGAGCTCGACCTTGCGCAGATTGCTGTAATCCGGCGCGGCAAAGCTGCGTGGCTTTTCGTCTCCGCCACAGGCGGCAAGCGGGAGCGCCATCAGCGCGCACAGCAGGATCCGGCTTGGGATGGTCGTCATCGGCGATGCTCCGGCGGCAGGGGTCAGTGGGCGATGGGACGTGCGATGTCCGCGCGGGTGAAGCGGAAATCGAAATTGCAGAACTCGCAGGTCATCACGATGCTGCCATCCTGCTCCATATGCTCGATATCGTCGGCGCCGAACGTGCCGAGGATGTCGGTCAGCCGGGCGCGCGAGCAGCGACAGCCATAGGTGAGCGGGCGCGGCCGATCGACCGCGACACCCTCGGTGCCGAACAGGTTCCACAGCAGCCTGTCGGTGGTGAGGCTGTCGCTGAGCAATTCACTGTCCTTGACGGTGGCGGCCAGCACGATGGCGGTGCCCCAGCTTTCATCCTGGGTCTGCGCGTCCATCTCGGGGTCCACACCGCCAGCACCCGCGATGCGTTCCAGCACCAGGGCGGCGGCACGCCAGCCGGCTTCGGTGTGGGCGCAGGACAGGCGCAGGAAGCAATGCGTCTGCTCCGACACATCGAAATAATGCAGCGCCATCTCCTCCAGCGTGTCGCCGGTGAGCTGGACGATGCCCTGGTGGCGTTCGGTGTCCGGCCCCTGATCGACGGTGAAGGCGAGAAACCCATCGCCCAGCAGCTGCCGTGCGGTGGGGTTCGGGTGTTCCGCCAGCAGGGCTTCGAGCCGGTCCTGAGTGACGGAGGCATAGCCGCGCAGGGCGCCGGCCTCGGTGCAATCGGCCAGCAGCATGCGCACCGGCCCATCTCCCTTGATCTGCAGGCTGAACGAGCCGGTGAATTTCAACGCGGTGGCCAGGGCCGCCACCAGGGACAGCGCCTGGCCGGCCAGGGGGGTGACCGCCGGGTGGTAGTCGTGCCGGGCCAGCAATGCATCGGCCAGCACGCCAAGGCGGATCAGCCGGCCGCGCACCGGGCGCAGCGGCAGATAGAACGGTGTGACCCCACGTGGCACGGCAAGATCCGGTACGTCGGGGCGGGCTAGGTCCAGAAAGGCGGGTGTCTCATCCATGCCCCGCAACATAGGCATCTCGGCGCGCCGAGGCTACCGGGGCGGTTCAAATCACCGCCCCGGCGCCTCAGACGAGGCGGATCGGATCAGAAGGTGGGCAAAGTGGGGAAGTCGGTCTTGAACCATTTGGTCCAGATCGCCGCCAGCTCGCCGTTGTTCTTGGTGTAATAGACGAAGGTGTTCACCCAGCGATGCAGGTTGAACTGGTCCTTGCGCATGGTGATGCCGTTGGGCTGGCGCAGCAGCACGAAGACCTCGCCCAGGTTCAGCTCGGGCGACTTGGCGTAGAGCTCGCGCCCGGTGAAGCCGGTCTCGGCGATGGCGTCGACCTGGCCGGAGGCGAGCGCCTGGTAGGTGCTGGCGTCGTCATCGAAGCGCTGGATCTTGGCGGAGCTGCCGAGCGCGTTGGTCAGCAGCACGTCCTGCACCGCACCGCGCGGCACGCCGACGCGCTTGCCCTTCAGGTCCTCAACACTTTTGATGCCGGAATCCTTCTTGGCGAACACCGAGTTCTCGATCGCCGAATAGGGGATGGAGAACAGCACCTGCTTGGCGCGCTCGGGCGTGATGCCAAAGGTGGCGACCAGCAGATCGACCTTGCCGGTGACGAGATAGGGGATGCGGTTCGGGCCGGTGACCGGGATGAGGTTCACCTTCACGCCGAGATATTTGCCCATCAGCTTGGCCACATCGGCGTCGTAGCCGTCCGGCTCCTGCTGGGCGTTGACGGTGCCGTAGGGCGGCACGTCGATCAGCACGCCCACGTTGATGGAGCCGCGGGTGAGGATCTCATCGACGGTCTGGGCGACCACGGGCCTGGCGAAGGCCAGGGCGAGCAGCAGAATGACAGCGAGTTTGAGCCAACGCATCAGAGTTTCTCCCTTGTGATTGTTATCGTTTGGTGGCCAGCGCCATGCGGCGTTCAAGCCTGCGGCTGGCGATGGTCAATGGCCAGCACAGCAGGAAGTAGAGCACCGCCACGGTGGCAAACACCGGCAGCGGGCGGAAGGTGGCGTTGTTGATCAGCTGGCCGGCGCGGGTCAGCTCGATGAAGCCCATCACCGCGGCAAGCGAGGTGGCCTTCACCAGATTGACCAGAAATCCCACCGTGGGGGCGGTGGCGATGCGCATCGCCTGCGGCAGGATCACCCGGCGCATGATGGTGGCGTAATGCAGCCCCAACGCCTCCGCCGCCTCACGCTGCGATTTCGGCACGGACTGGATCGAGCCGCGCCAGATCTCCCCCAGGAAGGCACCGGCGTTCAGCGACAGCCCGATGGTGGCGGCGACAAAGGCCGGCAGCGGTACGCCCAGCATGTCCGAGCCGAAGAACACCAGAAACAGCTGCAGCAGCAGCGGCGTGCCCTGGAACAGCTGGATGTAGAGCCCGGCCAGCAGCCGCACCGCCGGGCGGGAGGAGACGCGCAACAGCGCGATGCCGGCCCCGATCAGCCCGCCACCGGCAAAGGCCGCCATCGACAGCAGAATGGTCCAGCGCACCGCCAGCAGCAGATAGAGGAAATCACCAAAGTTGAGAGAGCGCATCAGCGCGCCTCCAGCTTGGGGAAGCACAGCCGGTTGAGCATGCCAAACACCACGGAGAAGCCCACCGACAGCACCAGATAGATCCCGATGGTAACGATATAGACCTCAAAGCTGCGAAAGGTGCGGGACTGGATGTCCTGGGCGGCGGCGGTCAGCTCGTCAGCCGAGATCACCGAAACGATGGAGGAGTTCAGCATCAGCAGGATGAACTGGCTGCAGAGCGGGGCGAACACCGCGCGCAGCGCCTGCGGCAGCACGATCTTGCGAAACGCCTGCAGCCGGTGCAGGCCGAGCGCATAGGCGGCCTCCACCTGGCCATGGCTGATCGCCTCGATGCCGGCGCGCACGATCTCGATCGTGTAGGCGCTGCCGTTCAGCACCATGGCGATGAGGGCGCCGGTGTTGGCATCGAGCCGGATGCCGAAGGCCGGCAGGCCGAAGAAGATGACGAAGACCTGTACCAGAAACGGCGTGTTGCGGATGAACTCGACATAGGCGGCAACCACGCCCTGCAGCCATTTCGGCCCGGAGCTGCGCGCGAATGCGCCGAAGACGGCCACGATGAGGCTGAGCACCATCGAGAGGGCCGACAGCCTGATGGTCAGCCACGCGCCGTCCAGCAGCTCGTCGCGCGCGATCCACACATCGGTGAAGTGGAACGAATAGTCCACTGATCCGGCATCCCCCCATTTTTGGTAACGCTATCCTGCCTTGCGCGCGGAGACCAGGGGAACAATTCCGGGATTTGCGCCGATGCGGCAGTCTTTGCGTTGACGCAATGCCGCGCTACGAAGACTGACAAACGCGAAGCGATCCAGGACACCATGCAGACCTACATCAAGCCATGCCGCCACGGCCAATTTCTGCTCCTCAAGGGCGACGTCATCAGCATCAACGCCAATCTCTACGGTGAATGGGCGGAGGCCGAGATCGCGCTGTTCCATTCGCTGCTGGAGTCGAAATCCGTTGTCGTTGAGGTCGGCGCCAATATCGGGCTGCATTCGGTGCCGCTGTCGCGCATCTGCCATGAGGGGCGGGTGTTCTGCTTCGAGCCGCAGCGCGCGATCTTTCACATGCTGTGCGGCAATCTGGCGCTGAACAACCGCACCAATGTCACCGCCCGCCAGCTGGGGGTGAGCTCCAAGGCGACGCGGGTGATGGTGCAGACCACCGATTACGAGACGTTGTTCAACTACGGTGCGTTCTCGGTCAAAGCCGGCTTCAGCACCGAGGAGCCGTTTCCCGGCACGGTCGGGGAGGAGGAGCTGGAGCTGATCGCGCTGGACAAGGATCGGGCCCTCGCAGCGCTTGAGCGGCTGGACCTGCTGAAGATCGATACGGAGGGCATGGAGGTCGACATCCTCAAAGGTGCCAAGGCGCTGATCGCCCGGCATTTGCCTGACATCTTTGTGGAGATCCAATCCGCCGAGCATGCCCACGCGATCCGCGCGCAGCTGGGCGAGGATTATCTGGCCTATGCGTTCTTCTCGGTGCGCTACAACCCGAACAACTTCAACAAGGCGGCCTGCCTGCTGCCCGAGGGGCACGACAAGAACATCATCCTGCGCCATCGCTCCCGCGATCAGAGCGTGCTGTCGGACCGGCTGGTGGAGATCACCGATGCCTTCACCAATGAGACGCAACTGCCGCTGATCGCGCCGGTTCCGGTCGGCGCGTGATCCGCAGCTGTGCCGAAATCAGGGCGTGACGGTCAGCTGCCGGCGCAGAGCCGGGTGGTGAAGCCGTCAAGCCCGGTCTGGCGGGACAGGGCAAGGCGCGAGGCGGTCAGCACCGCGAGCGCCTCGGCCACCGCCTGCTCCAGCACGGTGTTGACCAGCACGTAGTCGAACTCGTGCACATGGCTGATCTCCGAGACGGCGGTGGCCATCCGGCGCAGGATCTCGGCCTCGCTGTCACTGGCGCGGGTGCGCAGCCGGTGCTCCAGCTCGGCGAGTGAGGGCGGCATGATGTAGAGGCCGACCACATCACCCGGCAGTGCCGCGCGCACCTGGCGGTAGCCCTGCCAGTCAATGTCGAACAGCACGTCCCGCCCGGCGGCCAGCGCCTGCTCCACCGGCTCGCGCGGGCTGCCATAGGAGCGGCCGAACACGCCGGCCCATTCCAGCATGTTGCCGGAGGCGACCATGGCGTCGAACGCCTCCTGGTCGCGGAAGAAGTAATGCACGCCTTCCTGCTCATAGGGGCGGGGCTTGCGGGTGGTGACACTGATCGACAAGGCGAGATTGTCGTCCCGCTCCAGCAGGGCGCGGGTGATGGCGGATTTGCCGGTGCCGGACGGGGCGGCAAGCACCAGGCACAGGCCACGGCGCCTGATGGGGGATGTGGGCGCCGATGGGCCTGCGTCACTCAATGTTCTGTACCTGCTCGCGCAACTGCTCGATGGTGGCTTTCAACCGCAGACCGGTCGCGGTCAAGGCCACGGAGGCGGATTTGCTGCACAGCGTGTTGGCCTCACGGTTGAATTCCTGCACCAGGAAGTCGAATCGCCTTCCGATATTGGCGCCTTCCGCCAGCAGGCCCCGCGCGGCCTCCAGATGGGCGGAGAGCCGGTCCAGCTCCTCGCGCACATCGGATTTGGCGGCGAGCAGTGCTACTTCCTGGGCGATGCGCTCCTCCGGCAGGGCGGGCACCTCGCGCAGCAGGGATTGCACGGTCTCCAGCATGCGGGCGCGCTGGGCCGCGGGTTGATCGGCAGCCTCGCCGGCGGCCTGGGTGCAGAGGGCGGTGATCTCATCGAGCTGGGCGGAGAGCACAGCGCCGATGCGGGCACCTTCGCCAAGGCGGGCGGTGACCATGCCCTCCAGCGCCTGGGCAAAACCGTGCTGGACGGCCTCGGCCAACGCCGCCTCCAGCTGTTTTTGCGTCTCGCCCGCATCGGCGGGGGCAGCGCTGCGCAGAATGCCGGGCAAGGCAAGCAGCGCCTCGGCGCGCGGTGCAGGGGCGCCGGGGATGCGGGCGGCCAGCTGCAGCGCCAGATGCAGCGCCTGGTCGAGCGCTGCATGATCGACGCTGATCCGCGCCGCCTCCTCCCGCCGCAGGGTGAGGTTGGCGGTGACGTTGCCGCGCTTCAGCCGTGTGCCGGCCAGTTCGCGCAGCTTGGGCTCCAGCGCGTCAAGCCCGCCAGGCAGGCGAAAGCGCAGCTCCAGCCCGCGGCCATTGACGCTGCGAAGCTCCCACGCCCAGGAAATGGTCTCGACACTGCCCTCACTGCGGGCGAAGCCGGTCATCGACGCGATCTGCATGATGTGCTCCTGCTGCGCAGCCCTTCTACCAGCCGAATGGCGGAGTCGAACATGCACGCTGACAATGCTGCCCTGCCATTGCCCGATCTTCACGAAGGAAGTGTTGCCATCACCGGGGCCTCGGCCGGGATTGGCGCGGCGCTGGCCCTGGCGCTGGCGCGGCCCGGGATCACGCTGCATCTGACCGGGCGCAATCTGGAGCGGCTGCGCAGCGTGGGCGATGCCTGTGCCGCGCGTGGTGCCAGGACGATCGTGCGCACGCTGGATGTGCGCAACGCCGCCGCCCAGGTGACCTGGCTGTCCGGCATCGGGCGGCTGGATCTGGTGATCGCCAATGCCGGCATCGGTGCTGGCAGCGATGATCGCAGGCCGGAGAGATCGGCGCAGGTGCGAGAGGTGTTCGCGACCAATCTGGAAGGGGCGCTGAACACCGCACTTCCCGCCCTTGAGATCATGCAGGGCCAGGCGCCGGATGGATCAGGCCTGCGCGGGCGGATCGCCACCATCGCCTCGATCGCGGGGTTTGTGCCGGGGCCGGGGGCGGCCAGCTACTGCGCGGCCAAGGCGGCGCTGGATCGCTGGACCATCGCCACCGCCCCGTTTGCCGCCAATATGGGCGTGCAGATGACCAGCGTGTGCCCGGGCTATGTGCGCACACCGATGACGGCGGCCAACCGGTTTCCGATGCCGGGGCTGATGGAGGCCGACCGCGCGGCTTCGATCATTCTGCGCGGCATTGCGCGCGGCGATCGCAGGCTGGCGTTTCCGTGGTGGGTGGCGGGGCTGGCGCAGATTGTGGGCAATCTGCCGCCACGTCTGTCGACCTGGCTGCTGTCGCGCCCGCCGGGCAAGGCCGGATTGAGCCAACAGTGAGACAACAGGAGGGACCTTCTTTTCTGAAGAAAAGAAGCAAAAGACTTTTTCACACGGGGCCGCAGCTGAGGGGACCGGCGCGTGGCTGAACATAAACGTTTTGGTTCTTCTTTTCAAAAAAGAACGTCTTCCTGTCCACCAGAAGCACAGGCAGCAGCACCAGCCAGGCGATCCGTGCCTGATAGCGATCATGCGGCCCGGACAACGCCCCGGTCACCGCGGCGTTGCACAGCACGGCCACCAGCACACAGACGGCAAGACGACGGATCTTGCCGCTTCCAAAGGCCGCGATCGCAAGGCTTGCAAAGGCGCCTGCGATCAGCAACCGCGTTTGCACGACATTGAGCTTGGTTGCGAAACCGGCCAGACGGTCCCGCGCCTGCAATCCGTCCTGGAACCGCGCCCTGGCGGACGCGCCGAGATATTTTTCGATGGCGGGGCCGAGCCGATCAGCACCACTGGCCTGTCGTGTCAGCGTGTCGCCCAGCGCCGCCCTGCCCAGCTGTGCCACCGTGTTGCGGCCGGCCGCGCGGGCAACACCCCACGGATCGCGCCGCATCGTGGCGGCGACGATCTCACCCGCCTCCGGCGCCAAGGCGATCGGGCCACCCGGATCGGACCACACCGGCCCATCGCCGGCCCACAGAAACGCATCGCTGTCGGTGGGAAGGCGGCCCCGCCAGTCGCACAGACGCCAGTTTGCGGCCGGACATCGCGCGGCGAGCGTTGCCTCCAGCAGCCCATCGCCTGCCAGCCGGGCGAGCATGAACACCGCGCCGTGCGGGCTGATCGCGGCGCGGTGAAACAGCATCGCGTTGGTCGCGAGCACGCCTGCCAGCGCCACCACGATCGGGGCCGCCAGAACCGCTGACCTACGCCAGCGAAACGCGGCCAAGCTGCCGGCACAGGCCGCGGCCAGCGGCAGATGCGACAGATGCACGGCGATGGCGAAGCCGGTGAGCAGCACGAGGCACGTGCGTGTTGCAGCACCAGCCTCACCCAGCCCCAGCGCCAACAGCCCCAGCACCGTGATCGGCGCCCAGATATCCGGCATCAGCAGGGCGGCAAACCAGGGCGCGGCCGAGCCCAGCGCCAGCAGCGCGCATCGCATCAGATGGCGCAAGGCTGGGGCTTCCCCAAAGATCAGCGCCACACGCCAGAGCATCGCGGACAGCGCCACACCCTGCAAAACCGCGGGAATGACCAGGCTGATCCCCAGATCGGCGGCGCGCAGCGCGGGCCCGTATATGAACGGCTTGTCCCAGACGCCGAACCAGTCACCGCCCTGGACCAGAAAGGCCTGGGTGTCCGAAAACAGGATGGGGCCACCGTTGAGCAGCGCCGGCCAGAGCAGGATCAGGCCACCGGCCAGGATCGCGGCCCAGGGCCGTGCCCAAATCAAACCGGCGCCACCATCGCAAGCCCAGCCGCCTCCGCCCGTGCCCTGAGCATCGCAGGCAGGCCGGCATGCAGGGCGACGCCCTGCACCAGCGCCTCCGCCCGCAAGGCGAGGCCGCGCTCGCCGGGCAGGCGCACCCGCTCCACACCCGGCGCGGGTGGGTTGTCGTGCACCGCACGCTCCATCCAGCCGGTCTCGCGCAGAAACGCCTCCGCCCCGCCGAAACGGGCGGGGTCGATCACCAGCACCAGCACCGAGGCCCCCCATTCGGTGGGCGCATCCGCCCGGCCATGGCCGGCCAGCGCCGAGGTCAGCGCCTCCAGCAGCAGGCCCAACGCATAGCCCTTGTGGCCGGCATCGGTGCCGCCCAGCGGCAGCAGCGAGCCGGGCGGGTCGGCGAAGAAGGTGTTGGGGTCGGTGGTGGCAACCCCCTGCCCGTCCAGCAGCCAGGGATGGGCAAACTGCCGCCCCTCGGCGCGCAGGCGGTTGGTCATGCCGTTGGTGGTGATGGACATCGACACGTCGATCATCACCGGGCCACCCGGCGAGGGCCAGCCGGCCGCCAGCGGATTGGGCGTGTAGATGCGCCTGGTGCCACCAAACGGCGCCACCGAGGCAACCGACGGGTCGGAGCACGCGACGATGATCATCTGCCCTGCCTCCGCCACCGGGCGCAGATAGGCCGCAAGACAGCCGATATGGCAGGAACGCTGGATCGACACCCCCGACAGGCCGAATTCCGCCGCGCGCCGTGCGGCCAGCGCAATCGCCTTCTGCACCAGCCAGGGGCCAGGCAGGCGCTTGCCGTCCCAGGTCTCGACCACCGAGGTGGCGGCGATGGTCTCAGGCAGGCCGGTGCCGCGCATGCTGCCCGAGAGTGCCCCGTCCAGATAGCCGGGCAGCAGCGCCAGGCCGTGGGTGGTGTGGCCGAGCAGATCACCCTCCACCAGAATCTCCGCCGTCACCGCGGCCTTCTCGGCGTCCAGACCCGCCCGCTCGAACAGGGAAGCGGCAAGGCCGCGCAAATCGGCGGCGTGGTAGCGTTCCATCCCGGCAATCCTCTGACAGTTCTGGCGCGGGCTTTCACAGCCTCGCTTCCTGCGCCAGGATCGGCGCAGAACACGGCGCCGCAAAGGGGAAAAACAGATGTGGGAACCGCAACCGCGCTATCCGGATGCCGATGTGGTGGCGTTCGACACCAGCTTTGACCGGTTCCGCGTGCTCGGCGGCCTTGAACGGCTCTACACCGGATGCCGCTGGGCGGAAGGCCCGGTGTGGTTCGGCTGCGGCCGCTTCCTGCTGTGGAGCGATATCCCCAACAACCGCATGCTGAAATGGGAGGAGGAAACCGGCGAGGTTTCGGTGTTCCGCAAACCCTCCAACAACAGCAACGGCAACACACGCGACCGGCAGGGGCGGCTGATCACCTGCGAACATCTGACCCGTCGGGTGACCCGCACCGAATATGACGGCAGCATCACCATCCTCGCGGACCACTTTGACGGCAAACGCCTCAACTCCCCCAACGATGTCGTCGTGGCACGCGACGGGGCGGTGTGGTTCACCGACCCGATTTTCGGCATTCTCGGCAATTACGAAGGCGAGAAGGCCGAGCCCGAGCTGTCGATGAATGTCTACCGGCTCGATCCATCCGGTGCGTTGGAGATGGTGTGCGACACCATCCCAGGACCCAACGGGCTGGCCTTCTCCCCCGATGAATCGATCCTCTACGTCGTCGCCTCCCGCGCCATGCCGACACGACAGATCTGGGCGTTCGACGTGCTGGAACAGCGCCGCCTGGCAAACGGCCGGGTGTTCATCGACGCTGGCCCAGGCGGCACGCCGGACGGCTTCCGGGTCGACACCGAAGGCAATCTCTGGTGCGGCTGGGGCATGGGCAGCGCCGAACTGGACGGCGTGCGGGTGTTCAACGCAGACGGCGTGGCCATCGGCCATATCCACCTGCCGGAACGTTGCGCCAATGTGGCGTTCGGCGGACGGCATCGCAACCGACTGTTCATGGCGGCCAGCCGGTCGCTGTACGCGCTCTATGTCAACACCCAGGGCGTGCTCGGGGGGTGAGGCTCCGGCCTGCGGGCAGATGGCCTTCGGCCCGACCCGGGCTCCGCCCGGGACCCGCAAGGGCTTGTCGCCCTTGACCCATGAGTTTTGATCCCTGACATGAGATGGGGGTGTTGACCGGCGG
>CAIYCW010000023.1 GCA_903924855.1 uncultured Rhodospirillales bacterium | reverse complement strand
TGCCCGGATCGATGCAGCCGATGAACCAGGCATCGCGCGAATCCTGGGTGGTGCCGGTCTTGCCGGCCACCACATGGCCCGGCAGCGCGGCCGCGCGCCCGGTGCCATGCGCCACCACGGCGCTCAGCATCTCCACCATCTGGGAGGCTTCGAGCCCGTCCACCACGCGGTGGCGTTCCACCGCGGGCAGTGGCACCGGCCTGCCATCCGCCATCACCCCTTCCAGCGCGCGGGGCGTCACACTCATGCCGCCGTTGAACACGCTGGCATAGGCGGCCGCCATCTCCATCAGCCCCACATCGTTGGTGCCAAGCGCGATGGTGGCGTTGTCCGGAATGCCCTCCACAATGCCGAGCCTTGTTGCCACACCCGCCACCTGTTTCGGCCCGCCGGCCTGCAGCAGCAGCCGCACCGAGACGGTGTTGAGACTGTCCGCCAGCGCGTCCTCCAGCGTCACCTCGCCCTTGAAGCCCGGCTCGAAATTATGGGGGGACCAGTTGCCGATGCGGATCGGCCCGTCCTGCACCGTGTCATCCGGCCGCATGCCGTGCTCCAGCGCGTTCAGCCAGACGAACAGCTTGAAGGAGGAGCCGGGCTGGCGCCGGGCCACGGTGGCGCGGTTGTACGGGCTCTGGTGATAATCCCGCCCACCCGCCATCGCCCGCACCGCGCCGGTTGCCGGGTCCAGCACCACCACAGCACCCTGGCTGGCCCCGGCCGCCACCCCCGGACCATCCAGCAACGAGGACAGCTTCGCCTCCACCAGATTCTGCACGCGCCCGTCCAGCGTGGTGCGCACGGCGGCGTCCTGCCCCACCGGCACCGCGGATTGCGCGCGCTCGGCCGCCCAATCGGCGAAATACCCCGCCCCCTGATTGCCGTGCGGCGGGAAGACGATGGCAAGATCCGCCTCGTTCTCCTGCGCCGGCGTGATGCTGCCCACCTCCATCATCGCATGCAGCACCTCGCGCCCACGCGCGGCGGCAGCCCTGGGGTCCACCCGCGGCGAGAAGCGCGAGGGCGCCCGCGGCAGCCCCGCGATCACGGCGGATTGCCACAGATTGAGCTGCCTTGCCGAGATGCCGAAATACATCTGCGCCGCCGCATCCACCCCCCAGGCGCCGGAGCCGAGATAGACCCGGTTGAGCCAGATCTCGAGAATCTCCTGCTTGGTGAAATGCTGCTCCAGCCACAGCGTGAGCAAAATCTCCTGCACCTTGCGCTTGACCGTGCGCGCATTGGTCAGGAACAGATTCTTCGCCACCTGCTGGGTGATGGTCGACCCGCCCTGGGACAGCTTGCCCCGGACCAGATTGACGTAGACGGCCCGCGCGATGCCTTGCGGATCAAAGCCCGGATGGCTCCAGAACCTGCGATCCTCCACCGCCACCGCCGCCTTGGGCAGCCATTCCGGCAGGTCGGACAGGCGCAGCGGCTCGCCCACCAGATCGCCATAGCTCGCATAGACATGGCCGCTTGTGTCAGCCAGCGTCAGGCTGGGTCTGCGCGCCGCATCGAGCGCCGCCTCCGGCCGGGGCAGGTCCCAGGCGAACACCGCAACAACCCCGCCCAGGGCGACCAGACCCCAGATCCCCAGGATCAGCCCCCATTTGACCAGCCGCCAGCCAAATCCTCGGCGTTTGCGCGGGGCGTCATACACATAGGGCTCGTCCCATGCGGGCTGGTCCTCGGGCTGCCAGTCCTCCTCGTAGCGGGGCTCGTGCCAGGCCTCGGCTTCGGCGGGCTCCGGCAGATGGTCCGCCATGTATTGCGGCGCCGGGGCCGGCACGTAGCCGCGGCGCTGGTCAGGCGGGATGCGGGGGGCGCGATACATCGCTCAGCGGTAACACTGGATGAAGACAACGCTGGCATTGACCTGCTCGCCGATCACCGCAGGCTTCAGCTCCGCCCCCAGGCTTGGCGCATGCGCCACCACCAGGTTCTGCGCCACCAGAAACGCCGCCGCCTCGTTACCCTTCACCGCGAAATTCACGTTCTGCGGAATATCGCCCCCGGTGATGCGAGCGGTCTCGGCGGCGTTCAGCTTGGAGACCACCACCCCCACCACATGGCCCTGCGCATCCAGCAGCGGCCCGCCGGAATTGCCCGGCTGCACCGGCACCGAGATGGTGAAGTTCACCGGCGTGTCGCGCAGCCCGGCCAGCGCCGAGATGTCACCTGTGGTCAGCGACGGGCCGGAGGACAGCAGGCCCGACAGCGGAAACCCGTAGGTCAGCACGCTCTCTCCGATTTTCACCGCGGGGGAATCGCGAAAGGTCAGCGCAGGCCCGAAACCCGCGGGCACGCTCAGAATGGCAAGGTCGCGCCTGCGATCGAGCGCGCGCACCGGGGCGGCCACACTCTGGCCGGCCGCGTTGCGCACCCGCATCTGGCGGCAGCCCTCCACCACATGCGCGTTGGTCATCACCACGCCTGCGGCCGCGATGAAGCCCGACCCGCTGGCGGCAGCCCTGGGATCGGGGGTGGAGGTGCCGCGCGGCGCAGGCGCTCCCAACGGCGGCGGCTTGCCTGCAAGGCCCGGCCCCGAGGCGGGCGGCAGAGGCGGCAAAGGTGGTGGCTTGTCCGCCTGCGCAGGCCAGGATGCCAGCATCAGAACAGACGCCAGAACGGGCAGAAGACCGATGATCCGCATGGCCCGACCATGCTGCACCGCGCGGTGCCGGGTCAAACGCCGGCAGCACAGCGCGGCTGCGCTCTTGCGGCCAAATGCGGCCTTCCGCACACTCACCAGGCAACGATCAGAGGGTGGCATGAAGGGTCTGTTTCTCGACGCCAACGGGGCTTTGGCCGATGTGTTCCACCAGGTGCTGCGCCCCACCGACCCGCCGATCGACGTGAATCTGGAGGAGGACATCCCCCAGGGCCAGCTGGTCTCGCGCCTGCAGGGCTATGATTTCATCCTCGATGACCACTCCTACCTCCCCACCGCCGATCTGGCGCAGTGCAAACAGCTCAAGCATGTGATCTTCCTGGGCACCGGCGCGCGCAGCTACATGAATGTGGAGGAGTTGGCCGAGCTCGGCATCACCGTCCATATCATCAAGAATTATGGCGATACGGCGGTGGCCGAACACGCCATCGCCCTGATGTGGGCCGCAGCCCGCGGCCTCGCCTTCATGGATCGCGGCATGCGCGCGGGCCAGTGGCTGCGCAGCGAGGGCATTCAGCTCACCGGCAAGACTCTCGGGCTGATCGGCTATGGCGGCATCGGCGCCGAGGTGGCGCGCATCGCCGCCGGCTCCGGCATGCGGGTGCTGGCCTGGAACCGCACCCCGAAACCGCCCGCCATCGGGGTCAGCTTCGTGCCGCTCGAAACCCTGCTGGCGGAAAGCCACGTGGTCAGCCTGCATCTGCTGCTGAACGACGAGACACGCGGCTTTCTCTCGGCCGAGCGGATCGCCGCCATGCGGCCGGGTGCGCTACTGGTCAACACCGCGCGCGGGGCGGTGGTGGATGAGGCGGCGATGATCGCGGCCCTCAAATCCGGCCATCTCGGCCATGCAGCGCTTGACGTCTTCACCCAGGAGCCGCTGCCGGTGCCGCACGAGCTGACCACTCTCGACAATGTGACATTGTCGGCGCACAGCGCGTTCCGCACGCCGGAAGCCAATGAAAACCTGATCCGTTTTGCCCTCGATATCGCCGATACGCTGGTGGCGCGCTGACCCGACAGCTCAGGAAAGGACAATTGGGCTTTCGATTTGGATAACCCGGAATAATTTGTGTCAAAGCCCGTGATAAATCCGGATATAACGGTGCCAGGTCCGTCCGGCGTCGTGTCCGGCCAGCTGTCAGGGTTGTGTTCATGCTGCTCCGTGCCGGCGCCCTTCTCTCTGCGCGCGTGTTTCCCGGAGGATTGACGCCGGCGATCTGGCGGGTGATCGGGGCCGGCGTGCTGGCCAGCCTGCTGGTGCTGTCGGCGGCGTTGGGTGTTGTGTGGTCCAACCGCCAGACTCAGACGCAGCAATGGATCTCCTGGGCGTCCAACACCTCCCTGATGCTGGCCGAGCATGCGCGCCAATCGCTGCAATCGGCCGATCTGGTGCTGCGGGCCATCACCGACCGGGTGCAGGATGCTGGCGTCGAGACGGAGGAGGATTTTCGCAACCTCACTTCGTCACGCGAGATGTTCGAGATCCTGCGCCAGCGTTCCGCGGGCCTGCCGCAGATCGACGTGGCAACCGTAGTCGATCTGGACGGTCACGTGGTCAATTTCAGCCGCTGGTGGCCGGCCCTCACCCAAACGCCGCCCTTCAGCACCATCGATCTGTCGGATCGGGACTACTTCAAGGCGCATCTGGCCGATCCGGCCCTGGAGACCTATGTCAGCGTGCCGGTGCAGAACCGCGGCACCGGCACCTGGACCTTCTATCTGTCGCGCAAGGTGCGCAGCAAATCCGGCCAACTGCTGGGCATCGCACTGACCGGCATTCACGTTGAATTCTTCGCCGATTTCTACAAGGCGATCAGCGGCGGCACAGATCGCACTTTCAGCCTGTTCCGTGCCGATGGCGCGCTGATGGCGCGCTACCCGACGCGGGACGACTATCTCGGCAAGTCCTTCATCGGTGGATCGGTCGTGCTGTCGCGCCTGCTGGAGGGCGCCGATGCCGGCACCGCCGTCACCACGGTGCCGCGTGTGACCAATCCCTCCGATGTCAGCGAACGCATCACCTCGCCGCGCCGGGTGGCGCAATATCCGCTGATGGTCAACGTGATCGTGGCCGATACCGAGTTTTTGGCACCCTGGCGGCGCAACGCGCATCAGGTGGTGGTGCTGGGCGGTGTGCTGGCCCTTGCCATACTGGCATTGACCCTGGCGCTCGCAGGCCAGCTGTCGCGCCAGCACGCCACCATGATCGACCTCGACCACGCGCGCCAGGCGGCGGAGCCCGCGGCGCGCGCCAAATCCGACTTCCTGGCGATGAGGAGCCATGAGATCCGCACGCCGATCAACGCGGTGATCGGCATGTCGGACGCGCTGCTGGAGGCCAAACTGCCGGCCAAGGAACGCGACATGGTGCGGATTGTGGGGGAGGCGTCCTCGCATCTGCTGTCCATCGTCAACACCGTGCTGGATTTCTCCCGCATCGAGGCGGGGCATGACCAATCCAGCCTTGCCGCCTTCGAACTGCGCCGCGTGGTGCGCACCACGCTGGAACTGGCAACCGGGCTGCCGGGGGCGGCACGGCTTGCCATCTCGTCTCATGTCGAGACGCCGGTACCGGACTTTGTGCTGGGCGATGCCGGGCGCATCACCCAGATCCTGCTCAACCTGATGGGCAACGCGGTGAAGTTCACCGAACAGGGCAGTGTCACCCTCACCGTCTCGCGCCTGCCGGCAAGGTCAGCGGATGCCGAGTCCGGCAAGGTCTGGCTGCGCTTCGCCATCGCCGACACCGGGGCCGGCATCTCGCGCGAGATGGCGGACCGTCTGTTCGAGCCGTTCGAACGCGGAGAGGCCTGGCAGGTGCACAAGGCCAGCGGCACCGGGCTTGGACTTGCCATCTCCAAGCGCCTGGTGACGATGATGGGCGGCGAGATCGGCGCCGATGGCGAGCCGGGCGTGGGCTCGGTGTTCTGGTTCGAACTGCCGCTGCAGATCGTCGAAGCCGCGCATGTGGCGGTCGATCTGCCGACGGTCGACATCACCTCTCCGGACGCAATCCGGCCGATCGACATTCTGGTGGCCGAGGACAGCACAACCAGCCAGATGGTGGCGCGGCATTTCCTGGAATCGATGGGCCACAGCGTCACCATCGTGGAGAACGGCGTGCAGGCGGTGGATGCGGTGCAGCGCCGCCGCTTCGACCTGGTGCTGATGGACGGCCATATGCCGGAGATGGACGGGCTGGAGGCAACGCGGCGCATCCGGGCCATGGGCGGGCGGCTGGCCGATTTGCCGATCTACGGCCTGTCCGCCAATGTGATGCGCGCGGATCGGGAGCGCGCGGCAGAGGCCGGCATGAACGGCTATCTCACCAAGCCGGTCCGCAAGCTGGAGATCGCCGCCATCATCGCCCAGCTCTACCCGGCCGAGACAAGGCCCTCCAGCCAGGGCTGAAGCCGGGTCAGGCCATTGGCAGGCGGATTTCAAACACCGCCCCGCCATCCTGGTTGGTGGCGGTGATGCTTCCCTCCATCGCCTGTACGGCGTCTGCCACGATGGCCAGGCCCAGCCCGGTGCCCTTGCCCACAGGTTTGGTGGTCAGAAACGGCTCGAACACCCGTGGCAGCATATGGGCCGGAATGCCGCCGGCCTGATCGGCCACAAGCATCACCACCTGCGAGCCGATCACCCGCGCCTCCAGCCGCACCACGCGTTCCACTTCCTCGGCACAGGACTGATAGGCGTCGACCGAGTTGCTGATCAGATTGATCAGCACCTGCTCCAGCGGAATGCTCCATCCCATCACCGGGGGCAGATCGGCCGGGATGTCGCTGATCACCCGGGTGCCGCGAATCTTGCCCTCCAGTATCTCCAGCGCGCTGGCCAGCGCATCGCTCCAGGCGATCGGCTGCCGGCTTTCCGGCTCGTTGCGGGCGAACACCCGCATATGCTCGATCAGCCGGCTGGCACGATGCGCCTCGCCGATGATGCGTTCCAGCTTGCCATTGGCCTCGCCCAAAGCGGGCGGATTGCGCTGCAGCTTGAAGCTGGCGTTCTCGGCGGCCAGCACGATGCTGGACAGCGGCTGGGTCAGCTCATGCGCCATGCCGGCCGCCATCTCGCCCAAGGTCAGCAGCGTCGTCACCTGCTGGCGGTGCAGCGCCTGTTCCTTCTCCTGGGTGACCTCGGCGATGTAGCCGACCAAATCGAGCGCACCGCCATGGATCGCGGTCCGGCGCACCGTGTTGCGCAGCCAGCGCGTGTCGCCCTGCGGCGTCACCACCGCATAGTCGGAGGTGTGGGCCTGCTGATCATCCAGCCGCCACATCGCGGCCAGTCGGTCCTGCGCGTTGAAGATCGCTGCCAGCGCCGCCCTGCCATCATCGTCATCGGTGATGTCATGCGTCACCCGTGCGGTGTCGCCGAACACATCTAAAATCTCGGCATGGGTGGGGTGCAGGCGGGCGCGATACAGCAGGCCTGGGCCAAGCTGCACCGCGGCCGTCAGGTTTTCCTCCGCCTGGCGGCGCGCCGCCTCGATCTCCTCCATCCGGCGGCGCTCGGCATCGAGCGTGATGGCAAAGCCGATCTCATCGCTCAGCCGCTGGAACAGCGCCATCTCCGACAGCCCGAACGCGTGAGGCTCGGAGGCATAGACCAGCAGGGCGCCGATGATCCGCCCGTCATGGCTGCACGGCACGGTAACGGAGGAGCGTATGCCATAGGCCTCGCCCAGCTCGCGCCACGCCGTGTAGGTGGGGTCGGTCGCGCAATCCTGCACGATATGCGGCGTGCCGGTGCGCATGGCGATTCCGGTGGGGCCCTGGCCCAACGCCTCGTCCGCCCCCCAGGAAATTTTCACACCGTGCAGATATTCCGTGCCGCGCCCGGCGCTGGCCACGAAATTCACCGGCTTGCCCGGCCCGTCCTCCGGCATGCCGAAGCAGGCCAGGATATAGACCGGTTCTTCCACGATGCTTTCACACACACGGCGCATCAGCTCCGAGACCGGACCCGCGCGCAGCAGCACCGCCAAAGACCGCGCCTGTGCCGCCAGCGCCCAGTTCAGCCGGCGCATCTCGGCCTCCACCAGGTGCTCATGGGTCACGTCGGTGATGAAGCCGACCACAACCCGCCCGCCATCCGGCTGCGGCTCGCAGCGCATCGTGTCGCGCAGCCACATGGTCCGCCCACCCAGCCGGGCCGGATAGGTGATGCTGGTCACCCCCCGTTCGCCCGCCTTTTCCAGCGCCGCCTCGCGCATGGCCGGTAGATCCACCATCGCCCGCTTGATCAGGAACCCGGGTTCCACAGCCTCCTCGGGGGAGACGCCGAACAGATCATGCACGCTGGAGGAGATGAAGCGGGGGTGCATCGCCTCACCGGACGGGCCCGACAATTCGTAGAACACACCGGGGCTGACCTGAAATAGATGCTCCAGCTGCCCGTTCTGCGGCGTCAATGTGTTGGCCATTCGGGGCTTATCATTCTGAACAGCGACGGGTGCGCTCGGTGCTAGGATGTGAATCGTATCATAACAGATTTCACTGGCGCCACAGGGCAGTTTCATCCTTTTAAAATGACTTTCATTAAGAATCGTAATCTTTCGTCGGGCGCGTTCGTTCCGTGCCCCACGCCCTGCGATAGTCCGGAGCCAATTGGCGCCTATTCCATCGAAGCTTTTGGGTTCAACCCGATACGGCGTTGTTCTAGAACGCCACAACGCAGCCCGCCTGGCGGAATGGTAGACGCACCGGACTTAAAATCCGTTGCCCCTCGGGGCGTGCCGGTTCAAGTCCGGCGGCGGGCATATCCGGCGGGCAAACCTTGAGTCGCACGCGGCTCTGGCAGATCGAGAAGGCAACGCACATGGCAATTCCCGCAGCCACCGACGCGATGCGCCCGTTTCTGCCCGCCAAGGATTTTGCGGTCAGCAAGGCCTTCTACGAAACACTCGGCTTCGAGAAACTGCTGGATGACGAGGTTGCCATCTTCGGGGTCGGCACAACCACCTTCATTCTGCAGAACTACTATCAGAAGGATTGGGCCGGAAACTTCATGATGCAGATCATGGTCGAAGATCTCGATGCCTGGTGGGCGCATATCGAGGCCCTCGATCTGCCGGCGAAGTTCGGCATTCCCAAACTCAAACCGCCCGCCATCCAGAGCTGGGGCCTGCGCGTCGGCTACGTGATCGATCCGTGTGGCGTGCTCTGGCATTTCGCAGAGCGCCCGAAATAAGCCACTTCGCAACCGGATTTATGCCAACGCTGATTGGGACAAATCAAGAAAGACGTTCTTTTCTGAAAAAAAGAAGCAACATACTTTTTTAGTCGTGAGTCGCACTGTTCGGCCAGCCTCGCGCCAGCGTTCAAAAGTTTTTTGGTTCTTTTTTTCAAAAAAGAACCTCTTCCTGGCTTTATTGATAGTGGACCTTATTTCGCGGCCTCGGCCCAGCCAGCGAGCGCCTTGTCGTCATCCACCAAAGGCTGACCCACCACGCGTTCCGGGATCTCCCAGACCACAAGCTTGGGCCTGGTCTCGGCGAAGGTCTTGCCGGTGAAATACTTTTGTGCGGCGCGGGCAAAGCCGCCGCCGGCCTCGGCCACGTTCAGCACCGGCGCGTGCAGCGCCTCCTGCAGATGGCCCGCGAAATTGGCGTTCACCGAGTAGGAGGAGCCGACCAGCGTCACCTCCACCTGCGGGCCGTCATCCAGCAATCCACCGGCGGGCTCAGCCTGGGCTTCCGCGGTGTGTTCAAGATGCTGGCGATCCACCGGCGGGCGCAGCGGGATCCACAAGCCGTCCGCGATCTTGTCCAGGCTCATCAGCCGCAGCAGATCGCCCGGCCCGTCAGTCTCGGCCGCGTCCTGCGTGGTCTTGAACTGGTGGCTGCGATCGATTTTGGTGGTAACAGCGGCCGCGATCGTGTTGGCCGCCAGCGCCGAGCCGACCTGGCTCCAATGCGTGTCGGTGCGCCAGAACAGGGCAGGGCGATTGGGCTGCGCCATGAAGGTGGTGTTGAGGTCGACGGGTTGGATGCCGCGCTTGGCCAGCAGATCGAGCCAGGCGGCGAGCCTGGCATCGGCCTGGGCGGAGCGCGGCCCGTCCATCGTCTCGTGCTCGACGCGCGCCTTGTCCGGCACGATGGCGACCACAAGGTCGATATGCTGGGCGGCAAGCTTCGCGCGCACCTTGGCCAGCGTGTCGGCGCGTGCGGCCATGTTGGCCTCCGCCTCCGGCCAGGGGCGCAGCTCCTCGATCAGATACAGCCAGTTGTCACGCCCGGCCCAGACCTGCGGGCCGCCGGAATGGAACAGGCGCCAGCGGAACACGCCGCCCGCGGCGCGGAAGAACCCGTCCACCGGCAGCTGATGCGCCAGCGCGTAGTTGATCGCAGCCGCCGTGCGGCCCTGCAGGAAGGCCTGAAAGTCCGACGCGGCGTTGAGCCGCTTCAGCCCGTCCGGCGTTTCGATGGCGGCAATACCGAGGCCGAAGCCGACAGCGAGGGAGAGCGCCATCGCCGCCCCCTGGATGCGTTGGGCGATCGGGCGGTGGGAGGGATCGTCGCGTGTGGTGGCCATGGTTCGTGCCCCCGATCAGAACTGGAAGTAGAGGAAAGGCACCGCATCGCGGCTGTAGAGCAGGATCATCGCCATCACGAAGCCGGCCAGTGGCCCGATCGTGGCAAGCACATTGCCGATCGGGGTTGCCGAGAAGGGCTGCTTCGCCGGCGGCAGCAGCGCGTGCTTGTCGCCGCGGATCAGCGGCAGATAGACGAAGAACAGCGCGATCGGGATGAACCACAGCCGGTCCGGCGTCAGCTGCCAGGCCAGGTTGTCGCTCATGCCGCCAAACCCGTGCAGGCCGAACATGCCGGCATAGATGCCGAATGCGGAAGCGAGGTCCTTGGCGCGAAACACCACCCAGCCGATGACCGCCACCAGCATGGTGATCGCATTGCCGGCCCAGTACGGCATCGGCTTCTGCCCCGGCAGGCGCGACCAGTAGCGGTGAATGGCCAGAGAGCAGCCATGCCACAGGCCCCAGATCACGAAGTTCCAGCTGGATCCGTGCCACAGCCCGCCGATCGCCATCACCATGATGAGGTTCACATAGGTGCGGATGGCGCCCTTCCGGTTGCCGCCCAGGGCGATATAGAGATAGTCGCGCAGGAAGCGGCTCAGCGTCATGTGCCAGCGCTGCCAGAATTCCTGGATCGAGCCGGACAGATAGGGGTTGTTGAAGTTCTGCGGGAAGTGGAACCCGATCATCCGCGCAAGCCCGATCGCCATCAGCGAATAGCCGCCGAAATCGAAGTAGAGCTGCAGCGTGTAGCTGATCGCCCCGATCCAGGAATCGGTGAAGGACGGGTCGGTGGCGTTGAAGATCACATCGACAACCGGGCTCAGCGTGTCCGCCAGCGCGGTCTTCATGGCAAACCCCACCATGAAGATGGAGGCGCCGACGCCGAATTGCTGCAGCGAGTGGTGGCGCACCTTCAGCTCATCGGCGATCTCGGCATAGCGCACGATCGGGCCCGCGATGAGCTGGGCGAAGATCGCCTTGTAGGCGGCGTAGTTCAGATAGGAGCGGCTGACCGGCACGGTGCCGTTGCGGATGTCGATCAGGTAGCTGACCGACTGCAGGATATAGAACGAAAGCCCGATCGGCAGGATGATGTCGTCCCACGGTGTGGGATTGAAGCCGAGCGTGGTGACCACGGCGTTGTAGTTGCCCACCATGAAGTTGGCGTATTTGAAATAGGCCAGGGCGGAGAGATTGCCGATCACGCCGAACAGCATCAGCTGCCGGCCGCGCGGGGTTTTTGGGTCCACATATTCCATGCCGCGCGCCACCAGATAGGTGAAGGTGGTCATGGTCACCAGCAGCCCCAGGAAGTCCACACGCCACCAGGCGTAGAACCCCCACGAGAAGAACAGGATCGTGTAGTTCCGATACTTTGTGGGCGTGATGAAATAGAACCCGAAGAACAAGGGCAGGAACAGAAACAGGAATTCGAAGGAGGCAAAGATCATGTCTCGGAAACCGCCTGTTGCTGCGATGCCTGGGAAGCCAGCGCCGGCTCCATATGCCTCATGTTATGCATCATTCCATCCCGTGCCAAAAGATGCGCGTCGATGACGACGGCCCTCTCAGCCGCGAAATGCGCGGTTGAGCGCGGGTTTCACGGAAGAGTGATGAAGCTTCGTAAAACGTAAAAAATTGTTGAGGCGCCGAAACCGGCCAGCACCAGGCCGGACGAAGCCTCGATCCATGGCAACACCCGATCCGGCAAAGCGTGGCGCAGCAGGCCCACGGCGCTCACCAGCAGCAGCCACCAGGCGCTTGAGCCCACAAACACCCCCGCCACCAGAAGCATCCCGCCAGACAGCGCATCCGCGCCGGACAGGGCTGCGATCACGCCGAGAAACGACAGGATGGTGGCCGGATTGGCCAAGGTGAGCGCCACCGTGGTGGCATAGGCGGAGATCAGGCCGCGGGCGCTGACCGGCGCCGCCTTGGCCACAGCACCGCGCGCCGCCCGTCTGAGGCTTGCAACCCCAAGCCAGATCAGCAACGCGCCGCCTGCCAGCCGCAGCAGATCGGCGTGGGACAGCAGCAGGGAGGTCAGTGCGCCAAGCCCGAGCGCTGCCACCAGGCCGTAGAGCGCATCGGCGGTCGCAGCCCCCAGCCCGGTGGCAAGCCCCACCAGCCTGCCATCGCTCAGCGTGCGTCGGATGCACAGCATGCCGATCGGCCCCACGGGGGCTGCGATGGCAAAGCCGATGCCGATGCCCTGCCAGATGGTGGTCTGCATCAGCCCCTCACGTAGCGGGTCTCACGCCTCGCGGTAGATCAGCAGGATGAAGCCGATCAGCACGAAGCACACCGGCCAGATCCAGCCGGCCACCCGCGCCATGCGGCCCTCGCCGCGGATCTCCATCCAGCGCGCCCACCCCCCCACGATGGCGGCCAGTGCCAGCGGCGTGTGGGTCAGCTCGATCAGCAGCGCGTCCTTCACGTTGGAGATCGCATGGCTGTGGGTGAGCAGGGCGGCGCCACCGATGGCGGTGAGCAGCGGAAACACCAGCTGGGCCTTGCGGTTCTGCCAGCCGAACGCCCGCACCCGCCACTCGAACAGCGCAAACCCCACCGTCAGCAGCACAAAGAAGCGGTGCTGCAGCACCTCGATGTCGCGCAGCGATTCAAAGAACCCCTCCTCGCCCATCGGCCACACTTCGGGGTCCGAGCGCAGGAACAGAAAGACGGCAAGCCCCAGAAACACCAGCGGCCAATGCCGCGCGATGCGCAGCCCGGCCTGGTTGAGCAGGGCGAGCAGGCCGATCAGCACCACAAAGATGCCGGCCCAGTGATGGTTGAACTCGGACCATGCGATATCCGCCGCGTTGCGGATCGGCAGCGCCCCCGCCCCCGGCACGAAGGCGGGTGCCGCATGATCGTGGTGATCCGCCGCCGCCTCGGCATCGAGCTGCGCCTGCAGCGCGGGCAGGGCCAGCGCGTCGTGCTGCGGCGAGACGAGGCGCGGCCAGACCGGCGTGTTGCGTTCCACCACCTCCGCCCAGGACACCCGGTCCTGGGTGAGATCCACCGAGGGCGGCACCGAGGTGAGGGAGGCCGCCGCGAAGAACAGCGTGAAGCCGATGCCGATCTCGATCTCGGCAAAGCGCTTCATCCGCCGCACCGAGGTGACATCGCCGCGGCGCAGCCGCTCCGTGGTGCGGAAATTGCCGTAGCCCAGCAGCAGCAACATGCCGAACATCGCGGCCTTGGCCATCGCCATCACGCCATAGGCAGTGCCGTAGACCGCATCGGGGGCGGCGATATAGAGCGCCGAATAGGTGGCCGCCGACAGCACGATGCACGCCACCCCCAGCATCGACATGCGCGAGAACCGCCCACCCACCTCGCGCCAGCCGGTCAGGTCATCGACGCGTGACAGGGCGGAGACGAAGCAGGGAATGCCACCGATCCAGATCGCGGCACCCAGCTGATGCAGGAAGGAGGCGGCGAACAGCACCTGGCTGCTCTCCAGCCGTGCCGCCGCATGGGTGGTGAGCGTGGCCGCGATCAGCTCGATCGTGCAGATCACCAGCATCGGCACGCGCGGCGTGGCAATGCCGGTGGCAAACAGCATCAGCGCCAGCAACAGCCCGCAGGCGACCTTCACCAGCCCAGCCTCCGCCGAGCTGGCGCCGAGCGCCTCGAACAGGCTGAGATCGACGGTGGCCGTCAGCACCGCCGCCTGCAGCGCCACCGTCACCGCCTCGCACAGCGCAAGCGCCAGCGCCGACCAGGCGGCGATGCGTGCGGTGTCCTCGGCCACTTTGGGGCCGATCCGCGATCCCAGCGGCAGGCCGAGTGCCACCAGGAACAGCACGCCGCCCACCGTCATGGACTGCGCCACGATGGTCAGGCCGTGGATGATGATGCTGAGATAGCCGAACAGATCGACGAGCAGGATCACGGCGCTGCCTCCACGGTGAACGGCACGTCGCCGCGGGTGATATGGCCGTCCACCGCCAGCACCTGCCAGCGCAGCGAATAATGGCCCGGCTGCAGCTCGGCCGCCGTCAGCAGCAGATCCTCGGTGCCGTCATCGCGGATCTTGAGGATGGTCTGGCTCTGATCCGGCAGGGTGAGGATCAGCCGTGAGCGCCTGCGGTCGATGCGGCTGTTGTAGCGTAGCCGGAACTCCACATGGCCTGACGCGGTCGTGCCGTCGATCGCGGGCTGGCTCTCCACCAGAATGGCATGTGCCAGCGCCGGTGCGGACAGGGCCGCACACAGGACCAGGGCCAGAGCCGAACGCACAAGCATCCTTCGCATCCGCAGCAATCCTTTGGTGACGCGCCAGGGTCTAATGCCGGAGTTGTGGCTTGTCCAACCGCAGGCCTGCAAATCGGTCTCCCGTGGTGGACGCGACCTGGCAAACGCGGTGTAGTCCTGGCGCACTCAACCCGGACGCACGGAATGTCCCGACCACCGCCCACCACACGCAGCGAGTATCGCTGGTTCAACACCGTCACCCTGCGCTGGGCCGACAACGACATGTTCGGGCACGCCAACAACGTCGTCTATTATTCCTGGATCGACACGGCGGTGAACATCTTCCTGATCGAGAACGGCATTCTGGAGATCGGCAGCAGCGAGATCGTGGGCGTGGTGGCGGAGACCGGGCTGCGCTACCTGCGCGAGATCGCCTATCCGGGCCGCATCGATGTCGGCATCAGGGTCGACCGGCTCGGCACCTCCTCGGTGCGCTACCTCGCAGCCGTGTTCCGCGAGGGCGAGGATGTGGCCTCGGCGGAGGGGCATTTCGTGCATGTCTATGTGCAGCGGAGTGGCATGAAGCCCACGCCGATCCCGGCGGCTCAGCGCGCCGCCTTTGAAACAATCATGTAGGGAGACACGCCATGGACACCGGATTGGCAGGCAAACAGGCGCTGGTATGTGCCGCAAGCAAGGGCCTGGGCCGCGCCTGCGCGATGGCGCTGGCCCAGGAGGGCGTGCACGTCACCATCACCGCGCGCGGCGCCGAGGCGCTGGAGGCGACCGCCGCCGAGATCCGCGCCGCAACCGGTGTCACTGTCACCACGGTTGCCGGCGACATCACCACCGAGGCGGGCCGGATGGCAGCCCTGGCCGCCTGCCCCAACCCGGACATCCTGATCAACAACGCGGGCGGCCCGCCGCCTGGCGATTTCCGCGACTGGGAGCGGGAGGACTGGATCCGCGCCCTCGACGCCAACATGCTCACGCCGATCTTTCTGATGAAGGCGGTGGTGGACGGCATGATCGCGCGCGGCTTCGGGCGCATCGTCAACATCACCTCGGGCTCGGTGAAATCCCCCATCCCCACACTCGGCATGAGCAACGGCGCGCGTGCGGGTCTCACCGGCTTCACCGCGGGCCTTGCCCGCCAGGTGGCCCGCCACAACGTGACGATCAACAGCCTGCTGCCGGGGCCGTTCCTCACCGATCGTCTGCGCGGCAACGCCAAGGCCGCCGCTGAGGCTGCCGGCAAGGATGTCGACACGCTGCTGGCCGAGCGCGCGCAATCCTCGCCGGCCGGCCGGGTCGGCGATCCGGTGGAGTTCGGTGCCGCCTGCGTGTTCCTGTGCAGCACGAAATCGGGCTTCATCGTCGGGCAGAATCTGCTGCTCGATGGCGGGCTCTACAACTCGACCATGGCCTGAGCCGATGCGCCTGGGCCTGATCCTGCTTCTTCTGGTGGCCGCGTTCTCGGCCCCATCTCCGGCCCAGGCGCAGAAATCCGCCGACACGCTGCGCATCTCCTGGCGTGAGGCGGTGCTCGACCCCGACCCTTATCACAACCCGCTGCGCAACGGCCTGGTGCTGGCGCATCAGGCCTGGGACGGGCTGATCTGGCGCGATCCCGAAACGCTCACCCTCAAGCCGCTGCTCGCCACCGCCTGGCGCTTCGTGGACGACACCACGTTGGATTTCGACCTGCGCCCGGACGCGCGGTTCCAGAACGGTGATCCCGTCACCGCCGATGACGTGGTCTACACCGTGCAGCAGGCGCTGTCGGACCCTGACCTTGCGGTGCCCTCCAACTACGCCTGGCTTGCCGGCGCCGAGGCGCTGGATGCCAGCCATGTGCGGCTGCATCTGAAGCGGGTGTTTCCGGCAGCGCTGGAATATATCGCCCTCGCCTTGCCGATCCTGCCCGCGCATTACCGCCAGGTGATGGGCAAGGACGGCTACAGCCGCCACCCGATCGGCGCGGGGCCGTATCGCATCACCAGCGTCTCGCCCGCGCTGATCACGCTGGACCGGTTCGACGGCTACTACGCCGGCAGCCCCAAGGGACGGCCGGCCATCGCCCATCTGGCGATCAGCCAGGTGGCGGACCCGCAAAGCGAGCTGGCCGATCTGCTGGAGGGGCGGGCGGATTGGATCTGGTCCTACGCGCCGGACAACTCGGCCAGGATCACCGCCAACCCGGCGCTGCAGGAATTGCGGGTGGAGAGCATGCGGCTCGGCTATCTGCAGCTGGATGCCGCCGGCCGCTCCGGGCCCGGCAATCCGCTGACGAACCTGCTGGTGCGCCAGGCGGTGGAGGCTGCGATCGATCGCGCGAAACTGTCCAAGGATCTGCTGGCGGTGGGCGCGCGTGTGCCGGATGCACCGTGCTTTGCCACCCAGTTCGGCTGTGATCAGGCGGCGGCCATACGCGTGACCTACGACCCCGCCCGCGCCCGTGCGCTGCTGGCGCAGGCGGGCTATCCGGACGGGTTCGACACCGAGCTGGTCTCCTACGTGCTGCCGCAATACGCGATCGCGGTGGCGGCCGATCTCGCGGCTGTTGGCATTCGCGCCCGCATCAGCCAGTTGCCGCTGGGCGAGGCGGTGGCCCGTGCGGCCGCCGGCACCGCGCCGCTGTTCATGGGCAGCTGGGGCAGCTACTCGATCAACGATGTCTCGGCGATCCTGCCGTATTTCTTCGGCGGCGGTGACCAGGATGCGGCGCGCAATCCGGAGCTGCGCGCCCTGGTGGAGCAGGGCGGCGGCACCATCAGCCCCGATCAGCGGCGCCAGGCCTATAGCCGCGCCATCCGGCTGATCGGCGAGCAGGCGCTGTTCCTGCCGCTTCACACCTATGTCACCACCTACGCCTTCAGCCGTGCGCTGAACTTCCGCGCAAGCCCCGATGAACTGCCACGATTTTTCCAGGCGGTATGGCGATGACACAATTGCGAGAGTGAATTTCTGCATCTCTGCCCCTTGGCGACCGCATCCCAGGGATGCTATGGCCGCTGTATGACAAAACGCTCAAGATTTGTTGCTGTTGTAACAATCCTCGCGGGGACCGTGCTCGGCACACTGTCCCTTCCGTCTGCAGCCCTGGCCGATCCGGCCAATGCCTGCGGTTCGATGCTGATGCCGGCAGCATCGCTCAAGCAGTTCTCCCGCGGTTTTTCCGCCCATCATTCGGGCGTTGACCTCACCGCCCCCTATGGCTCCCCGGTGCGCGCGGCAGCGCCCGGCACGGTGATCTTTGCCAGCCGCTATTTCGGCTATGGCAACATGATCGATATCCGCCTGGCCGATGGCAGCGTCACCCGCTACGGCCACCTGTCCGCCTATGCCAAGGGGCTGAAACCGGGCACCGAGGTGGCCCTGGGCCAGGAGATCGGCAAGATCGGCACCTCCGGCATGGCGCATGGCGCACATCTGCATTTCGAGGTGCGGATCAACGGCCGCGCGGTCGATCCAGCACCCTATCTGGCGCTGGCCAACTGCCCCACCGGTGGCGCCCCGCTGGTCGAGACAGCGCAGCTGCCGGAACACCCGAGCCCGGCGCGGCATTAACAGGCTGCTGAAAAACTGTTCGCGGAGGGGCGGCGAGCAATTTTTCGTGCCAGAAAGGCCAAGGCGAAGACACGATGTGAGTGCATCGTGGCAAGCCTTGAACGAATCTGGCGCGGAAAAGTGCCGCCGCGCCGACCGAC
>CAIYCW010000022.1 GCA_903924855.1 uncultured Rhodospirillales bacterium | reverse complement strand
GTTTTTTTGCTTCTTTTTTTACAAAAAAAGAAGTGCTTCCTTCCTTAAACCCTCAACCGCAACAGGCTCACCAAACAGGCCACCGTCGCAAACCCCGCCCCGATCGCAATCGCCGAGGGCGCCGTCACCTCCACGCCTCCCATCCCGAACACCAGCGCCACCACCGCCGCCCCCATCGTCTGCCCCAGCAGCCGCGCGGTGGACAGCATGCCACTCCCCGCCCCCGAGCGTTCGCGCGGCGCCGCGCCGATCAGCAGCCGATTGTTGGGCGTCTGAAACAGCGCGAAGCCGCAGCCGCACATCGCCATGCGCCACACCACATTCCACCACGGCGCCCCCTCGGGGATGGTCGCCACCGTCAACAGCCCCACTGCCAGCAGCGCCAGGCCCAGCCCGCCGAGCCGTCCCGCGGAGACACGGTCCGACAGCCGGCCCGCCAGCGGTGCCATCACCGCCGCCGTCACCGCCCAGGGCGTGATCAGCAGGCCGGTGTCGGCCGTGCTGACACCGCGGGATTCGAACAGGAACGGCATCGACACCATCGCCATGCTGGCCGCGATGAACGAACACACCGAGGTCAGCACGCTCAGCGCAAAGGCGGGAATGCGGAACAGATCCACCGGCAGGATCGGTGCTGCCTGGCGCAGCTGGATGCGCACGAACAACCATCCCACCGTGATCGCGGCCGCCAGCTCCGCCACGCCCAGCCAGCGCGACCCGCCATGCCCCAGCCCGTCCACCGCCAGAATGAACAGGCCGAACGTGGCGGCGTTCATCAAGGCGCCCACCGCATCGAACCGATGCCCGCCGCGCGGCGTCGCCGGCAGGGTGTGGTTCAACGCCAGCGCCATCAGCCCGATCGGGATGTTGACCAGAAACAGCACCGGCCAATGCGCCACCGACAGGATCGCCGCCGCGATCGACGGCCCGGCCGCCGAGGACACCGAGACCACCATGCTGTTGATGCCCATGCCGCGCCCCAGCTGAGCGCGCGGAAAGATGAACCGCACCAGTGCCGTGTTGACCGACATCACCCCGGCCGCCCCGAACCCCTGCACAAATCGGGCCGCCACCAGCATCGGCAGGCTGGTTGAAAGCCCGCAGGCCGCCGAGCCGATCAGGAACAGCACCAAGCCCACTGCATAGACGCGGCGATACCCGTAGATGTCCCCCAAAGACGCCACCGGCAGCAGCGAGACGGTGATGGCGAGCTGGTAGGCGTTGATCACCCAGATGCTGTCCGCAGGCGAAACCTGCAGGTCGGCGGCGATGCTGGGCAAGGCGATGTTGGCGATCGCGCCGTCCAGCACGGCCAGGGTGATCACCATCGCCTGGGTCAGGATCGCCCAGCGCCGTTGAGACGGCGGCAGGCCATCGGGAAATACGCGGTCCATCGGGCTCTCCTTGCCAACCCAATTTGTGACGCGCCGCAGCATGACAATCCAGCCCGGTTGCAACAGGGCGGACCCGCGCTCATTCTGGCAGCAAATGGAGACTCTGATGGACCTGACCGCCCTGCCGCTCGACGCCGAAACCATCCTGGCCGGGCTGCGCTCCTGGGTGGAATGCGAAAGCCCGACCTGGGATGCGTCGGCCGTCAACAGGATGATGGACATGGCCGCCCGCGAGCTCGCGGTGATGGGTGCGCGGATCGATCGCATCCCCGGCCGGATGGGCTTCGGCGACTGTGTGCGCGCCCGCTTTCCGCACGCGCTGGACGTGCCGGGCATTCTGGTGATGGCGCATCTGGACACGGTGCACCCGGTCGGCACGCTGCGTGTGCTGCCTTGGAAGCGCGAAGGCGGGCATGTCACGGGGCCGGGCATCTGCGACATGAAGGGCGGCGCCTACATCGCCCTCTCCGCCATCCGCGCCCTGGCCCAGGCGGGCGTGGCAACGCCGCTGCCGATCACGGTGCTGCTGACCAGCGACGAGGAAGTGGGCTCGCCCAGCACGCGCGATCTGATCGAGGCAGAGGCCAGCCGGCACAGATTTGTTCTGGTGCCCGAGCCGGCGCGCCCGGATGGCGGCGTGGTGAGCGGCCGTTTCGCTATCGCCCGGTTCCGGCTGGAGGCAACCGGCCGGCCCAGCCATGCCGGCGCCCGGCTCGGCGAGGGGCGCAGCGCGATCCGCGAGATCGCGCATCAGATCCTGGCGATCGAGGCGATGACCACGCCTGAATGCACGTTCAGCGTCGGGGTGGTGGAGGGCGGTCAGTGGGTGAACTGCGTGTCGACCACCTGCACGGCGGAGGTGCTGAGCATGGCGCGCACCCAGCCGGATCTGGACGCCGGCGTTGCCCGGATGCTGGCGCTCAGGCCCGCCACCGAGGCACAGCTGCTGGTGGAACGCACGGTCACCAGGCCGGTGTGGGAGCCTGATGCCGGTACGGTGGTGCTGTATGAAACGGCCCGGGGCCTGGCACGGCAGCTGGGGATGGAGCTGTCACACAGCAGCGCCGGCGGCGGGTCGGACGGGAATTTCACGGGGGCGATGGGGATTCCAACACTCGATGGGCTGGGGGTGATGGGGGATCTGATGCACACGTTGGGGGAGTATGTGCTGATCGATAGTTTGGTGCCGCGGGCGCGATTGATGGCGGGGATGTTGTTGAGTCAGTAAGCAAGCACTTCTTTTTTTGTAAAAAAAGAAGCAAAAAAACTTTCATTCATTGGAACCGGATCGCCCCACCAGCCCGGCTCAAAGTGTGAAAGTTTTTTTGCTTCTTTTTTTACAAAAAAAGAAGTGCTTGCTTACTGACTCAACAACATCCCCGCCATCAATCGCGCCCGCGGCACCAAACTATCGATCAGCACATAT
>CAIYCW010000021.1 GCA_903924855.1 uncultured Rhodospirillales bacterium | reverse complement strand
TCAAATCCGGGGGCGGAGACATGGACGCATTGATTCAGAAACCGCCGCTTCGCGGAAGCAAAATCAACACGATGCCCGGGGTTTTGCCCCTCTTACTTGTTCGACACTGCGATCCGCAGGGGTCATTGTTGAACAAGCCCTAACGTCGCGCCTCATTCTCGAACACGACCAGGCCGCGCCCGAACCAGTCGGGCGCGGATTTTTTGTCTGCTGGCGCGATCACCAGAACGCGCAATGGTCTTCCCCGTTTTGCGGCGAGCGCGCATCCTTTCCGGCCAACCACACCCGGACCGCGCTCAATGCCCTTTGCCACCACCGATGACGGCGTCCAACTGCATTACGAAGAGACCGGCCACGGCACGCCGCTGATCTTCGTCCACGAATTCGCCGGCGACCATCGCAGCTGGGAGCTGCAGATGGGCCATTTCGGCCGGAAATACCGCGCCATCACCTACGCCGCCCGCGGCTATCCGCCGTCGGACGTGCCGGAGGATCCCGCCCGCTACAGCCAGGCCCGCGCGGCTGACGACATCCTGGCCGTGCTCGATCACCTGGGGATCGAAAAGGCGCATGTCTGCGGCCTGTCGATGGGCGGCTTCGCCACGCTGCATTTCGGCTTTCGCCATCCCTCCCGCGCTCTGTCGCTGTGCGTGGCCGGCTGCGGCTACGGCGCCGAGCCCGACCGGCGCGACACCTTCCGCGCCGAGGCGGACGCGATCGTCGCTGCCCTGCACAGCGAGGGCATGCCGCCCTTCGCCGCCCGCTACGCCCACGGCCCCACCCGCGTGCAGTTCGAGGCGAAGGACCCGCGCGGCTTCGCCCTGTTCAAAGCCCAACTTGCCGAACATTCAGCGCTCGGGGCGGCCAACACCCAGCTCGGCGTGCAGAAGGAGCGGCCGTCGCTCTACCACCTCACCGCGGAGATGGCCGCGCTGTCGGTGCCAACCCTGATCCTGACCGGCGATGAGGACTGGCCCTGCCTGGCGCCAGGGCTGCTGATGAAGCGCACCATTGCGTCCGCGGCGCTGGCGGTGATGCCCAACTGTGGACATACGATCAATCTGGAGGCGCCGGATCTGTTCAATCAGATCGTGGGGGATTTCATGTCGCTGGTGGATGCGGGCAGGTGGCCGATGCGGGATCCTCGGGCGATGTCGGCGTCGATTACGGGAATAAAGTAAGCATTTCTTTTTTTGAAAAAAAAGAAGTAAAAAAACTTCCAACCATGGGGGCGGGACTTTCCCGAATATCCCGGTTCCACGAATGAAAGTTTTTTTGCTTCTTTTTTTACAAAAAAAGAAGTCCTTCCTTCCTTACGGCCGAACGTAGCTCCAGCCCTGCTCCTGCAGCTCCGCCACCCGCACCACTCCCGCCGGCACCACCCGCGCCCCCTCATAGATCGGGATCGTCTGTCCCTCCGCCTTCTGCACCGCCTGGATCGTGTTGTTGCACGCCGACAGCGTCATCCCTTTCAGGCTTGCCAGCCGCTCCTTCACCGGGCTGGTATCGGCGCGCAGCATCGCAAGCCCCGGGCCGAACGCCACGAGCTCGATCCCCACCGTCTCCCCGCGTGCCTCGTACTCGCGGCGCATCGCCCCCATGTTGTTGATCGCCAGGTTCATCGTGCCGGCATCGCCGCTGCTGACCTGAAACACCACGCGGTGATGCTTGCCCTCGGCATGGGCGGGTCGACCGAACAGGCTGCCGAAGGCGGTGGCGGCGAGTCCGAAGGCGGTGCGGCGCGGGGTCATGCGATTCTCCGGTTCTCGCAGGTTGCAGCAGGCATGTTGGCAGGCGACACTGGTCTTGCAATTGGAGAAACACGATGGAAATCCGCAACCTCGGCCGTTCCGGCCTGCGCGTCTCGGCGATCGGCCTGGGCTGCAACAATTTCGGTGGCCGGCTCGATCTGGCCGGCACCAAGGCGGTCATCCACGCAGCATTCGATGCCGGGATCACCCTGTTCGACACCGCCGACGTCTATGGTGAAAAGGGCGGCTCCGAAACCCTGATGGGCCAGGTGATCGGCCCGATGCGCAAGGACATTGTGCTGGCCACCAAGTTCTGCATGCCGATGAATGCGGCCGAGACGCTGCGTGGCGGCAGCCGGCGCTACATCATGCAGGCGGTGGAAGCTTCGCTGACGCGGCTCCAGACCGATTACATCGATCTCTACCAGATGCATCGGATGGATGCGCTGACCCCGATCGACGAGACCCTGCGCGCGCTGTCCGATCTCGTGACTCAGGGCAAGATCCGCTATTTCGGCTGCTCAAACTTCTCCGCCTGGCGGCTGGTGGAGGCGCAGTGGACAGCCAAGGCCCTGGGCCTGCCGGGGTTTGTCTCCGCGCAGGACGAATACTCGCTGGTCAAGCGCGACCACGAGGCCGATCTGATCCCGGCCCTGCGCGAATACGGCCTGGGGCTGCTGCCCTATTTCCCGCTTGCCTCCGGCCTGCTCACGGGCAAGTACCGTCGGAACGCGCCGATGCCTGAGGGCGCGCGGCTGACCAACACGGAACGTCTGGCCGAGCGGTATCTGACCGAGGCGAACTGGGCGATCTCTGAGAGGTTGGCGGATTTCGCCGAGGCGCAGGGGCATACGCCGCTGGAGCTGGCGTTCAGCTGGCTGCTGGCGCAGGCACCGGTCTCGAGCGTGATCGCGGGCGCGACCAAGCCGGAGCAGATCGCGCAGAATGTGCTGGCGGGGGCGTGGAAGCTCAGTGCGGGCGATCTGGCGGAGATTGATCGGATCACCAGAAAGTAAGCAAGCACTTCTTTTTTTACAAAAAAAGAAGTGCTTACTTCCTTCTCAGCACCACCACCAACGTCACACACACAAAAATCACCGCCAGCGAAAACATCGTCGTCATCGTCCCCAGCGCATACAGCACCGGCGTCGTGACATTGGTGGTCATCCCGTAGATCTCCAACGGCAGCGTGTTGTCAGACCCCGCCGTCATGCTCGACCGCGCAAACTCGTCATATGACAGCGAGAACCCGAACAGCCCGACCCCGATCAGCGACGGCGTGATCAGCGGCAGCACGACGTGGCGAAACGTCTGGAACGGCGAGGCGCCAAGGTCGCGGGCGGCTTCCTCCAGGCTACGATCGAACCGGTTGAACACGGCGAACATGATCAGCACGCCGAACGGCAGCGTCCAGGTCAGGTGCGCGCCCAGCGCCGAACCCCACCAGGTCGGCTGCAGTCCCATGACGGCGAACAGCAGGCCGATGCCCAGGCTGATCAGGATGGAGGGGATGATCAGGCTGGCGACGGTGAGATAGAACAGCACCGTGGCGCCGCGGAACTTCCGCCGGAATGCCAGCCCCGCCAGCAGCGAGATGGCCACCGTCAGGAGCATCACGATCAGCGCCAGGGTGATAGAGCGGCCGAAGGATCCGGCAAAATCGCCCACCATCTGCTCGTCGAACAGGTTCTCGAACCAGTGCAGGGAAAGCCCGCGCATCGGGAAGGTCAGGTTGCCGCGCGGTCCCTGGAACGACAGCAGGGCGATGGTGATGGTGGGCCCGTAGAGGAACACCACGAACAGGGCAAAGAAGGCCGCCAGCAGATAGAAGGCGAGGCCGCGCTTTTCCACCTCAGAGCTCCTTGCGGATGTCGACCACGCGCAGGATGGCGGCCACCATCAGCAGCACGGTGATCAGCAGCACCATCGCCTGGGCGGCGGCGGTGGGGTACTGCAGCAGGCCGATGGAGTTGGACATCATCAGCCCCACCGAGGCGCTTTGGCCTCCGCCCATCATGCGGACCGTCACGAAATCGCCCATCACCAGGGTGACGACGAAGATGGTGCCGATGGCGATGCCCGGCAGCGAGAGCGGGATGATGACGTTGCGCAGCACGTCCCAGAACCCCGCCCCCGCATCCCGCGCGGCTTCGATCAGCGAACGGTCGATGCGCATCATGGTGTTGAAGATCGGCACCACCATGAACAGCGTGTAGAGATGCACGAAGGCCAGCACGATGGCGAAGTCGGAGAACAGCAGCCATTCCAGCGGCTTGTCGATCACGCCGGAGGCGGCGAGCGCCTGGTTCAGCAGCCCGTTGCGGCCGAGTGTCGGGATCCAGGAGATCATGCGGATGATGTTGCTGGTCAGGAACGGGATGGCGCAGAGCTGGAACAGCACCATCTGCCAGAGCTGGGTACGCACATGGAAGGCCAGGAAATAGGCCACCGTGAAGCCGATCGAAAGCGTCAGCGCCCAGACCAGCACGGCAAACTGGATGGTGTGGAAATAGGTGCGCCACAGCACGGCCGAGCCAAGCTGGTCGCGGTAGTTGTCGAGCACGAAGGTGTAGATCAGCCCGGCATCGTCATAGTCGAGAAAGCTGACCATCACGATCATCAGGATCGGCACGGCCAGGAACACCCCCAGCACCGCCCACAGGGGCAGTGCCAGAAGATGAGGGGCGAACGCGCGCAGGGAGATCCTGCGCGCGTCGCTGTTCTGCGAAGGGGACATCAGGCGGCGATGAACTCGTTCCACTTCTGGACCATGTACTTGTCCTCGTCCATCACCGAGTTCCAGCAGGCGACATGGCCCATCCGCTCGTAGAACGAGCCGCCGTCGCGCACCGCGCCCTTCTTTTCCATCAGCGTGCCGTCTGGCGCGGTGATGTCGATGGCGGCGGGCTTGCCTTCCATCCAGAAAGCCCATTCCTCGGGCTTCATGAACTGCTTGGCGGTGTCGAGCACGGCCGAGTAGTAGCCCTGGCGGTTGAGGTAGGCGCCGACCCAGCCGGACAGGTACCAGTTGATGTATTCATAGGCCGCATCCAGCTCCAGCCCCTTGAGGTGCTTGGCCAAACCGAGACCGCCGCCCCAGGAGCGATAGCCTTCCTTCAGCGGCTGATAGGTGCAGGCGATGCCCTTGGAGCGCACGGCGGCCACAGCCGGCGACCACATCGACTGGATGATCACCTCGCCCGAGGTCATCAGGTTCACGCTCTCGTCGAAGCTCTTCCAGAACGCGCGGAACTGGCCGGCCTTCTTGAACTCGATCAGCTTGCCGATGGTCTTGTCGATCTCGGCCTTGGTCATGTTGCCCTTGTCGGCATACTTGATCACGCCCAGCGACTCACAAACCATGGCGGCATCCATGATGCCGATCGAGGGGATGTTGAGGATGGAGGCCTTGCCCTTGAACGCGGGGTCCACGAGGTCCTTCCACTGGGTGATCGGGCGGCCCACCAGATCCGGGCGGATGCCCAGCGTGTCGGCGTTGTAGATTGTGGGCACCATCGTGAACCACTCGGTGGGCTTCTTGGCGAATTTCAGGCTGTCCTTGCCTTCAACGAACCCCACCGTGTGCGGCGCCGTGCCCTGGGCGATCACGCTGTCCGGCGTCAGCTTGCCGGTGATGAACAGGGGGACGATCTTGTCGAAGTTCTTCAGCTTGCGCGTGTCCATCGGCTGCAGCACGCCGGCGGGGAAGACCTTCTTGACGATGAAGTATTCGATGTCGGCGATGTCGTAGCTGTTTGGCTGGGTGCGGGCGCGCTGGGCGGCGGCGTCCGTGTCCAGCACGGTCATGTTGAGGGTGAAGCCCAGATCCTGCTTCACCTTGGCCGCGATCGGGTTCTGGCCGGACACGCCGGTGCCGAACTGGCGCAGGGTGATGTTCTTGATGTTCTGCGCCCAGATGGTCGGGAAGCCGGTAAGCGCGCCCGAGCCTGCCGCGAGGCCGATGCCGGCTGCAGCGGATTTCAGCGCGCGGCGGCGCGTGATGGCGGATGTCATGACGTGGTGAACTCCCTCAGTTGGAAAGGATGTGGCTGTCGGCGACGGCAAAGCCCGCGACCACCTGGTCGCCGGCCTGTGCGGGGTGGGCGTCGAACGCGGCTTCGCTCAGCAGCATGCTGTGGGCGGTGCCCATTCCGTCCTGCAGCGACAGCCGCAGGAACGGGCCGTGATATTCGATGGCGGTCAGCGTCACCGGCAGACGGTTGGGGCCGGCGGCCCGGTCGAGCGCCATGCGGTCGATGCGGATGGCCAGCCGCACCGGGCCTTGCGCGGATTCGGGCAGGGCGAGCGTGGTGCCATCCGCCAGGGTCAGGGTGGTGCCGGCGGCCGTGCCTTCCACGATGTTGTGCCCGCCCATGAAGCGGGCGACGAACAGCGTGCGCGGATGGCCGAACACGGCCCGCGGCGCATCGGCCTGCAGGATGCGGCCGCCCTCCATCACCACCACCAGATCGGCCAGCGCCAGCGCCTCGTCCTGTGCATGGGTGACATGGACGAAGGTGATGCCGAGCTCACGCTGCAGCCGCTTCAGCTCCTCGCGCATCCGCCCGCGCAGAAATGGGTCAAGCGCGGAAAGCGGTTCGTCCAGCAGCAGCACCGAGGGATTGGTGATCAGCGCCCGCGCGAGCGCCACACGCTGCTGCTGTCCGCCCGAGAGTTGGGCGGGTTTGCGGGCGGCGAAATCCTCCAGATGCACCCGCTCCAGCATGGCCCGCGCCTGCGCCTGGCGCTCCGCCTTGCCCACGCCGCGCATGCGCAGGCTGAAGGCCACATTGTCCAGGCAGGTCAGGTGCGGAAACAGCGCGTAGGACTGGAACATCATCGCCGTGCCCCGCGCCGCCGGCGGCAGATCGGTCACATTGCGCCCGCCGATCAGCACATCGCCGCCGCTGACCGTCTCATGCCCCGCGATCATCCGCAGCGTGGAGGTCTTGCCGCAGCCGGACGGCCCGATCAGGCAGCAATAGCTGCCGGCGGGAATGCGCAGATCGATGGCGTGCACGGCCGTCGTCGCACCGTAACGCTTGGTGACGGCGATCAGCTCCACGCCTGCGGTCT
This sequence comes from uncultured Rhodospirillales bacterium, assembly GCA_903924855.1. Lineage (GTDB taxonomy): Bacteria > Pseudomonadota > Alphaproteobacteria > Acetobacterales > Acetobacteraceae > CAIQQQ01. Next base: position 3,129 of record CAIYCW010000021.1, on the reverse strand, counting down.
CGATCATCGCTGCTCCTCGATTAGCGCATCGCTCAGCAATGCGTATGGCTGAGCAATGCGCGTGCCAAACGCTTCGGGCCGGAGGGTGCGGCGGATTTCCGCCGGGGTGCCGACGATCTGCCCGTGTTTTGCGCAAGCACGGCATGTCTCCTTAGGGTGCAATCTGATCAGATTGACAGGATCGGGGGGCACAACATGGGCAGCATCGGCTTCATCGGCATCGGCAACATGGGGTGGCCGATGGCGGCCAATCTGGTGAAGGCGGGATTCACCGTCCTGGTCGCCGATGCCAGGCGCCTCCAGGCGGAGCGTTTCGCCCAGGAGGTCGGCGGGTCAGCGCCAGACACGCTGGCGGAGCTGGCGGCGGCGTCGGCGGTGATCATCACCATGCTGCCGACCAGTGCTGCCGTGGCCGCGGTGCTGGAGGAGATGCGCGCATCACTGCGGCCAGGGACGGTGCTGATCGACATGACCTCCGGCGCCCCGGCAGAGACGCGCGCAATCGGCGCGCGCGTGGCCGCTGCCGGCGGGTCGATGGTGGATGCCCCGGTCTCCGGCGGCGTGTCACGGGCCGTCACGGGCCAGCTCGCCATCATGCTGGGCGGCGCGGACGACGTGGTGGAGAAGATCGCACCGGTGCTGAACGCCATGGGCAGTTCCATCCTGCGCACCGGCGGGCTGGGCTCGGCCCATGCCATGAAGGCGCTCAACAACCTGGTCAGCGCCGGCGGCTTTCTCATCGGCATCGAGGCGCTGCTGATCGGCCAGAAATTCGGTCTCGACCCCGCAATCATGGTCGATGTGCTGAACGCCTCCACGGGCATGAACAATTCCACCCAGAAGAAGTTCAAGCAGTTCGTCCTGTCGCGCACGTTCGACAGCGGCTTCGGGCTGGATCTGATGCTGAAAGACCTCACCATCGCGTTGGGCGTGGCCCGCGAAACCGGAACACCCGCGCCGTTCTCGTCCCTGTGCCGGGAACTTTCGGCCTCGGCCCAGGCGATGCTGGGAGCAGGGGCGGATCATACGGAGCTGGCGAAGATCAGCGAGGCTTTGGCGGGGGAGGCGTTATCAAAGTAACAAAGATGTTCTTTTTTGAAAAAAAGAACCAAAAAACTTTCATGAGGCTGCAGCACCTTTCCGGAGAGGCGCTGCCCAAGCGAATGAAAGTCTTTTGCTTCTTTTCTTCAGAAAAGAAGTGCTTGCTTACCTTGAATCCGACCGAGGATCGAACGCCGCCTGCAACCCGTCGCCCAGGAAGTTGATGGCGATCACACTGATCAGGATCAGCAACCCAGGATAAACCGCCAGCTCCGGCGCATTGCCGATCAGCTCCTGGGCGTTGGTGAGCATGCTGCCCCAGCTCGTCTGCGGCGGCTGAATGCCCACGCCCAGGAAGCTCAGCGCCGATTCCGCCAGGATCACCCGCCCCATCGCAAGCGTCGTTGCCACGATCACCGGCGAGACGGCGTTGGGCAGGATATGCACGGTGAGAATCCAGAACGCCGAAGCCCCCTGCGCCCGCGCCGCCAGCACAAACTCGCGCTCGGCCAAAGCAAGCGTGCTCGCGCGCACCAGCCGGGCCACGCCGGTCCAGCCCAACACGGTCACGATCAGCACAATCCGCCAGTACCCCGCCGCCCCCGAACGGATGAAATCCTGGCTGAACCCCAGCTTTGACAGATCCAGCGCCGCCAGAATGATCAGCAGCGGCAGCACCGGAAGCGAAATGAACCCGTCGGTGATCCGCATCAGCACCATGTCGGTCTTGCCGCGCGCATAGCCGGCGATGCTGCCGATGATGGTGCCGATCACGCTCGACCCCAGCGCCCCCAGCAGCCCGATCGACAGCGAGATCTGCCCGCCCCACAGCAGCCGCGCCAGCTCATCGCGCCCGGCATCGTCAGCCCCCAGCCAATGCGTGTCGTCGCGCGGGGTGAACCGGCTGAACAGATCGGAATCGATCCCGCTCACGCCCATCGCCCGCTCCACCAGCGGCGCCGCATAGCAGATCGCGATCAGTGCCAGCAGCACCGCCAGCCCCGCCAGCGCCGCCGGATCCTGCGCCAGCCGCCGCCAGCGCAGCCGCCAGACCGAGACGGCACGCTCCTGCACCGCCGCACTCATCGCCGGCGCCCTCCCAGGGCGATCCGCGGATCAAGCCAGGTGTAGGCAAGGTCGGCCAGGATGTTGGCGAGCAGGATCATCGCCGTCGTGAACAGCAGGCACACCAGGGCCAGATTATAGTCATTGCCCATGATCGCCTCCAGAATCAGCCGCCCCATGCCCCGCCAGGCGAAGATGTTCTCGATCAGCAGCGCACCCGAGAACAGATGCCCGAACCCCAGCGCCACGATGGTGATGACGGGAATGAGGCTGTTGCGCAGGGCATGGCGCAGCAGCAGCCGCCCCTTGGTGATGCCCTTGGCCCGCGCCGTGCGGATATAGTCCTGCCCCAGCACCTCCAGCATCGAAGCGCGGGCATAGCGGGTCAGGCCGCCGATCTCGACCATGACCAGTGCCAGCACCGGCAAGGTGAGGTGGCTGACCCAGGCGCGCGGCCCGTCCTCCGCATGCGGCATGCCGCCGGCCGGCATCCAGCCGAGCTTCACCGCGAAGATGTAGATCAGGATCAGCGCCAGCCAGAAGCTCGGCACGGAGATGCCGGCATAGGCCAGCAGGTTGATCAGCCGATCGATCCAGCCGCCTTTGTTGGTGGCGGCCATCGTGCCGAGAAACACGGCGATCACCACGGAGATCGCAAACGCCAGCCCGGTCAGCACCAGCGTGTTGCCCAGGGCGGGCACGATCACCTCCAGCACCGGGCGATGCTGAATGCGGGAAAAGCCGAAATCGCCGTGCACCGCGGCGATCAGCCAATGCCAGTACCGGTCGCCCAGCGGCTGATCGACGCCGTAGATGCTCCGCAAGGTGGCGATCTGCTCGGGCGTGGCCTCGGGGTTGGCCTGGGCCAGCATGTCCAGCGGGTCGCCGGGCATGAGGCCGATGAGGGCGAAGATGATGAAGCTTTTGACGGCCAGGGTGATGGCGGCGCCGAGGGTGCGGGTCGACAGAAATCGAAGCATCAGGCAAGCACTTCTTTTTTTGCAAAAAAAGAAGCAAAAAAAC
>CAIYCW010000020.1 GCA_903924855.1 uncultured Rhodospirillales bacterium | reverse complement strand
TGGCCGCGCGTGCGGCCAGGTTGGGTTTGAGCTGCAAGGCCCTGCCATGCGAGACTCGCATCGCAAGCGACGGGGCGGACTAACGCCGCGATGGAAAGAATTGGCATGATCAGCGCCTTCGACCTGTTCAAGATCGGGATTGGCCCGTCCTCCTCGCACACGGTGGGGCCGATGAAGGCGGCCAAGGCGTTTGCCGATGCGCTGGCCGCCGATCCGGCGCGCGGCCGCGTGGCACGGGTTGTCGCCACGCTTTACGGGTCGCTGGCCTGGACCGGGGCGGGGCACGGCACCGGGCGGGCGGTGCTGCTGGGGCTGGCAGGGGAAGTGCCGGCCACGATCGATGCCAATGACGCCGACACCATCATAGCCGAGGCAACATTGCATCATCGCCTGCAACTGGCCGGCGGCGACACGCTGCGCTTCGACCCCGAGACGGACATCGTCTTTGACATGATCAGCGAACCGCCGTCTCACCCCAACACGCTGCAGTTCCAGGCGCTGGATGCGGCCGGCGAGGCGCTGTTCACCCAACGCTGGTGCTCGGTGGGCGGCGGCTTCGTCGTGCCGGAGGGCACGGCGTCGCTGGAGGATGGCTCTGCCCCCGCCGTGCCATATCCGTTCGCGAATGCCGATGACCTGCTCCGGCACGGCGAACGGAGCGGCCAATCAATCGCCGCGATGATGCGGGAGAACGAGATCGCACTGCACGGTGAACCAGCGCTGCGCGCGCATCTGGCCGCCATCGGCCAGGCGATGTTCGCCGCCATCGATCGGGGTCTGGCCACCACCGGCACATTGCCCGGCGGACTCAAGGTGAAACGCAGGGCCGCCGCCATCCATGCGCAGCTGCAAAACACCGCCAATGCCCGGGCACCCGAGCACATCCTGGATGTGCTGTCGGTCTACGCCATGGCGGTGAACGAGGAAAACGCCGCCGGCGGGCGCGTGGTCACGGCGCCGACCAATGGCGCGGCCGGCGTGATCCCCGCCGTGCTGCGCTACTACCGCGACCATGTCGAAGGCGCGTCGCCTACCGGGATCGAGGCCTTTCTGCTCACCGCCACCGCCATCGGCGCGCTGTTCAAAATGAACGCCTCGATCTCCGGCGCCGAAGTGGGATGCCAAGGCGAGGTGGGCGTGGCCTGCGCCATGGCGGCCGCCGGCCTCACCGCAGCACTCGGCGGCACCAACGCACAAATCGAAAACGCAGCCGAAATCGGGATGGAACACCATCTGGGCATGACCTGCGATCCGATCGCAGGACTGGTGCAAATCCCCTGCATCGAACGCAACGCGTTCGGCGCGGTCAAAGCCGTCACCGCCGCCTCCCTCGCACGACGCGGCGATGGAACCCACCTGGTCAGCCTCGATCAGGTGATCAAAACCATGCGCGACACCGGCGCCGATATGAACAGCAAATACAAGGAAACCTCCCGCGGCGGTCTGGCGGTGTCCTGGGTGGAGTGCTGAGGGCGGGGTTTGCCTTGGGGAAAGAGACGGGGGGCGCTGCCCCCTCGACCCCCGCCAGGGGCCGAGCCCCTGGATGTAGCGCGACAGCCAATTTCGGAAATTTTGACATTCAACTTTGGAACACTTTTTCACGAGATTGAGACCACCAAGAGGCGTTCTGAAGGCTGCCTTAAGAGCGTCTTTGGGCAGTGATAAACAGCTCGCCTGCGCGTGGCCGACCAGTGCGTTTGCTGCCAATAGAATATGTCGTCTCCACCGGTGTTAAGTCGAATGCGGCGAAGGTCTCTCGCACCGCTGGGACATCGTTTAGGCTCAGCAGAAACTGTCCTTGGATGCCGGCGAGCTGCTCAGCGAGCAGGCGGTAATCATCCCGACTAAACACACCAGGCCCATAGTCCTTCTCACCACCCCAATAGGGTGGATCGAGGTAGAACAGCGTTTCAGGCCAGTCATAGCGACGGATCAGATCGGCATACGGCAGGCGCTCGATCACCACGCCACTCAGCCGCTCATGGACGTCTTCGAGCACCTTCCCAAGCGACTGCACATCAAACCTGGCGCTGGTGCGAGGGCTCACGCCGAAGTTTCGGCCGCTGACCTTGCCGCCAAACGCGACCCGCTGGCCATACAGAAACCGGGCAGCACGCTCCAGATCGGTCAGCGTATTGGGGACCGCATTCACCAGGCGCTCGAACTCTGCTCGGCTGGTGAGCTGCCAGCGCAGCATGTCCATCAGCGGCACGTAATGCCGTTGCAACACCCGGAACAGCGTCACCACATCGGTCGAAATATCGTTGATCACTTCAGCCCGGCTGCGCCAGGGCCGCCTCAGAAACACACCGCCGGCACCGGCAAACGGCTCAACATAGGTGCGGTGCGGGATCTCGGACAGACGCTGAATGATGCGGCCGGCCAGGTTGCCTTGCCACCCAGATAGTAGATACTCGGCACGGTTGGCGTACACGGGATTTGTGCATTTTGGCTCACACACCGGGCTCCTATAACCCCGCTCCTCCGGCCGGAGGGTGGGGCGGTTTTCCGTGTGCGGGTCGCACCGCACGGCTTGGGCTGTTGACGCAGCCCAACCCCCACCGCGTCAGCCGGTCGAGGAAATCACATCGCGCAGCAGCCGCAGGATCGACCAATCCACAGCGGCACCAACACCCACGAACACGCTGATCGCCAGCGCGCCGGCCAGGAGCAAAAATCCCGCACCGGCCCGCGCATCAGCCGAGAGTGGCGTCACGCCCGATGGGTCGAGCGTCACCTGGCAGTGCCTGGGCTGCACGATAATGCTGAGCACCCGGCACAGCACGCAGGCCCAGGGCTGGCCGGCTGCGGCGTCACGGGCTGCATGCGTGCTGACCGTCTCGCCCGGGGTGCCGCCGAGCAGCGCCACGTTGAACCAGATGTCGATTGCACGCCCCAGCGGCACCACGGCGTTGCCGAGATCGGCGGTGGCTGTGGCCACGCGGGTGAGATAGGCGGTCATGCGGAGATTGCCGAGGCCGCGATGAACATAGCGTCCACCTGCGCGCTGGTGAGGCCCAAAGCCGCTGTCATTTGCAACACCAGCGCCCCGTTGCGCGTCACGTCGTTGGCGTATTCCCACGCCTGATAGGCGTCGGTGGTTTTGGCCATCGCAGTGATCTGGCCATCCACGAGATCAAACAGGGTCTGCGCGGTGTTCGCCGGGTTGGGCGTGGCGAGCAAGATGGCGCGACACTGAAAGTTGGTGATGGAGGCGGGCACAATAGCGCCTGGCGGGACGGGCGCGGTCCAGCTTGTTCCGTCGAAAGTCCAGCCGGTCTGGACGGTATCCGGGCACGCGACCAGCACAGATTGCATGTCGGGATGGTCGGCGGGGGCGCCCGAAAACACCGCCGCCACAGTCCCTGCGATCACGTATGCGCTCTTGCTCATGGCCAGTATGCGATCCTGATGCCGCCGTTGCCGCCCGCGCCGCCCGCGCCGCCTGCGCCCGCCCCGGCGTTGGTTGAATACATCGCGACACCGCCGCCACCACCGCCTGCGCCAAGGCCGCCACCGCCGCCTGCGCCACCGGGAGAACCGGATTGCGTTGTGGAGTTGCCGCCCGCGCCGCCGACGCGCGCGTTTGTTGCCGCGAATGTCGTGGGTCCAGACGTGCCGGCTGCTCCGACGACATTGCGAGGACTGTTGCCAAACTGCGAGCCGGTTGCCCCGTTGTCACCCAGCGTCGTGCCGTTCGGCGACCCGCCGTAAAAGCCAAAGTATGCCCAATCGGAATACTGCGCCCAGGCGCCCGCACCGCCGCCGCAGCCACCGTAAACAGAACCGCCACCTGCGCCGGCGTAACCAAATTGGCATCCCGCGCCGCCGCCACCACCCCACACCGAGCAGCCGCCCGCATGGTTAAGCCCCGCGCCACCACCGCCAAGCGCGGATGGGGTGGCGGCGCCGGAACTGTTGCTGCCCCCGCCTGGATTGCCGCCATAAATGGTGCTGCCGGCACCAAGCTGCCCGCCGCCACCACCACCGCCAGCAACAGCGCCCCCCGATGCGCCCGACCCTCCGTAGGCAACCAGAAACGTCCCCAACACGGTGTTCCCGCCGGAGGCGCCAGCACTGCCGTTTGTTGTCCCCGATTGGCCGCCAGCACCACCCGCTCCACCAGCGCCGCCAGCGCCGATAGACAGCGTGACCGAGGTAAGGCTTGTGAAATCAGCGGGCGTAAAAATACGTTCCACCGCCGCCGCCCCGCCACCGCCATTACCTCCTGCGCCGTCGCCGGTGCAGGAGCCCTGCCCCCCAGAACCGCCGCCGCCGCCGCCAAGGGCATAGCCGCGCATGCCGGTCCAAGCTGTGGGCAGCGTGACAGTTCCTGTCCCGCTGGTGGTGTCGGAGTAGTAGATGTCAATCGCCCCACCAGCGAGCAGGGTGCTGTAGAAATTCGTGCCGTCGCACGTGATCAACCGCGTGTCGCCCGGATAGGTGACAATGCTGGAAGCGCCGTCCAGCGTGCCGCTGCCAGGCGTGACCGTTTGCGTCTTTGCCGCTTGCGAATTGCCGGTGGAAGCATTCTGGAAGATTTTGCTCCACCCTGCCCCGGCGGCGCTGGCAGCCGGCAAGGTCGCGGTCTGCGCCGAGCCGGATGTCATCTTGTATTGCTTGAGGCCTTGCGCCGTTTCGGCGGTGAACGATGCCGACTGCACCGAAATCGGCGCCGTGAAAGCAGCACTTCCGCCGCCACTGGCAGCCGCACCAGTCTGCTGGCAAATCCACCGCGAGCTGCTGGACTGCCATTGGAAACCGATTTCGGAGCCAGCGTTGATCGTCGTCGGGGCGTTGAGGATCGTCTGGCCCGAGGCCGGACTGAACGTGGCGGCCGTCACCGTCTGCGTGGACGCGATGAACAGCCACTGCCCATCGACCGGGCTGGACGGCAAAATGATCGTGCCCGCGGCAAGCGTGCCAGCCGGCGTGAGCTGGAGCGTCGAGACACCATTGGAGACGGTGATTGAAAATCCCGTGGTGGGCGTCTGGCTGCTGTAGCTGGCATCGGCGATGCCGCCGCCCAGGCTGGCAACGCCTGTTGACGTGAGCTTGGCTGTGGTTGCGTTGCCCTGGTAGTCGACGCCGAACAAAACGGGATACGGTTGAGTGCTGCCTGCCCTGTTGTAGAGCGCCAGGTAGTTGCGCGTCAGACTGTCCGAGAAGCCGACATACATGTCGTAGTAGGCCGCAGCTGTGCTGGTGGACTGCGCGACGACAGCAGATGTCACCTGCGCGGAGCCCATCGAGACCGCGGCGATGACGGTCTTACTGTTGAACTTGCTGTAGAGCCCCTGGCTGACGGTCGACGACACATCAAACTCGCCGCCGGTCAGGAGGCCGTCGCCGGTCCCAAGCGACCCCGCTCCGGCGGTCATGCCCCACGCACGCCCCGCAGTATTGCCGGATGCGACCGAGGCCGTCATTTGCCGCCCGACCGCGTCTTTGGCAGAGATGGGCGCGTCGGAGTAGGTGGCCGTGGTGTAGGTGCTGATGTCATAAGTCAGCACACAATCGTAGCCGCTGGCCTTCTCATAATTGCCGGCGGTGGACTGAGACGCGCACACCAATGACGTAAAGGTGGTGAAGTCGTTGATCGCGTTGCTCGACACCCCAAGCCATGACTTGCGCGCGGCGGGTTTGTTGGTGCTGTCGTGCAGGATCGCGGTGTCTGCTTCGACGTTGGACTTCAACCCGGAGGGGAAGATAGCTCCAGCATCCACCTCAACCAGCGTCTTGTCCTGGAGATACCAGGCAGCGCTGATGCTGTAGGTGCCGGCCGTGAACCGGATCGTGGTGCCGTTTGCCGAGGCGCCCGTGGCGGCCGTCTGCAGTGCCGTTTTGCTGTCTGCCGCGCCCGTGGCATCGACGCCCGAGATCGTTGGCGCCAGCAGCACGCGCTCTGCGGCGGCGACGTCGGCATTAAAAGAACCAAGGCGGGGCGTTGCCATCTATCAGCCCCGCAGCAGAACGCGATAGGCCTTGCCGGACGCTGGCGCGGTCGAAAACACCACATTGATATTGGTGGTGGTGGTGCGGGTGGTGTCGACATCCACCGTGCTGCCGGATGAGATTTCGTAGACCTGCACATCGACATCCAGCCCGCCGGCCAGCGCATGCGTCACGCCGAATGTGGTGGTCGCGCCGTCGCCGGTGATGGTGCTGGCCTGCTTCTTGACCACCACACTGGTGTCCACCGCCACGCCCGCACCGGTTGCCACCAGACCAGAGCTGGTCTGCAGCTGGACGCTGAACGAGCCGGCGGTCAAAGCGAGGCCATTGCCGGCGGTGTAGCCGCCGGTCGTGGAAAACTGGACGATCGATAGCGACGTGGTGCCGAGCGTGATGGTGCCTGTGGTAGCCAGGCGGAATTGCGTGCCCGCGTAGGACGTGCCGCCGGTGACAAGCCAAGTGGCACCGAGGTCGATTTCGTAGGTGGTGCCCTCGACGCCCTGCGCGCGCGACCAGGCGCCGCTGGACACGACGTAGACGCCGTTCTGGCTGGCGGTGGTCTGCCCGGTCACCAGGACGCGCTGGCCTGCCACCAACGCCACGCCATCGATCGTCTGAGTGCCGGACAGGCTGATGTTGGTGGTTGCGACGGCCGCCACCGGCGGCTTGCTGGAGATGCCCGCTGCGGCCGACTGCACCTGGCCAATCACCCAACTGAATTCCGCCGCCTGGCCGGCTGCGGTCGGCGTGGGAAGGCCGGTCAGCGTGTTGCCCGCCATGGCGATGTTCGCGGTCGGCGCCGCGAAGCTGCTCAGCGGGATCGCCTGCACCGTGGTGGTCAGGTTCGAAATCGTCGACGCCAGCTGGGTGCCGCTGTGATTGGCGCGGTTCAGCGGGTCGATGATCGCCGAGCCGTTGTCCCATTTTACCAGCGATGTGGTGGTGTTGAGGAAGACCCGGCCGGCATTGCCCGGGCTCGGATCGGAGGCGAGGTTCTCAACGCGCAGATTGATCAGCGGGATCAGCGCGAAATCCTGGGTGGAAAGATGCTTCACGGCTGGCTCCTACGAGAGATACGCGAAGCCCGCCTGGGCGCCCGCGAAGATGATGTTGAGGTTGTTGAGATCGACGTAGACGACGTCGGCCGAGACCAGATCGCCGGACTGGTCGGTGATGCGCACCGATGGGTGCAGGCCGAGATTGTGGGTGACGTGCCAGACCGCGGCCGGCATCGACTGGGTCCAGGCGAACTCGGTGGCGGGTGCAGCAGTACCGGTACCGACCCGCCCGGCATCGATGGTCGTGCCGTTGGCCAGTGCCAGCAGCAGATGCCCGGCCGAGGAGATCGAGGCACCGGTGACGCCCAGCCCCACCACGCCGCCTTCGCTGAGCTGAAGGGCCGAAACCGGATCGACGATGCTGATCGAGATCATCATGGCGTCGTCACCCTGCGCTGCACGACCACAGGGAATGTCTGGGTCTGCAAGATGGCGCCTGTCGCGGTGACAACACGCAGGTCGCACCGCAGCGTGCCCAACGGCCAGGCGGACGTATCCGGCACATTGATCTGGGCCAGGCCCAGGTGCGGCGTGACGGTGATCGGCAGGTTCGCCACCAGATTGGCATTCGCGTCGCGCACCTGGCCCGTGATGGCAAACCCAGTGACATCGAGGGCGGTGCCAGCGTCATCCGTGATCGCCACGAGGGCGATCAGCGACGTGCCTTGCTTGATGGTGACGGGTGCCGTCATGGCGTCAGGATCGCGGTTTCACGGGCGGCCGTGAGCAGGCCGGCGGCCACCAGCGCATCCATGCCGGCCTTCGTGTTCGGATCGGCCAGGTCGATGTATTGCGCGGCGCCAGCCTTCGTCAGCCACAGCAGGATGCTGGCGTTGCTGAGTGCCGCCTGCGCGATCGCCGCCTCCTCGGCCGCAGTGAAGCGAGCCAGGAATGTCAACGGCGGCAGCTGCGTGGGCGGGGAGGCAACCACGGGCGCCGCCGCAACCAGCGCGCCGCCGGTGATGACGAACCCGCTCGGGTTGCTGAGACGGGCCTGCCACTGCGCAGGGGTTACCTCCAGCAGATCTGCGGCAGCGGGCAGGTTCGGATATTCGAAAACGTCGGTGTCAAACCAACCGGTTACAGGCTTCGGATCGGCCACCGTGTGATCGAAGTGAGCGAACTGCGGCATATCAGTAACCCTTTGCGATGTAGGCGTAGGCGGTGCCCGTGTAGGAACCGCTGACCTGGCCATAAGCTGCGAAGCCGGTGAGTACCCCAGACCCGAACAGATGCCCGGTGACATGACAGCCGGCACCGCCGTCGCTCGAAACCAGCGCCAAAATCGCGTTGGGGAACGCGATCGGGAATGTGACGAAATCGCCGTTGCCGGTGGCGATGCTGGCGTAGCCCCATTGCTCGATGAAGAAGCCGGTAGGGCTGTTCGGGTCGGGATATTTCTTCCAACCATTGCCGGTGAGGCTGCTCGGAAACTGGCCAAGATTGACCGCGTGGTTGGCCGACGTGCCGGCCGCGACATTGAACTTCCGCGATGCACTTCCGCTGGCCGACCCGAAGGCGAACCAGCTGGACACGCCATCGGACACCAGGTCCAGACTTTCACCGACGGCCAGAGAATAGGTCGCGCCACCCATCAGACTGTCAGAGCCTGACGGCACGATCGTGACCACAGCGGCGCTCGTATCCTGGCGGATGAACCTGAGCACGATGGGGTTGACCTGCGCGGCACCTTCCAGCGTACCACCATTCGCCGCAGCCACCGGCAGCGTGATGGTGAGGGCGGCAGCGGCATTCACCAGAATGGTCCCGGCGGCGGCACCGGTCAGCGCGGTGGTGGCCGTGATGGTCCGCACGCCGGCGCCGGCCAGACGAGACATGGCCTGGAACAGCTGCGTGTTGTCCGTGTCGGTGGGCGTCAGTCCAACGCCCTCGACCGGCACAATCAGGCTTTCCTGGACGCCGTTGTGCCAGGTCGCGGCGAGCTCGGTGCCGGGCTGGGTCGACGTTGCATCCTGCCACATGCGGCGGCCGGACACTGTGGCGTAATTGGCTGCCGAAACGCGATCCATGGGCTACCCCGCGTAGTGGAAGACCGGCGTGGTGTGTGCGGGAGCATCCCGCACAATCACCGGCACGATCGGGTTGGGTGTGTAGAAGCCGCAGCTCGCTGTGCCCGTCTGCGACGCACCGCAGAACGAGTTGATCAGCTCTGAAGTCGGCAGAAAGACGTCCCAAAGGAACTGGTTGGGGGTGGGCTGGCAGGTCGCGTTGCCGGCGAATGCACGGCCGCACTGCGTGACCGCGCGCTCTGAGATCGTGATCGTCACACCCAGCAGCGCAGCCAGTCCGACGAAATACGCGATCGACTGGCCGCCACGTGCTGTCCACCGTTGGCTGGCAATCGCCTGGCGCTGGCCCTGCGTGGTTGCAACGCGGCCATACGGGTCGGGCCCCAGCACGCGCTCGTAGTCCGCCAGCAGGTATTGCGCCTGGCCGGGATCGACTTCGATCAGCTGCGCCACCGCCTGCGCCTCGAAGCGAGCGATCTCGGCGGCCAGCGGCAACAGGAACAACGCCATGATGGCGTCGGTGGATTGCGCAATCGCCCAGCCGGTGGGCAGCAGCCCCAGCAGCTCGGCCATCACATCGGTGATGCTGCGCGCGGCTACACCCATGTGATCGTCCCCAGGGTGAGCAGCACACCGACGGTGCCGGCAATGTCAGCGGATGGCACCGTCAGCTCGTTGCTGTATTCGCCGCTGGCACTGCTGATGGCCGCACTCAGCCGCGAATAGAACAAGCCGCCGCCCACCGTGGCATCGGTGAGAAACGCCAACTGCAGCGCCGTCTGCACCGCGGTGCGGATGGCCGTGGTGTCCGGGTTGAGATGGATCGTGAAATTGACCGGCGTCAGCGTGGCGGCCTGGATGGTCACACCGGCGGTGACAGGTCGGACCGCAGACACGTAGTTCCGGATCACCGTCAGCTCGGCCGAGGTCGGCACACGCGGTCCTGACATGGCGATCCAGATGCCAACCGTGCCGCCGCCGAAGGCGTTCGGCACCACGCCGACATCGGCGACTGTGTCGAGCGCATCCTTGCACCACGTCTCATAATCAGCTTTGGAGCCACCCATGGCTGGCAGACGAATGCGCGAGAGGATGCGAGCGCGCCATGCCTCGATGTCCTCGATGGCGGTGCCGCCCGACAGGCCGATCGTCGCGTCGGTCAACCCTGCCGACACCACGGTCGCGGATTGAGGAGCCACGCCGGCGACGGGCGAGACGAATGTGACCACCGTGCCGGTGGACAGATTGCCGTTGGCGCCATCGCTGGCCTGACCAGCCACAGGCACATTGACCGTGCCGCCGCTCGGGATCGTCACTGCGGCCGTGCTGGTGATGACGATGCCCGATGGCGCTGTCATCGAAAGGCCCGCTGGCACCACCGTGCCCACGACACCGGAGACCGAGACATATCCGCTGGAGCCTGCGGCCTGGAGGCGAGGCACACCCCAGACGTTGGCATGCCGCGCCAGGTTCTGCTGCGCGGTGTCTGGCATCAGCTCCTGGCCGAGATTGCCCTGGAACAGATACAGGTCGAACACCGCCCCTTCGATCACCCGCGTGGTGATGCCGGCCAGGCTGTTCTCGCTGCGCGCATCGATGCCGGCCAGCGCGGGGGCGCTCTCATAGGTGGCCGCAGCGCGGCTGGCGATGTCGCCCTGGGCGGGAACCGGCCAGCTCATGCGGACAGCGCCATCTGCAGGGCGAGCTCCGTGGTGCCAACGCGCACGCGGTAGCCCAGGAAGCCGGGGCGCAGCCAGCGCACCACGATCTCAACGGATAAGCCCAGATCCGTGCTGATGCTGTCGCACGCTTCGGCGAGATAGCCTTCGGCCGCCCGCCGCACCGCCTCGGTCTGCTTCTGGCGCTGCAACAGCCACATACGGCTGCCGGTCAATCGGCCGGCCGGGTTCAGGCTGTCGCCCCACCAGCCACGTTTCTCCGTCAGCGATGCCGGCTGCGCGGGATTGACGGTGGCACTCGGCAGATCATCGTCATCACGCGCCCGTCGCTCGCATCCCACGCTGAGGATCAGACGGGTCGCCGGCGTGCTGTCCAGTGCGAAGTCGCGCCCATTGAACGCCATATCGGCGCGGCGCAGCACGGGGTCGTAGTGCAGGGCGATATCGAGCATGGCGCGACTGTCGCGCGTGCGCGAGACAGCAGGCAGACCCACGCGCGTGGGTGCCTTAGGTGACCGGGTGGTCCGTCAGGTCTGTGGAGATGATGGCTGACCCAGGCTGCACATTCCGCACCGGGTGCTCGTGCGCATCGTAGGCGTTGCGCAGCGCACCCATCGACTGGTGCGCGCCATTGTGATCGCTGATATCGCCCGACACCGTCAAGTCGCCATTGATCTGGACGGGGCCGTTGATCGTGCACCCGTTGGGCGCGTTGATCACGGCCGTGGGCGAATGCGTGGTGATCGACGTGCCACCCCAGATCTCCACCAGGCCGCCAGGGCGCACCGAGACGCGGGTGCCGTCTGGGCAATACAGTGTCCGTTCACCCTCCGCCTGGTTGCCGTATCGGGTGCTGTCCGACACCAGCGCCCGCATGTTGCCGACGTCGCCGCCCAGGGCGATCAGCAGCGCCTTGCCATTTTTCACCGGATACGAGGACAGCCCTGGGATCTGATAGACCTCGATGCCCGAGCGGATCACCCCGTCATGCGTCTGCACATCCACCCGCTGCACCGCGCCGCTGTCGTCGATCGCCAGCACGATGCCCTCGACCGCGGCATTGCGTAGATCGCCATAGAGCTCGTCGATCATTGGGTCTTCAGCTCCGGCACGATGATGCTGCCGGCCGCTGTCGGGCGAGAGATCACGCGCTGCCGACGGCGCTGCGCTTCATTGATCCGGTCATAGGCGGTCACTCCAACCAGCCTTAGCTGCGTCTTCTGGCCGTCTTCGCCATAGGTGAAATGCACGCCGGCGATCAGCAT
>CAIYCW010000019.1 GCA_903924855.1 uncultured Rhodospirillales bacterium | reverse complement strand
GGCAGGCTTCAAGACAAAAAAGAGAAGCTAAGCGCGCTCCCTCCCGCTCGCAGAGCGGGACACCAAAAGGGCCGCTTTGAAAGCCATCACCGATTTCAAAAAAAAGCACCGTGATCTCGATCACGGATGACGCGGCAACCGAGTTGGCTGATCTGGTGGGCTGTTCAACAGCCAGCAGGACGCCACCATGCCCCGAACAAAAGACCCCAACGCCTACGGAGACCCGGCCGAGATCCGCAGCTCTGTGCTACGGGCGCCAGTGCGCCGTACTGAGGCGCCAGCGGCGCGATCACTCGGCTTGCCCGAGTTGCTGACCCTTTCAGAGTTCGCCGTCCTTGTCCGCCGCACCCCGCGCACCGTGCGCGGCTGGGTGCGTGACGGGCTGGTGCCGATCGTGCGGATCGGGCGCGCCAAGCTGGTGCCGAGGAGCGCTGCCACGCCCCACCTGTTCAAGAGGCATCAGGCTGATTTCAGCGGTAATTTTGATTATAATACAGAACAAGTGAATGGGGTTTTTACTCAATCTGATACATTGAATACGTCATGACGTCCCGAATTTCTGCTTCCGATTCATTCCTTCCACATGATAAAACCATGCGATGAGCAACATGCAATACTTTCCCTCTTCCAAGCCCACCTCGTCCGCCCAGACCTTCACCACCGGCACGCCCAACGGCAGTCTGGGTCCTGCCCTCACAGCCGCCGCCTGCGCGCAGGTCATCGCCACATGGGACGATCTCTCGGATCAGCGCCGGCGGGATCTGCGCAGCGCGCTCGCCAGTGCCGAGGCGATCGTGGCGCCCGATGCGCTGGTGCTGGATTGCGCCTTCCTCAACCAGCGCCTCTACCGCCGCCCGCCGGCCGCCTTCGGCCAAGCGCAGAAGCGCTTCACCAACATCGTGAGCGCCCTGCGCGCCATTCTGCGGCGGCTGGATCGCCATGCGCCGGACAGCATCACCGGCCCTGACGGGTTGAGCCCGGACTGGCTGCGGCTGCACCGTGCCGTGCCGACGCGGGAGCGGCAGCTGGGGCTGATCCGCTTTATGAAGTTCTGCACCCACCAGGCCATCACGCCCGACAGCGTGACGCAGGACACGCTGGAGACCTTCGAGACCTGGCTGAACTGCTTCACCCTGACCGATGATATCGGAGGGCTGGTCCGGCGCACGGCGTACAACTGGCGCTGGGCAGAAGCGCATGTGACGGGGTGGCCGGCCGTGTCACTGACCAAGGGCGATGCGCGGGATTGGTATAGCCTGCCGCTTGCCGCCTACAGCCCGAGCTTTGCGGCGGAGGCCGAAGCCTATCTTGCCCGTCTTGGCGGTGGTCGCCTGTCCATGGCGGAGATCGACATCACGGATCTCAAGGCGGCTGGTCGCCAGGGCCCCAGGCGCGCACTGCGGCCGCGCTCGATCGAGACGCAGCGCAACTTCATTCGCATTGCGGCGGCCGCCCTGGTGGCCGGCGGGCGCGATCCGGCGAGCTTCACCGGGCTCAGCGACCTGGTGCAGCCGATCGAGAATGCCGCCGCCATCCTGGATTTTCATTGGAAGCGGGCGGGTGAGAAGCCAACCAGCTATCTGGCGGGCCTTGCCGACGTGCTGCGCCAGATCGGTCAGTATCATGTCGGTCTGGCTGACGCGGAGATGGCGGTAATTACCAGGCTGCGCACCGCGGTGAAGCCGCAGCAGCAAGGCACGATGAACGACAAGAACCGCAAGCGCGTGCAGGCGTTGCTGCAGGACCATAACCTGGCTAGGTTGTTGCAATACCCGCATGAGCTGCTGCGCCGCGCCACGCGCCCGGGCGTGCCCGAGCGCCAGGCGGCCCGGCTGGTGCTGTTTGCCGTGGCGCTGGAGATGCTGACCATCTGCCCGATGCGGCGCGAGAACCTGGCCACGCTGCGGCTGGACACCGATCTGGTCCGCGCCGATCCGCGCCAGGGCCTGATCACCGGGATCTACATCACGGCTGATCGGGTGAAGAACGGCGTGCCGATCGAATGGCCGATCGCGGTGGAGACCGGCCAGTTGCTGCAGCTCTACCTCACCCGCTTCCGCCCGGTGCTGGCCGAGCCGGGCAACCCGTATCTGTTTCCGGGAACCGGGCAGCGCCACAAATCGGCGCATGATCTCGCCGTGCAGCTGACCAAGAACGTCGAGAAGGACATCGGCGTGGAGTTCAACCTCCATGTCATGCGCCATCTGGCGGTGGCACTGTATCTCAAGGCCAGCCCGGGCAGCTACGAGATCGTCCGCCAGGTGCTGGGGCATAGGAGCATCAACACCACCAAGACCTTCTATGCCGGGCTGGAATCGGTCACCGCGGCCGAGCTGTTCAGCACGGTCATGCAGGCGCAGCGTGCCGCCACGCAGGTGGCCGGGCAGATGGCGTTCCAGCGGCCGCGCCGGCTTCGGGGCAAGCGGTCGTGAGCCTCACCACTCGGGCCGGACGGATGCCAGGGCGGGCGTTTCATCTGTGGCCCGACCTTGATCAGCGCCTGTGGGAGCGGGCGCATCAGCAGGGCCGGAGCCTGCTGGAGGTGGGCGGTGCGACGGCGTGGCGGCCTGCGACCAGTGACAGCGTGGCGAAGGGCTGGGGCGTGTTCCTGGCCTTTCTGGATGGCATCGGCGAGCTCGACCCGACGGTGCGGCCCTCGGCACGGATCACGCCGGATCGGTATCGGCGCTTCATCGAGGCGCAGCAGGCGGTGGGCAACCGCAACACCTCGATCGTCGAGCGGTGCTATGAGCTGCGCATGGCGTTGAACGTGATGGAGACCGCCCAGTCCGACGCGCTGCAGTGGCTCGTGATGCCGGGTGGAAGGCCGATTGGGGCGTGGGTGCCGGGGCGGCCGGTGCGCAAGCCGGTTCCCGATGCAACCGTGCTGGCGCAGTGGGCGCGGGATCTGATCGCCGAGAGTGGCGTGGCGGCCGACACGCTGCGCCAGGCGCACTGCCTGCGCGATGGGCTGATCATCGGCCTGCTGGCCGAGCGCGCACCTCGGATTGCATCGCTGTCGGGGATGACCTTGGACACGCATCTACTGCGCCACAATGCGGGGTTTCGGGTGGGCTTTCGTGGGGAGGACATGAAGGCCGGCAAGCCGCTGGACTATGACCTGCCGGCCGATCTCTGCCCGGCGATGGATGCCTATCTGCGGACCGGGCGCCTCGCCTTTGGTGCCACACAGGCTGTCAGCGCCGTCTGGGTGAAGGAGGGCGGGCAGGCGTTTGGCAAGGCCGGGATCGAGACGATGATCCGCCGCCGCAGCGAGGCGCGGTTTGGCAAGCCCTTCGGGCCGCATGCGTTCCGCCATGCGCTGGCCACCACCGCCATCAATCTGTTGCCAGAGCAACCGGGCTTGGCCGCGGCGATCCTGGGCAACTCGCATCGCGTGGTCGAGCGCTCCTATGCGCGCGCCGATACGGTGATTGCCGCGCGTGCCTTTCAGGAGATGCTGGCGGAGCAGCGGGCGGCGTTGCGGGATGTGGCGGAGGATTTGTTCGCAAGATATTGAAAATGCTTGGGACAATTACCACTAAGCCATTGAATATCAACAACAAATCACCATATCTGTGTGGCAGGCAAACCGCCCTGCCCTCTCCACAACGCATCGCCTGACCGCCTGGCCGATCTCTCGGCCGGGCCTGTGGTCATGCGCCATCGCCTGCAACCGTCTCCACGGCGTGCGGAGGGCCTGGCACATCCAGGACACCCAACATGTCAATCGAAGACGATTACGCCATCCCGACGGAGATCATCGTGCACACCGCCAACGGCTCTGCTCGCCGCATCAACCTCACGGGCCAGGCCCGTGCCGAGATGCTTGCATGCTCGGCCGTGGTTCATCTGCGCGATGCTCTGCGCAAGGCCCGTGAGGCCTTGGCACCCGACTGGACGCCGCTCGACAGCGACAAGGAAGCTGCCGACGAGATGGAACGGGTCATCAGCAACACCAACGCCGCCTTCAACGAGGTCGAGCATCACGCCCGCGTCCTCGCCGATCACGTGCTCAGGCACGTGATCGTCTGACCAAACCAAGCCCGCTTCCGGATCATCCGGAGGCGGGCTTTTCTGCGTTCAGGGCGTGCCCGCGCAACCGATGCGCTTTGGCGGGCCCGATCTTGGCGAGGCGGACACGCCGGTCGGTTTCCGGGGCCATCAGGACCAGCCACAAAAATCGCACGGCACTCAAAAAAAACGCTTGCCAGGATTTTTCTGCTGACGCGGCAACCGATTGCGCAGCCTTGGGACGGGTCATTTTGTCGGACCCAACCTCTTGCCGCGCACGCCACCCCCGTCAGTTCGTGAAGCGAAACAGCCACGCCAGGGCCTTGTCCTGGTGGACCAGGCCTTGTTGCACACGGCTCCTGTCACGCAGCGCGAGATCGGGCTTGTGCTGGGTTTGCTCGGCGATAGCATCGCGCGACTGATGGCTGGTGAGCTCGAAGACCCGGAGCCTGTTGCCCATGAACCCACCTCGTTCCCCCGGAAGGCGCGCCGCAATCTACGCGCGCGTATCAACCACCCGGCAGGCTGACGCCGACCTTTCGATCCCTGATCAGATCAAGCAGATCGAGGCGCATTGCGGACGCGAGAGCTGGAAGGTCTGCGAAACCTTCATCGAGCCAGGCGCCTCCGCCACGGACGACAAGCGCCCAGAGTTTCAAGCGATGATTGAGCGGGCAACCAGCCCGGAACGGCCGTTTGATCTGATCCTGGTGCACTCGTTGTCACGGTTCTTCCGAGACCAATACCTTTCGGAGTTCTACATCCGCCGGCTGCGCAAGGCGAAGGTTGAGGTGGTGTCCATCACACAGCCCTTTCAGGATGATCCGACCGGGAACATGGTCCGCAACATCCTCAGCACGTTTGATGAATATCAGAGCCGCGAGACCGCAAAACACACCACGCGGGCGATGACGGAGAATGCCCGTCAGGGCTTCTGGAACGGCTCGGTGCCACCCTTTGGCTACAAGACCATCGTTGCGGAAACCCGCGGGCAGAAATCCAAGAAGCGTCTGACCATCGACGAGACCGAGGCCCAGACGGTTCGCGCGATCTTTGACATGGCGCTGGGTCGCCACGGTCCGGTGATTGGCGTGAAGGCCATCGTCAACCGGCTCAACGCGCGCGGCGACAGGCTGCGCGGGAAACCGTTTCATATCTCGAATGTGCACCGCATTCTGACAGGCACCACCTACGCAGGCACCGCGTATTTCAACCGGCGCTGCAGCCGCACGGGTGAGATGAAGGACGAGAAAGACTGGATCGCCCTCGCCGTACCGCCGATCGTCTCGCGCGAGGAGTTCGATCAGGTGCAGGCCAGTCTGGCCAATCGCCGCCCGTCCACCACCGCGCCTCGTGTGACGGCTGGTCCCACTCTGCTCACCGGCATTGCCAGCTGCGGCACCTGTGGCAGCGGCATGACCATTCGCACCGGCAAAAGCGGGCGGTATCGCTACTACACCTGCGCCGGGTGCGCCCAGAAGGGAAAGACAACGTGCTCGGGCCGCAGCATCTCCATGGCGGCGCTGGATGGCATGATCCTCGAGCACATGTCCGACACACTCTTCACGCCGCCCCGGCTGGCCCAGATCCTCGAAGCCTACATCTCCCAATCCGAGGAGACCGAAGGCGCGCGAAAGCGGCAGATCAGTGCCGCCAAGGCGAAAGAGACAGAGATCAAGGGCAAGATCGCACGCCTGCTCGATCTCGTGGCCAGCGGAGGCATGGAGGCCAATGACCCGCAGCTCAAAGACAAGCTGGCAGATTTGCGCTCGAAGAGGGCGGCCTTCGGCCAGGAGATCGACCTGCTGACACGCACCACAGGTGGGGCGCAGACCTCAATCACCCCCGAGAAACTCAGCCAATTGGCTGCACTTCTCCGCACCGCACTGAAGAATCCAAACCAGGAATTCCGGCGCGCCTATCTGCGACTCTTTCTCGACAAAGTGGTGGTTGGTGACCGCGAGATCGTCCTGTCCGGACCAAAACGCCCATTGGCAGACTCAGCGGCAACGGAGCGGCTTCCCGACGCCGCGTCTCTGGTGCCCAGTTTTGTTCGGGAGTGGCGTCCCCGGCGGGATTCGAACCCACGGCCCCCAGATTAGGAATCTGGTGCTCTATCCGGCTGAGCTACGGAGACACGCGACGCCTTTATAGCCAAATGTGGCGGTGAAAACAGCCTCAGCGCGCAGCCGGGCGATCGGGGGCGTGGGCTTCGATGAGGGCGCAGAGCACGTCCAGGATGGCGGTGGGGCTGGGGGGGCAGCCGCGGATGATGGCGTCCACCGGGAGGGCTGCGTCCACACCGCCGAGGAGGGCGGGGCTGCCTTTGAAGACGCCGCCATCGATGGCGCAGTCGCCCACGGCGATGACGAATTTGGGGTCCGGCGTGGCGCGCCAGGTGCGCAGCAGCGCGTCTTCCATGTTGCGGGTGACGGGGCCGGTGACCAGCAGCACATCGGCGTAGCGGGGGCTGGCGGCGAAGCGCAGGCCGAAGCGTTCGAGGTCGTAGACAACGCTGCCGAGCATGGCGATCTCCAGCTCGCAGCCGTTGCAGCTGCCGGGGTCGACCTGGCGGATGGTGAGGCTGCGGCCGAGTTTGGCGATCGAGGCGCGGTGCAGCCGGGCG
Source organism: uncultured Rhodospirillales bacterium (assembly GCA_903924855.1). Classification (GTDB taxonomy): domain Bacteria; phylum Pseudomonadota; class Alphaproteobacteria; order Acetobacterales; family Acetobacteraceae; genus CAIQQQ01. Next base: position 18,196 of record CAIYCW010000019.1, on the reverse strand, counting down.
GCCAGCGCCTGGGTGAGGTCTTCATCGAGCGGGGCGGCGGGCTCGGTTGCGTGGCCGCGCCTGAGCGCGCGCCAGAGTGTGGTCCAGGCCATCTAAAGATCCACCCCGGAATAGGAGCAGTTGAAGCTTTTGTTGCAGAGCGGGAAATCGGCCACGATGTTGCCGATCACGGCGGCTTCCAGCAAAGGCCATTGCCGCCAGCTGGGGTCGCACAGGAAGGCGTGGGCGATCAGCCCGCCTTCGATGCGCAGCCAGTGCCAGATATCGCCGCGGAAGCCTTCCGCCCAGCCGATGCCCTCGGCGGTGACACCCTGCAGGCGTTCGGCCAGCACGGCGTTGGGCGCAAGCTCCGGCAGGGTGGCCAGAAGCTGGCGCAGCAGGGCGATGCTGGCCATCACCTCCGCCATGCGGACCTGGATTCGGGCTTCGACGTCGCCGTCCTGGCGGGTGATGGCGCCCAGTGTCATGCCGTCATAGGGCGGGTAGCCGGGGTGCAGCCGGCAGTCCTGGTTGCGGCCGGAGGCGCGGCCGATGACGCCGCCCGGGGCGAAGCGTGCCGCGAGCTGCGGGTCGAGATGGCCGGTGGTGCGGGTGCGGTCCTGCAGGCTGGCGCTGCCGGCGTGGCTGGCGAGCAGGCGGGGCCATTCGGCTTCCAGACCTTCGAGCACGGAGAGGATGATGCCGGCCCCGTCTGGCGTGATGTCTGACGCGACGCCGCCTGGGATGACGAGGTCCATCATCAGGCGGTGGCCGAAGGCGGCATCGGAGGCGCGCAGCACGGCCTCGCGCTGCCAGACGAAGCGGGATTGCAGCAGGGGGAAGGCGGCGTCGTTCACGATGGCGCCGATATCGCCCAGATGGTTGGCCAGACGTTCCAGCTCGGCCATCACGGCGCGCAGCGCGGTGGCGCGGGGCGGGATGGTGGCCTGGCAGGCGGCCTCGGCGGCGCGGGCGAAGGCGATGGAGTGGGCGACCGTGCTGTCGCCGGAGAGCCTGGCCGCGAAGCGGGCGGCGGTGCGGGGGGATTTGCCGCGCAGCAGGCCCAATGTTCCCTTGTGCAGATAGCCGAGGCGGATTTCGAGGCGGACCACGGTTTCGCCGTCGCAGGTGAAGTGGAAATGGCCGGGCTCGATGATGCCGGCATGGACGGGGCCGACCAGGATGCGGTGCAGATCCGCCCCTTCGACGGGGAGGAATTCCTTGAGGTCCGGCGCGGCCACGTTGGGCGAGGGGCGGGCGGCGAGCGGGGGGGAGGCGGTCCAGGCGCCGTGGTCGAGCCAGGGGCGCAGATCGAGGCCATCGGCAGCGGTGTGGCCCCAGAGGTCGCGGATCATGCGTTCGAACCAGGCGGCGGCGGGGCGGGCGGGGGAGAGGGCGGTGTAGAGGCCGCTTTCGACGGCGACCGAGGCGAGATGCAGGCTGCCATCGGCGGGATCGACCAGCAGCGCGTGGACATGGGTGGGATCGGCCCAGAGGGCGCGCAGATCGAGCGAGGGGTCGGTTGCGAGGGCGGCTGCGAATTCGGCCCAGGCGGCGCCGGAGAGCAGGCGGCGTGGCACCGGGTGGCAGGGCAAGGCGGGCGCTGCCTGCAGGAGGGCGCGGACCGTCATGGCGTGACCACCTTGGCCGCCTGCAGCAGCCAGGCGGCGATCGCACCGGGCATGGCAAAGCCGAGGATGGCCACGATCGCAAGGTGCAGCCAGGCGGGAAGCAAGGCCAGGCGGGTGGCGGGCGGCCCCTGCCCTGCCGTGGGATCGCCCAGGCAGAGGGTGATCAGCCTTGCGATCAGCTTCCAGGCGCTGACCAGCAGGCCCAGGATGAGCAGGGGCACGAGGGCGGGGGCGGCGCGCATCGTCTCGCTCAGGATCAGCACCTCGCTTGCGAAGAGGCCGAATGGCGGCAGGCCCGCGATGGCGATGATGCCGGCGGCCAGGGTGAGGCCCAAAGCGCGGTCCGAGGCGAGGAGGCCGGTGATGCCGGTGAAGCTCTGGCTGCCCTTGCGCTGGGCGGCGCGGCCGACGGCCTGGAAGACGGCGGATTTGGCGAGTGTGTGCACCGTCATGTGCAGCAGGCCCGCGAAGATGGCGCCGGTGCCGCCGAGGCCTACGGCGAACGCGGCGAGGCCGGATTGCTCGATGCTGGAGAAGGCGAAGAAGCGCTTCACATCGCGCCTGCCCCAGAGGCTGAAGGCTGCGAGCAGCACGGAGAGCAGGCCGAGGGCGAGGATGGGGGGGCCTGGGTTCACCGCCTCCGCATTCTGGGCCATGAGACCGCGCAGGCGGAGAATGAGAACAAGAGCCACGTTCAGCACCGAGCCGGACAGCACGGCGGAGACCGGGGTGGGGCCTTCGGCATGGGCGTCCGGCATCCAGCTGTGCAGGGGGGCGAGGCCGGCCTTGGTGCCGTAGCCGACCAGCAGGAAGACGAAGGCGAGGTTGAGCAGGGCGCCACGGCTGTGCGGGGCTGCGGTGGCAAGCCCGGTCCAGCTCATGCCGGCATAGCCGGGGCCGGTGGCGGGCAGGGCTGCGAGGTAGAGGACCACGGTGCCGAAGAAGGCGAGCGCGATGCCGACGCCGCAGATGAGGAAGAATTTCCAGCTCGCCTCGATCGCCTCCGGCGTGCGGGGCAGGCCCACCACCAGCACAGCGGAGATGGTGGCGGCCTCCAGCGAGACCCAGGCGACACCCAGATTGTTCGACAGCAGGGCGAGCAGCATGAAGCCAAGGAAGCTTTGGAACAGGGCGTGGTAGGTCTGCACCCTGGGGCCGTCCAGCCGGCCGGCGGCGAGCTCCCGGCTGATGTCGCCCAGGCTGTAGAGCGCGCTGGTGAAGCCCACGAAGGCTGTGAGGATGGTGACATGGGCGGAGAGCGGGTCGACCAGCAGGAAGGTGCTGCTGCCCATTTCGAACGGCAAGGCGAGGCTTGCGGCGAGGCCGAGGCCGGCTGACAGGATGGTGATGCCCGCGCCCAGGCGCGGGTCGCGCAGCATGGCGGCGAGCAGGGCGCCGAGCAGAGGGAAGCCTGGCACCAGGGCCACCGGGTCGATCCAGTTGGGCAGGCCGGTCATCGGTGCTGGCCTCCGACCCGGTCGAGATTGGTGGTGTCCAGGCTGTGGAACTGGCGGTCCATCCGGCGCAGGAAGGCGCCGAAGACGACGAAGGCGACCAGGATCAGCACGGCGAGCGACAGCTCCACCACCAGAGGCATGCCGGCGACGCCGATGGCGGCGAGGATCAGGCCGTTTTCCAACGACATGAAGCCGATCACCTGGGCGAAGGCGGAGCGGCGGGAGATCATCATCAGCAGGCCGAGCAGCACGACGGAGAGGGCCAAAGCGAGGTCTTCGCGGGTCAGCGCCTGGGACTGCATGGTGACCGGCAGCACGACCATGATGGAGAGCACGACGAGGCCCACGCCGAGCGCCATGGAGGCGAAGATGCCCAAGGCGGGCTCCATCGTCTCGGTCAGTTGCAGGCGCAGCATCAGGCGGCGCAGGGCGGCGGGGATCAGCACGGCCTTGGCGGCGAAGGCGATGGCGCCGGTGAGGTAGAGGGCGGGGGCGGATTGGACATGGCCCTGCCAGAAGGCGGCGAGCGCCAGGCAGGTGGCCTGCAGGGCGTAGATGTCGATCAGCGCGGTCATGCGCCGCTGGGAGAGCAGGGTGAAGGAGAGCAGCAGCATGAGGCCGCCAAGCATGTGGGCGGCGTCGTAGCCGAGCGTGCCGTAGACGAGCTGGGTCATGCGCCGTCTCCACCGAAGCCATGCGCGAAGCCCTGGCTGACAAAGAGCAGGATGGCGGCGAGCAGGCCCAACAGCAGCGCCATGCCGAGCAGTTCCGGCACGCGGAAGACGCGCAGCTTGGCGCGGCTGGTCTCGAAGGCGGCCAGGCCCAGGGCGAGCACCAGCATCTTGACCGCCCAGATGGCGGCGCCCGCGGCCCAGAGCAGCAGCAGGATCGGGCCCTGGCCATCTGCCTTGGGGGCGATGCCGAAGGGGGCGAAGATGCCGGCCAGCAGGCTGAACCAGATCAGCAGGCGCAGGCAGGCGGCGGCCTCGATCAGTGCCAGATGGCGGCCGGAATATTCCAGCACCATCGCCTCGTGCACCATGGTGAGTTCGAGATGGGTGGCCGGGTTGTCCACCGGCACGCGGCCGCATTCGGCCAGTGCCACGATGGCGAGCGAGACCAGGGCCAAAGCCATCGAGATGCGCAGGCCGAGCTGGCCTGAGGCGATGGTGGTGATCACGGCGTCCAGATTGGTGGTGCCGGTCATCAGGGCGAGGGTGAAGACCACCAGCAGCAAGGCGGGTTCGGCGAAGACGGCGAACAGCATCTCGCGGCTGGCGCCGATGCCGCCGAAGGCGGTGCCGGTGTCCATGCCAGCGAGCACAAGGGCGGCGCGGCCGAGTGCCAGCAGGCCTGCCAGCACCAGCAGGTCGGAGGCCTGGGCGGTGGCCATGCCGAGGGTGAAGCTGGGCACCAGGGTGATGGCGGCAAGCATGGCGGCGCAGCACAAGGCGGGGGCGGCGCGGAAGACGAGGCTGACACTGTCCGCCACGACGGGCTGTTTGTGCAGCAGGCGCAGCAGGTCGCGCCAGGGCTGCAGCAGGGGCGGGCCCTGGCGGCCCACCATGCGGGCCTTGGCACTGCGCACCACGCCGAGCAGCAGCGGCGCGCTGGCCAGCATCAGCGCCAGATGCAGCAGCAGGGCGGCCAGGGCGAGCAGGGCGCTCACAGCTGTTCCATCGCGGCGATATAGGCCAGCAACAAGGCGAGCAGCGCGCCCATCATGGTCAGGATCTGGCGCACGGTGAGGAAATGCAGGCGATCGGCGAGGCGGGAGATGGCTTCGCGCCACTGGCCGAGCGGGGTGAACACCAGGCGCTGGGCGGGGTCGCTGATGGCGGTGTGCAGCCGGGCGACGGAAATGTCGCCAGGCGGTGGGGTGTGGATGGTCTCGCGCAGGTCGAGCAGCAGCGGGCCGAGCACGCGGCGCAACGGTTGGGCGAAGCTGGCACCGCCATACTGGGCGGCGGGGTCGCCGAAGGGCTGCCAGGCCGGGGGGTCGCCATAGCCGCAATCCCAGAGCGGGCCGCCGCGTGCGCCCTGCACGGCGTGGCGGCGCAGCAGCTGGGTGATGAGAACCAGAAAGGCGGCGAGCAGGGCCGCAATCAGTAAGGGCGCGTAGAGCTGGGCGTGATCGCCTGCCTGCAGCGCCAGGATGGAGAGCGTGTCATCCGGGGCGGTGCGCAGCATCACCGCAAGTGCCGGCTGCGCCAGGGCCAGCACGAGGCCGGGGGCAAGGCCGATCAGCGTGACGGCGAGGGCGGGCAGCAGCATGGCCCAGCGCAGAGCGGGGCCCGGGTCGGTTGCGGCGGCGGCGGCGGCGCTGCGGGGGCGGCCGAGCAGCGCAACACCTGCCAGGCGCAGGGCGGCCGAGGCGGCAAGGGCTGTGGCCAGGGCCAGCATGGCGGCCACCACGCAGGCCATCACCTGCAGACCGATGCCGCCGAGGCGCACGGCGCCGATCACCGATTGGAACAGCAGCCATTCCCCGGCAAAGCCGGCTGAAGGCGGCAGGCCTGCCAGGGAGGCGGCGGCGAGGAGCAGGCAGGCGACCGTGATGGGCATGGCTTTGGCGAGCCCGCCGAGCTTTGCCAAGGCGCGGGAGCCGGCCTGGTGCAGCACGGCGCCGGCCCCCAGGAAGAGCAGGGATTTGAAGCCGGCATGGGCCAGGCTGTGCAGCAGCGCCGCACCCGCGGCGAGCCGGGCCAGGGGCGCAAGATCGGCGCCGCGGGCGGCCAGTGCCAGGCCGAGGCCCAGCGTGATCAGCCCGATATTCTCCACGGTGGAGCAGGCGAGGATGGTTTTGATGTCCATCTCCATGTTGGCGCGCAGCGCGCCGAGCACGGCGCCGGCGATGCCGAGCGCGATCAGCGGCAGGCCCCACCAGAGCGGGTTGCCGGACCCAGCCAGATCGAACACCAGGCGGATCAGCACGTAGAGGGCGACCTTGGTCATCGCCGCCGACATCAGCGCGGAGACCGGGGCGGGCGCTGCGGCGTGGGCCGGGGGCAGCCAGACATGCAGCGGCACGAGGCCCGCCTTGGCGCCGGGGCCAAGCAGGGCCAGGGCCAGCACCAGCGTGGCGCGCCAGGGCTCGACGCCGCCGGTGCGCATGGCGGCGAAGCTGGCGCCGTTGGGGGCGAGCAGGGCCAGGGCCGCGATCAGACAGAGGCCGGAGAGGGCCGCCATGCCGGCATAGAGCCGGGCGGCGGATTGCACGCCTTCCTCGGTGTGGTGGGTTGCCACCAGCACGAAGGAGGCGACCGACATCAGCTCAAACCCGGCGACCAGGGCGAAGGCGTCCGACGCCAGCAGGCAGAGCAGCATGCCGGCGGCAAAGCCGGGGAGTGCCGGGGCGGTGGGCCAGGGATGCGCATCGTCGCAGGCGGCGAGGGCTGCCATGGCGGCGACAGCCAGCACGATCAGGGTGAACAGGGCGGACAACCCGTCCAGCGCCAGGATGGTGGATTGGCCGGCGAGGCCCACGGGAAGGGTGAGTGTGGTGGGGGGCGCGCCAGCCAGCAGATGGACCAGAATGGTTGCTGTGCCGAGCGCTGCCAGGATGGCGGTGCCGATCAGGGCGAGTCGCGGGCCGATTGCCGCCGAGACCGGCACCAGGGCGAGCAGCCCCGCCATCACCGTCACCAGGACAGGCAGGGTGAGACCGCTCATGGGGCGCTGGGGTCGGTCTGTGTCACGCGTTCTGTCTAGCAGCGCGCGGGGCCGCGCCGGAAGGCGTCTGCGCGATTGGGCTGTGGGCTGCCGGTCGAAAAACCGGCGCGTGTCATGCTAACTTCACAGATTCGCAACAACGGCGTTGCCAAATGGGGGTATCGCCGCGCTGGCTGTGCCGATCTGGGCGCGGCGGACAGGTGGATTGGCATGAACAGCGTACTTCTGGTGGTCTTTGACGGTCTGCGGCCTGACGCGATCAGCGCCGAGACCACGCCGAACCTGCTGCGCTTTGCGGCGATGGGGCATCGGATGGCGCGGGCGCGGTCGGTGTTTCCGTCCGAGACGCGGGTGTGCACCTCGGCGGTGGCGACCGGCTGCCATCCGCAGCGCCACGGGCTGGTGGCGAACAAGATGATCCATCCGCTTGATCCGACCCGCACGGTGGACACCGGTGATGGCGAGGCGCTGCGGGATCTGGAGCAGGCGCTGGGGGCGGCGGTGCTGCAGGAGCCGGGCCTTTCGGACCGGCTGGGCGCGCTTGGGCATGATTTCGCGGTGTTCAGCAGCGGCACCACCGGGCAGACCTTTCTGCTGGCGCCGCGCGCCGATCGGCTGGGCCAGGTGGTGGTGAGCGCGCACGGGCCGCAATGGTGCTCGATCGCGGGGCAGAGCGTGCTGGCGCGGCTTGATCCGCCGCCATCCGAGCCGACCGCGCGGGCGGTGTGGATTGCCGAGGCGTGGCGGCGCACGCAGCTGCCCAACCCGCCCGCGGCCAGCGTGCTGTGGCTGTGCGAGCCGGACACGTCCTCCCATTACCAGGGGCTGGATTCGGCCGCCCAGCGCCATGCGCTGAAGCATGTGGATGCGGCGTTCGGGCGGATTGTGGATGAGTGGCAGGCGGGTCCGCAGCGCGACAGGCTGCAGATCATCGTCGCGTCCGACCACGGGCATGTGGCGATCGAGCGGCATTACACGGTCTCGGCGGCGTTCGCGCGCAGTTCGCTGTTCCAGGGCGTGCGCAGCACGGGCGGCGCCTCGGCGGGGCTGTCCGCCCCAGATGCGACGCCGGAGCGGTTGGCGGATATCGCCACCTGGCTGATGCAGCAGGATTGGATCGAGACGGTGCTGGCGGCCAATCCGCCGCCGGGGGCGCTGCCGCTGGAGGCGGCGGAGATCGATCATCCGCGCACGGCGCGCATTCTCTACACGATGCGCTCAAGCGATGCGGCGGGCAGCACCGGGCTGCCGGGGCTGGTGACGATGGACAATGCGGTGCCGCTCAAGGTGGGGGGCGGGTCGCATGGCGGGTTGAACCGGGCGGAACTGTCCACCGTGCTGATGATGGCGGGGTCGGCCATTCAGCCTGGCGTGTCGCAGCGGCCGGCGGGGCTGGTGGATATCGCGCCCAGCATTCTGGCGCTGCTGGGACTGCCCGGTGGCGAGACGATGGATGGCCGGGTGATCGAGGAGGCGCTGGCGGGGCATCAGCAGGGCAATGCCAGCTACAGCCCGGAGACCTGGGAAGCGCATCATGAGGGGTTTGCGCAGCGTGTAGCGCGCTGGCGGATGGGACGGCATGTCTGGCTTGAGCATGGTGAACGCTTGCATCCGCAGGCTTCGACCTGACGTAGCGGAGGGTATGGCAAACTATCTTCGCGCCGCGGCCCTGCTGCTGGCTTCCACGATCCTGCCGAGCTGTGCGCCGGTGGATGCGCTGAACGCGACCGTATCGCTCGATGGCGTCTCGGTGCAGCACGACATCGCCTATGCGCCGGGGGCGGATGGCGGGATGGATGTGTATCGACCGGCGGGGGCCGGTGAAAAGCTGCCGCTGGTGGTGTTCATCTATGGCGGGTCCTGGCGCAGCGGGTCGAAGAACGATTACCGGTTCGTGGCGGCCCCGCTGGCACGGCGCGGCTTTGTGGTGGCGGTGCCGGATTACCGGAAAGTGCCATCCGTGCGGTTTCCGGCGTTTCTGCAGGACAATGCCAAGGCTGTGGCGTTCGCCCGCGACCATGCGGCGGCGTGGGGGGCTGATCCCGGACGGGTGTTTCTGATCGGCCACTCGGCGGGCGCCTATGACGTGCTGATGCTGGGGTTTGATCCGCAGTATCTGGCGGCGTTCGGTGTTGCGTCCCGCGATCTGGCGGGGGTGGTGGCGTTGGCGGCGCCTGCGGATTTTCTGCCGTTTGACGATGCTGATGTGATTGCGGCCTTTGGGCACGTGGCTGATCCGGAGCTGACGCAGCCGGGGCATTTCGCGGCCAATCCGGCGCCGCCGCTGTTGCTGCTGCATGGCGGGGTGGATGACATCGTCTATCCGCGCAATTCGATCGCGATGGAGCGCAAGGTGCGGGCGGCAGGGGGCGATGCGGAATTGCTGACCTATCCGGATCTTGGCCATATCGGGATCGTGACGGCGTTCGCACCGGTGTTTCAGGGCCGCTCCAGCGTGCTGGAGGATGTGGTGGCGTTTCTGCGGCGCCATTCCGGGGCGGGCGCCAGGGCGCCTGGGCTTTAGCCGCGGCGCCAGACCGGCTATAGCCGGGGCCGGATGGCGTGGGGGCTTGCGTGTCGCAGCAGAGAATTCTGGTCACCGGGGCCACCGGGTTTGTCGGCTCCGCCGTGGCGCGGGCGGCGATCGCGCGCGGCTACCTCCTGCGCGTGCTGCTGCGGGCAAGCTCGGATCGCAGCAATCTGGCGGGGCTCGACTATGAGGCGGCGATCGGGGATCTGACCGATGCGGCCTCGCTTTCGCGCGCGGTTGCGGGCTGCGATGTGGTGATGCATGTGGCGGCCGATTACCGGATCTGGGTGCCTGATCCGGAGGCGATGCTGCGCGCCAATGTGGAGGGCACGGTGGCGCTGATGCGGGCGGCGCAGGCGGCAGGCGTTGCGCGCATCGTCTATTGCAGCTCGGTGGCGGCGCTGGGGCTGACCAAAGATGGCTCCCCCGCGGTGGAGGACACGCCGGTTTCGGAAGCGGCGATCGTCGGCATCTACAAGAAATCGAAATACCGCGCGGAGCAGGCGGTGCTACGGCTGGTGCGGGAGGAGGGGTTGCCTGCGGTGATCGTCAACCCGTCCGCCCCGGTGGGGAAGCGGGATATCAAGCCGACGCCGACCGGGCAGATGATCGCCGATGCGGCGGGGCTACGCATGCCGGCCTATCTGGAGACGGGTTTGAACATCGTGCATGTGGACGATGTGGCGGAGGGGCATTTTCTGGCGCTGGAGCGCGGGCGGATTGGCGAGCGCTATATTCTGGCCAGTGAGAATCTGGGCATGAAGCAGCTGCTGGAGCTGATCGATGGCGTGACCGGGCGCAGCCAAGGCCGGGTGAAGCTTGCCAACTGGATGCTGTGGCCGGTGGCGCTGGTGTGCGAGGCGCTGGCGCGGTTTGGGGTGGAGCCAAAGGTCACGCGCGATCATCTGCGGATGGCGAAGAAGACGATGTTCTTCTCGCACGAAAAGGCCGCACGCGAGCTGGGCTTTGCGCCCCGGCCGGCGCGTGAGGCGGTGGCGGATGCGGTTTCCTGGTTTCGGGAGCAAGGCAGATGAGCCTGATGGCGCTGCTGGCCTGGCTGTATCTGGGGCTGTTGCATGGCCGGTTCTGGCAGAAGGGGCCGATATTGCAGCCGGCGACACCGCGCGTGGCGCCGGATGTGACGGTGGTGGTGCCGGCGCGCGATGAGGCGGAGGCCATTGCGGCCAGTATCTCCTCGCTGCTGGCGCAGGACTACCCGGGCGCGTTTCGCGTGGTGCTGGTGGATGACAACTCGACCGATGGCACCGGGGATATTGCGCGCGCCTTGCCCGGGGCGGAGCGGCTGACGGTGATCACTGGCCGGGCGCGGCCGCGCGGCTGGGCGGGCAAGCTGTGGGCGGTGCATCAGGGTGTGACGGAGAGCAGCTCCGAGCTGGTGCTGCTGACGGATGCCGACATCACCCATGATCCGCGCCATCTGGCGACGCTGGTGGCGAAGCTTGAGAGCTCGGGCGTGGAGATGGTGAGCGAGATGGTGGCGCTGCGCTGCGAGGACTGGGCGGAGCGGGCGTTGATTCCGGCCTTCGTGTATTTCTTTGCCCTGCTCTACCCGTTTGCCTGGGTGAATGACGGGCTGCGGGCCACGGCGGGGGCGGCGGGGGGCACGGTGCTGATCCGCCGGGCGGCGCTGGCGCGGATCGGCGGCATCGAGGCGATCAAGGGCGAGTTGATCGATGATTGCGCGCTGGCCGCCAAGGTGAAGGCGGGCGGGCGGATCTGGCTGGGGCATTCGATGCTGGCGCGCTCGATCCGGGCTTATCCGTCCTGGCGGGATGTGTGGAAGATGGTGGCGCGCTCGGCCTATGTGCAGCTGAAATTCTCACCGGTGCTGCTGGCGGCGTCCACGCTTGGGATGGCGCTGGTGTTTGTGGTGCCGCCGGTGTCGGCGATTTCGGGGTCGGTGTTGGGGCTGGCGGCCTGGGCAATTATGGCAGCGTCCTTTGTGCCGACGCTGCGTCGTTTCGGGTTGAATCTGATCTGGGCCCCATTGTTGCCCGGCATCGCGCTGTTCTACATGGCGGCGACCATTGGGTCGGCGGTCAATCACTACCGAGGGGCCGGCGTGGTGTGGAAAGACCGGGCCTATACGGAGGGCGGGGCGTGAGCGCTGTGCTGGAGCTGGACAATGTCGAAAGCTGGTCCGGCAAGGATCGGGGCGACGAGAATTTCCCGGTGGGGGCGATCGTCAACCCGCGGGTGCGGCCGCATGTGCATGCGTTCTACAGCTTTGCCCGCAATGCAGATGACATCTCGGACAGTGACGTGCTGGAGGCCGGCGACAAGGTGGCGCGGCTGGATGTGATGGAGGCGGTGCTGCTGGGGCGCAGCGACCGGGGGTCGCCCAGTGCGCTGGGGCTGCGGGCGAGCCTGGCTGAGACCGGGGTTGTGGCGGATCATGCCTGCGAGCTGCTGGTGGCATTCCGGCGGGATGCGGTGAAGCCGCGCACCGAGAGCTGGGATGATCTGTATGATTATTGCCGCTATTCGGCGATGCCGGTGGGGCGGCATGTGCTGGATCTGCATGGCGAGGATCGCGCCGCGTGGCCTGCCTCGGACGCGCTATGCACGACGTTGCAGGTGCTGAACCATCTGCAGGATTGCCAGAAGGATCTGCGCGCACTGGATCGGTGCTATCTGCCGCAGGACATGCTTGGGGCGAACGGGTGCGCGGTTTCGGATGTGATGCAGCCGGCCGAGACGCCGGGGTTGCGGCGTGTGTTCGGGCTGCTGCTGGATCATTGCGATGAGCTGAATGCGCGCGGCGCCGCGTTGCCGCGCTTTGTGAAGGATCGCCGGTTGCGGATCGAGACGGCGATCATCGGCAATCTGGCGCGACGGCTGACGGCGCGGCTGCGCCGGGGGGATCCGTTGGCGACACGGGTGAAGCTTTCGAGGCTGGATGCGGTGTTCAGCATCGTGGCTGCTCTGCGGTATGCGCCATGAGCACGGCGCTGGGGGCCGCGCAGGCCGATCTGGATGCGGTGGAGACGGTGGTGCGCAATGCCGGCACCAGCTTTTATCGCGGCATGCGCATCCTGCCGCCGGATCGGCGGATGGCGATGTATGCGATCTATGCGTTCTGCCGGCTGGTGGATGACATCGCCGATGATCCGGCGCCGTTCGAGACGATTCTGCCGCGGTTGAACCAGTGGCGGGCGCGGATTGCGGCTCTGTTTCAGGGGGCGGAGCCGGAGGGGCCGATCGAGCGCGTGCTGGGGCGGGCGATCGCCACCTATCATCTGCGCGAGCAGGATTTCGCGGCTGTGATCGACGGCATGCAGATGGATGCGGAGACGGTGATCGTGGCGCCTGATCTGGCGACGCTGGATTTATACTGCGATCGGGTGGCAGCGGCGGTGGGCCGGCTTTCGGTGCGGGCGTTCGGCGATGCGTCTGAGCAGGCGGACAAGGTGGCGTGGTCGCTGGGCCGCGCCTTGCAGCTGACCAACATCCTACGCGACGTGCATGAGGATGCCGGGCGGGACCGGCTGTATCTGCCGCGTGAGTATCTGCTGGAAGAAGGGGTTCCGCTGGACCCGCATGCGGCGCTGGCGCATCCGGGCCTGGCGCGCGTGTGCGCGCGGCTGGCGGCGGATGCGCATTGGCATTTCGCGGCGGCACGGGCGTCGATGGCGCTGTGCGACCCTGCGGCGATGAAGCCCGCGCGGGTGATGGGGGCGAGCTATGCCGCCATTCTGGCCGCGTTGGAGGCGCGCGGCTGGACGCGGCTGGCGCAGAAGGTGCGCGTGCCGAAATGGCGCAAGCTGTGGATTGTTGTGCGCCACGCATGGCTTTGATCGGATGACTGCCGTGTTCCGCCCGATCCCGTTACCACGCGTCATTGCGAGCGCAGCGGCGCAATCCCTTGAGCCCCTGGCTGCGGTTCGATGGATTGCTTCGCTGCGCTCGCAATGACGGATGTGAAGGACCGGCGATGAGCGCCCGGATCAGGCATGTGCATATTGCAGGGGCCGGCCTGGCTGGGCTGTCAGCGGCGGTGACGCTGGCGCGGGCGGGCGTTCCGGCCACGCTGTATGAGGCGGGGCCGGCGGCGGGCGGGCGGTGCCGGTCCTATTTCGACAAGGCGCTTGGCGCGCGGATCGACAACGGCAATCACCTGCTGCTGTCCGGCAATGACGCGACGATGGATTATCTGGCGACCGTGGGGGCGCGCGAGACGCTGACCGGGCCGGGGCGGGCGGTGTTTGCGTTCATGGATGTGGGACGTGGCGAGCGCTGGACGGTGGCGCCTGGGCGCGGGCGGATTCCGTGGTGGATCCTGACGCGGCGGATTCCGGGCACGCGGCTGCTGGACTATCTGGCGCTGCGGCGGCTGCAGAAGGTACCGCCTGGCATGACGGTGGCGGAGGCGGTGGGCGGCACGGAGCTGTATCGCAAGCTGATCGAGCCGCTTGCGGTCTCGGCGCTGAACACGCCGTGCGAGACGGCGTCCGCCTCGCTGCTCTGGGCGGTGCTGGAGGGCTCGCTGATGCAGGGGGGCTCGGCCTGTGTGCCGTTATGGCCGCGTGAGGGCATGTCGGAATCGCTGGTTGATCCGGCGCTGGCCTGGCTTGCGGCGCGGGGGACAAGGCTGCGGACGGGGTGCCGGGTTTCGGCCATCGAGATTGCCGATGGGCGGGTCTGTGGCCTCACTCTGCCCGATGGCCGTGTTGAGATCGGGGCGGATGAGGCGCTGGTGGTGGCGCTGCCGGCGCCGGTGGCGAGCGATCTGCTGCCGGGGCTTGCGGCACCCGCGGAATTCGAGGCGATTGTGAATCTGCATTTTCGCATCGGTGCCGAGGATGAGCTGCCTGATCTGGGGGGCGGTGTGCCGGGGTTTGTGGGGCTGGTGGGTGGCACGGCGGAGTGGCTGTTTGCCAAGCCGGGCATTCTGTCGGTCACCATCTCGGCGGCGAACCGGCTGGCGGAGGTGTCCAACGAGACCATCGCGGAGCGGGTCTGGGCAGACATCGAAACGGTGCGCGGCGTTGTGGCGCCGATGCCGCCGGTGCGGGTTTTGCGTGAGAAACGCGCCACCTTTGCGGCAACCGCCACTGGTGCGGCCGCGCGATCCTTGCCATTCATCGGCATCGCAGGCCTTTCCATGGCCGGCGACTGGACCGCGACGGGCTTGCCCTCGACGATCGAAGGTGCCATCCGCTCCGGGCGCGCCGCGGCACAAAACCTGCTGGCCCAAAACTGACCCTTGACGCGACCCTTGCTTCTGGACCTCGGATGAACGCCATCACGCAGCCCCACACGCTTGAGACCGCGATCGACAACGCCGGCGGCGCCCTGAAGCGCCTGCAGGCGGGCGATGGGCATTGGGTGTTTCCGCTGGAGGCGGATGCCACCATCCCCGCGGAATTCGTGCTGTTGCAGCATTTCCTGGATCGGCGCGATCCGGCGCTGGAGCGCAAGATTGCCGCCTATCTGCGCGAGATTCAGTGCCCGGATGGCGGCTGGCCGCTGTTCTATGCCGGCAAGTTCGAGATCTCGTGCAGCGTGAAGGCGTATTTCGCGCTGAAGATCATGGGCGAGGATATCAACGCGCCGCATATGGTGCGGGCGCGGGAGAAGATTCTGGCGGCGGGCGGGGCGGAGCGGACCAATGTGTTCACCCGCATTCAGCTGGCGCTGTATGGCGAGATTCCGTGGCGCGGTGTGCCGGTGATGCCGGTTGAGATCATGCTGCTGCCGCGCTGGTTTCCGTTCCATCTGGACAAGATCAGCTATTGGTCGCGCACCGTGACCACGCCGCTGCTGGTGCTGATGGCGAAGAAGCCGCGGGCGCGCAATCCGCTGGGAGTGCGTGTGCAGGAGCTGTTCCGCACGCCGCCTGAGGAGATCAAGGACTGGATCCGCGGGCCGTATCGCTCGGTGTGGGGCCATATGTTCGGCACCATCGACCGGGTGCTGTTTCGCGCCGAGCAGCTGTTTCCCAAGCGGTTGCGGGAGATCTCGATCCGCAAGGCGGTGGAGTTCGTCACCGAGCGGCTGAACGGTGAGGATGGGTTGGGGGCGATCTACCCGGCGATGGCGAACAGCGTGATGATGTTCGACGTGCTGGGCTATCCGCCCGATCATCCGGATGCGGCGATTGCCTGGAAATCGCTGCACAAGCTGCTGGTGATCGAGGAGGAGCGGGCCTATTGCCAGCCCTGCCTGTCGCCGGTTTGGGACACGGGGCTTGCCGGCCATGCGCTGGCGGAGGCGGAGGGCCAGGCCAGCGATGCGGTGCGGGCGGCCAATGACTGGCTGCGCTCCAAGCAGATTCTGGATGTGGTGGGGGATTGGGCGCGGCAGCGGCCCGGCCTGGCGCCGGGTGGCTGGGCGTTTCAGTATGAGAACCCGCATTACCCGGATGTGGATGACACGGCGGTGGTGGGCATGCTGCTGCACCGGGAGGATCCGGTGCGCCATGCCGATGCGATCGAGCGCGCCGAGACCTGGATCATCGGCATGCAGAGCCGCGATGGCGGCTGGGGCGCCTTCGATGCGGAGAACAACAAGAGCTATCTGAACCATATCCCGTTTGCCGATCACGGGGCGTTGCTGGACCCGTCGACCGCGGATGTGACGGCGCGCTGCATCTCTTTCCTGGCGCAGCTGGGCCACACACGCTCCGAGCCGGTGATGGCGCGCGGGATCGAGTGGCTGCGGCGTGATCAGCTGACCGATGGCAGCTGGTTCGGGCGTTGGGGCACCAACTACATCTATGGCACCTGGTCGGTGCTGTGCGCGTTGAACGCGGCGGGGCTGCCCCATTCCGATCCGGCGATCAAGCGTGGGGCGGGGTTCCTGCTGGAGACGCAGCGCGAGGATGGCGGCTGGGGCGAGGACAACGAAAGCTACGCCGATGCGCCGCGCGGGCGGTATGTGCAGTCCAACCCGTCGCAGACGGCGTGGGCGCTGCTGGGGCTGATGGCGGCGGGTGAGGGCAATCATCCGGCGGTGGCGCGCGGCGTGGCCTATCTGCAGGCGAGCCAGAAGCCGGATGGGACCTGGGATGAGGAACCCTACACGGCGGTGGGTTTCCCGCGCGTGTTCTATCTGCGCTATCACGGCTACAAGCTGTTCTTTCCGTTGCTGGCGATGGCGCGGTTCAGGAATTTGCGGGCCAGCAATGATTTGCGGGTGGCGGTGGGGTTTTGAGTGCGGGTTGCGGGGCGCGGCGGGTTCGCGGGTCGGGCTTCATGGGGCGGGGGGATGGCGGATGACGGCTTCGCCTTTTCCGCCCTACGGGATCGTGACCGGGCTTGCGGCTGAGGCGCGCATCGCGGCCCCTTTGGGCGGGTTGGTGCGGGCCGGCGGTGGGACGCCCTGGGGGGCGGAGCTGGCGGCGGAGGCTTTGGTGGCGGAGGGGGCCACGGCGCTGATCAGCTTTGGGCTGGCCGGCGGGCTTGATCCGGAATTTCGGCCGGGGGCGATCATCGTGCCGATCGCGGTGGTGGAGGCGGGGCGGATTCGCGCCACCAGCCAGGCGCTGTCTGACCGGTTGGGTGGGTTCTTTGGCGGCATGCTGTGTGCCGAGAGCGAGATTGTGGTGACGGCTGCGGACAAGCAGGCGTTGGCGCAGGCGACCTTGTGCGGCGCGGTTGATCTGGAATCAGGGGCGGTGGCGCGGGTGGCGGAGCGGCATGGCATTCCGTTTGCCGTGCTGCGGGCGATCTGTGATCCGGCGGAGCGCGATCTGCCGCCTGCGGCTCTTGCGGCGCTGGATGCGAAAGGGGCGATCGCGGCATCCCGGATCGCCCTTTCGATACTGCGCAACCCATTCCAGCTGCCCGGCCTCATCGCGTTGGGACGCGACGCGGCGCGGGCGAAGCGGGCTTTAGTCCGCCGTGTCTTCGAGCTCGGCTTCCTTGGGGGCGTGCTTTAGCTTCGCCATGGCGTTCTGGACATGGGCGGAGAAGACGTATTCGGCCGGGCGCTGATTGGCGAGCGACAGGTCGGGCGCCATCTTGCCTTCCGTCTTGATGCCGAACATCTCAACGGCCAGCATCTTCCACGGCTTGGTGACGGCTTCGGTGACGGCGGTCGCCTCGTAGCCGCAATGAACCATGCAGTCGGCGCATTTTTCGTATTTGCCGGTGCCATACTTGTCCCACTCGGTGGTTTCCATCAGCTCCTTGAAGGAGCTGACATAGCCCTCGCCCAGCAGGTAGCAGGGCTTCTGCCAACCGAAATAGTTGCGCGTCGGGTTGCCCCAGGGTGTGCACTCATAGGTCTGGTTGCCGGCGAGGAAATCCAGGAAGAGCGAGCTCTGGTTGAACTGCCACTTCTTCTTGCCGGGCTTCTTGCGCGAGAAGATGCCGCGGAAGAGCTCCTTGGTGGCCTGGCGGTTGAGGAAGTGCTGCTGGTCCGGCGCGCGCTCATAGGCGTAGCCGGGGGAGACGGAGATGCCGTCCACGCCCATGTCCATCACATCGTCGAAGAAGCGGGCCTGTCGCTCGGGATCGGCGTTGTTGAACAGGGTGGCGTTGATGATGGTGCGGAAGCCGCGCTTCTTGGCCTCTCCGATCGCGGCAACCGCGAAGACCACGACAAATCCGTCTGTCAGGACGGCGTCTACGACCGCTGCGTCTCCGCGATCGCCAAAGCCAAGGCCGCCGGCTTCCGCACCATCATCAACGCCACCCTGTTCAACAACGCCGACCCCGAGCGCATGGCCCGCTTCTTCGACGACGTGACGGAGATGGGCATCGACGGCATCTCGGTCTCGCCCGGCTATGCCTATGAACGCGCGCCAGACCAGCAGCACTTCCTGAACCGCAAGGCCACCAAGGATCTGTTCCGCGGCATCTTCTCCCGCGCCAAGCCGGGCAGGAAGAAGTGGGAATTCAATCAGTCCCCGCTGTTCCTGGATTTCCTCGCCGGCAACCAGACCTTCCACTGCACCCCCT
>CAIYCW010000018.1 GCA_903924855.1 uncultured Rhodospirillales bacterium | reverse complement strand
TTTTGGTTCTTTTTTTACAAAAAAAGAACTGCTTGCTTATTCACCTTCGAGCTCGGCCACCACCATGGACAGCCGCCGCAGCGCTGGCCGCAGCGCCGCCCAGTCCTGGGGCGCCATCCGCGCTTCGATCTGCGCCTCGAGATCGCGCGCCAGCGGCACGATGCTGCTGTGGATCGCGCGGCCGGCTTCGGTCAGGCGCAGCACGCGGGCGCGGCCGTCCTGCGGGTCCGTCTGCTGCGACAGCAGCCCGCGTTCGACCAGGCTGGCGGCGGCGCGGCTGACCTTCACCTTGTCCATTTCCGTGGCATCGGCCACCTGGCCCGGCGAGAGCGCCTGGTGGCGGCCGACCACGGCCAGGACACGCCATTGCGCGATCGACAGGCCAAAGGCCTCGCTGTAGCGGCGGGCGAACAGGCGGGAGATGCGGTTGGCGGCGACCGAAAGCTCGTAGGGGAGGAAATCTTCGAGCAGGAAATCCGCCGCATCGCTTGACGCTGATTTCATTTGAAACTAATCGACCTCCAACGAGATTCCGGGAGAGACGCTGATGAGCGGCTTCGCATCGACGAATGATATGGCCGAAAAGCAGGTGTCGTTCGATGCCCTGGGCGAGGGACTCTACGCCTATACCGCCGAGGGCGACCCGAATTCCGGCGTGATCGTGGGGCCGCGGGGCGTGGTGGTGATCGATGCGCAGGCCACGCCGCGGATGGCGGCAGAGGTGCAGGCGAAGATCGCAACCGTCACGGACCGCACCGTCGATACCATCGTGCTGAGCCATTATCATGCGGTGCGGGTGCTGGGGGCTTCGGGGTATCCGGCGCACAGTGTGATCACCTCGGATGTGACGCGGGACCTGATCGTCGAGCGTGGGCAGCAGGATATGGACAGCGAGATCGGCCGGTTCCCGCGGCTGTTCCGTGGGCGGGACGGGATTCCCGGGCTGACCTGGCCGACACAGAGCTTTCATGGGCGGATGTCGCTGTGGCATGGCGCGCGGGAGGTGCAGGTCATCCATGTCGGGCGCAGCCATACGGCGGGGGATACCATCGTGTGGCTGCCGGCGGAGCGCGTGCTGTTTGCCGGTGACACGGTGGAGTTCGGGGCCACGCCCTATTGCGGCGATGCGCATTTCGCCGATTGGCCGGGGGTGATCGCGCGGCTGCGGGCGCTCGGCGCGGAGAAGATGGTGCCGGGGCGCGGGCGGGCGCTGGTCAATGCCGATGAGGTGGAGGAGGCGCTGGCGGGGACGGAGGCGTTCACCTCCACGCTGTTCGCGATTGCGCGCGAGGGTGTGGCGCGGGGATGGGCGCTGCATGATGTTTACAAGGACGCGATGGACCGGATGCGGCCGCGGTTCGGGCAGTGGGTGATCTTTGAGCACTGCATGCCGTTCAATGTGAGCCGCGCGTTCGACGAGGCGAGCGGGCTGGATCATCCGCGGATCTGGACGGCGGAGCGCGATGTGGAGATGTGGCGGGCGCTGGAGCATGGCGCGGCCCAGAGCGGCGAAATCAGCCGGTAATGGGCTTCTCCGCCCCGCGGTTTGCGGCCCGGCCGAGTGTGGATGACGGCGCGCGGCATCCTGTGATCGTGGTGGGCGGTGGGTTGGTGGGGCTGACGGCGGCGCTGGATCTGGCGCAGCGCGGCATCGCGGTGGTGGTGCTGGACGAGGACGACACGGTCAGCGAGGGGTCGCGGGCGATCTGCTTTGCCAAGCGGACGCTGGAGATCTTCGATCGGCTGGGTTTGGGCCGGCGGATGCGGGAGAAGGGCGTGCAGTGGAACACCGGGCGGGTGTTCCGTGGCGCGCGCGAGGTGTGGCACTTCGATCTGCTGCCGGAGCCGGGGCATGCGAATCCGGCCTTTGTGAATCTGCAGCAATATTATGCCGAGGCCTGGCTGGTGGAGGCCTGTCTGGCGACGGGGCTGGTGGATCTGCGGTGGAAGCATCGGGTGACCCTGGTGGAGCCTGGCGCGGAGGGGGTGCGGCTTGCGGTGGAGACGCCGTTCGGGGTGGTGGGGCTTGTCGCCGACTGGCTGCTGGCCTGTGACGGGGCGCGGAGCTTTGTGCGGGAGAGCCTGGCGTTGCCGTTCACGGGGCAGGTGTTTCGGGACCGGTTTCTGATCGCCGATGTGGTGATGCGGGCGGATTTTCCGCCGGAGCGGTGGTTTTGGTTTGATCCGCCGTTTCATCCCGGGCAGTCCGTGCTGCTGCATCGGCAGCCGGATGATGTCTGGCGGATCGATTTTCAGCTGGGATGGGACGCCGACCCTGAGAGCGAGCGGCAGCCGGAGCGGGTGCGGGCGCGGGTGCGGACGATGCTCGATGCGACGGTGGGGCCGGAGGCGGCGTTCGAACTGGAATGGGTGAGCGTCTATACGTTCCGGTGTCGTCGGCTGGAGCGGTTTCGGCATGGGCGGATCTTCTTTGTGGGGGATTCGGCGCATCAGGTGAGCCCGTTCGGGGCGCGCGGCGGCAATGGCGGGGTGCAGGACGCCGATAATCTGGGCTGGAAGCTGGCTTTGGTGCTGCAGGGGGCGGCGCCGGAGGCGCTGCTGGACAGCTATGACGCCGAGCGGATTCCGGCGGCCGATGAGAACATTCTGCATTCGACGCGGGCCACGGATTTCATCACGCCCAAGACGGCGGCGGCACGGGCCTATCGGGATGCGGCGCTGGCGCTGGCGGGGGAGCACGCGTTTGCGCGCGGCTTCGTCAATTCCGGGCGGCTGTCGCGGCCTTGCGTGCTTGCGGGTAGCCCGCTGTCCACGGATGGCGGTGCTTCGGGGCTGGCGCCGGGGACACCGGTGCCGGATGCGCCCGTGCTGCGGGACGGGGTGGCGACGTGGCTGCTGGCGGAGCTTGGGCGGGATTTCACGGTGCTGGCGTTCGGCGATCCGGCGGCGGCGCCGGAGGGGGCCATTGTGGTGTCGGCCACGCCGGCGCCGGGGGTGCTGTGGGATCATGAGGGTCTGGCGGCCCGGCGGTTCGGCGCAGAGGCGGGGCATGTGGTGCTGATCCGGCCGGATCAGCATGTGGCGGCGCATTTCGATCGGTTTGATGCGGCAGCGCTGGCTGAGGCGCGGCGGCGGGCGATGGCGGCATGAGCGGGGCGGATCGGATGGGGCTCGATGATCCCGATGCGGTGTTCGCGGCGTTGGTGGCCGCCCATGCCGGGCTCGACGAGGCCAGCTCGCGTCGGCTCGACGCCATGCTCGTGCTGCTGCTCGCGCATGCGGTGGGCGACACCGGGCGGGTGATGGCGGCCATCGCCGAGGCGCGGCGCTTGATCTGATCCCCGGACGGGGCCACACCCCGGTGCTGCATCGCACCCAGGAAGACCCGTATGGCCCGCTCGCTTCTCTCCCTCTGGCGGTCCGGCCGGCGGCTGCTGCGGCTGCAGACGCAACTTGCGACGATGCCGCATGTGGTCGAGGCGCCCCCGCCCGTGCGGGTGTCCGCGCCGGATCTGGGGGAGATGCCCAATCCCGGGGCCTTGGAGGAGCGGCTGTACCGGCCAGAGGGGCTGCGGCCGGGGGCGCCGGTGGTTGTGCTGCTGCATGGCTGCGGCCAGGAGCCGGAGGCGCTGGCGGAGGCGGCCGGGTGGATGGCGCTGGCCGAGCAAAGCGGCTTCCTGCTGCTGATGCCGCGGCAGAGCGCCGACAACAACAGCCAGCGCTGCTTCAACTGGTATCAGCCGGAGGATATCGGGCGCGATCTGGGCGAGGCCGCCTCGATCCATGCGATGGCGATGCGGGCGTTGGCGCGGCATCAGGGCGATCCGGCGCGGGTGTTCGTCACCGGCCTGTCCGCAGGGGCGGCGATGGCGGCCTGCGTGCTGGCCTCCTATCCGGAGAGCTTCGCCGCGGGTGCGACCGTGGCCGGGCTGCCGGCGGGATGCGCCAGCGGCGTGGTGGGGGCGATGACGCGGATGGCCGGGCATGGGCGCGACCTGTCGCAGGCCGAGCTCACCACCCGGGCCCGCGCGCTGGCGCCGAAGGGCTGGCAAGGGCGCTGGCCGCGGCTGCAGATCTGGCACGGTATGGCCGATGGCGTGGTGGCGCCGGGCAACGGCCTCGAGCTGGCCGCGCAATGGTGCGGGCTGCACCTTCTGCACGGGCAAGGCGTGGCCGCGGCGCCACAGTTTGGCCTGCATCGGCGGTCATGGTCCGGCGCGGACGGGGGGGTCGCGGTGGAGCAGGTGACGGTGGACGGGCTGGGCCATGCCATGCCGGCCGACCGGCTGTTCTCACCGCTTTCGGTGATCGCACCGTGCAAGGTGTGGGCGGCGGCGGAGATTGTACGTTTCTGGGGCATGTCAGGCGAAGCAGTGACGGATCGCGCGCCAACGCGGATGTGATTCTGGTGTGGAGCCGGCGTGAATTATGCGTGCAAAGGAACCGGGATCTGGAGAGCGCAAAATGGCACTGACCGGATGGACTCGCGTCAGCATGATGCCGGCGCGCGATGAGCAGGGCTTGCCGAGGCCGCTGCCGGTCCGCATGCCGGCGATGCGGCGGGAAGACGTGTACGATCCGGTCAGCGATATGACGATCACCGTTTGGAGCGAAATCTTTGGCGGTGAGACGCAGACGGTGACGCAGGTCGAGCCGAATGGGGAGTGAGAGGCAGACCTTCTTTTTTTTGTAAAAAAAAGAAGCAAAAAAAACATTCGTTCGTTTGGGGGCGGCCCGGGGCCGAGAGTGTCACAGTCCTGTGCTGGCAGCGCGTTGGGGGATGGCGATAGTCGGGTGATCGCAATCGGAGCTACGCATGCCCCTTCTCAATTCCCTGCCCGTCATCGGCGCCGCCATGCCTGTCGAGGCGCTGACCCAGCATCGTGACTGGCTGCTCGACAAGCAGCGCGATGTGGAGATCCAGACCTTTCATGTCGCCGAAATCCTGGAATCCGACTGGACCCAGATCGCTGAGGCCGCCGTGAAGGCGCTGGACGGGCATACCGGCCGGCGCGGCATTCACGGGCCGTTCTGGGGCTTCACCATCGCCTCGATGGATCCGGACATCCGCGCCGTCGTCACCAGGCGGCTGATGCAGGGGCTCGATGTGTGCCGGGCCGTGGGCGCCTCGCAGATGGTGGTGCACTCGCCGTTCACCACCTGGGATGCCAACAACCTCGACGCCACCGCCGGCGCGCGCGAGGCGCTGTTCGAGCGCACCCACAAGACGCTCGACGCCGTGGTGAAGCGGGCGGAGGACCAGGGCGTGGTGCTCGTCATCGAGAACATCGAGGACAAGAACCCGGCCGAGCGGGTGGCGCTGGCGAAGTCGTTCAACAGTGAAGCGCTGCGGGTGTCGATCGATACCGGGCACGCCCAGTATGCGCATGGCTCCACGGGGGCGCCGCCGGTGGATTATTATGTCTCGGCGGCCGGCAACATGCTTGCCCATGTGCATGTGCAGGACGCCGATGGCTATGCCGACCGGCATTGGCTGCCGGGCGAAGGCACGATCCGTTGGGCGGCGGTGTTCCGCGCGCTCGGCAAGCTCACCTCCGATCCGCGGCTGGTGAT
Organism: uncultured Rhodospirillales bacterium; assembly: GCA_903924855.1. Classification (GTDB taxonomy): domain Bacteria; phylum Pseudomonadota; class Alphaproteobacteria; order Acetobacterales; family Acetobacteraceae; genus CAIQQQ01. Next base: position 3,012 of record CAIYCW010000018.1, on the reverse strand, counting down.
CGAGGTGAAGGACATCGCGGGGATTCAGCGCGGGGCGGCGTGGCTCGAGGCGCAGGGGCTGGCGGTCTGACGACAGGGCGTGCGATGATGGGGGCGTGACCCAATCACGCCCCCAGATCGCCGTGATCGGCGCCGGACCGGCGGGGCTGATGGCGGCCGAGATCCTCTCGGCGCTGGGCTCCGTCACCGTGTTTGACCGGATGCCTTCGGCCGGCCGCAAGTTCCTGATGGCCGGGCGCGGCGGGCTCAACCTGACCCATAGCGAGACGCTGCCGGCGCTGCTCGCGCGCTACGGCACGTGCAGCCCGATGCTGGCCGCGGCGATCGCTTCGTTTCCGCCTGAGGCGCTGGTGGCCTGGGCGGAGGGGCTGGGGCAGGAGACGTTCATCGGCAGTTCCGGGCGGGTGTTTCCGCGGGCGATGAAGGCCTCGCCATTGCTGCGGGCGTGGCTGCGGCGGCTGGGGGAGAGCGGTGTCAGCTTCCGGATGCGCCAGAGCTGGCTGGGCTGGGATGGGGCGCACACGCTGCGGATGCAGGGGCCGGACGGACCGTCAACCTTTGCCGCCCATGCCGTGGTGCTGGCGCTGGGCGGTGCCTCCTGGCCGCGGCTGGGGTCGGACGGGCATTGGACGGCGCTGCTGCCGGATGTGCCGATCATGCCGTGGCGGCCAGCCAACATGGGATTTGTGGCCGATTGGTCCGATCATTTCCGCAGCCGGTTCGCAGGGCAGCCGTTGAAGCGCATCGCGTTGCGGTTCGGCGACCGGATCGTGCCGGGTGAGGCGATGGTGACCGAGCTTGGGTTGGAAGGCGGGGCGGTCTACGCGCTGAGCGCAGGGCTGCGCGATGCGATCGCGGGCCAGGGGGAGGCGATGCTGCAGATCGATCTCCGGCCGGATCTGACGCCGGAGGCGCTGGCGGGGAAGCTGCGGGCCGATCGGGGCAGCCGGTCGCTGTCGAACTATCTGCGGGTGACTGCCGGGCTTTCGCCGGTTGCCATCGGGCTGGTGCAGGAGGCGCTGCATGGCGGCGCCGCGCCGGATCTGGCGCGGCTGATCAAGGCGGTGCCGGTGCGGCTGACGGCGGCGGGGTCGATCGATCGGGCGATCTCTTCGGCCGGGGGGCTGGCGTGGTCGGGGCTGGATGGGCGGTTCATGCTGCGCGCGCATCCCGGCGTGTTCGCGGCGGGGGAGATGCTCGACTGGGAGGCGCCGACGGGCGGTTATCTGCTACAGGGCTGCTTCAGCACGGCGGTCGCGGCCGCGAACGGGGCGAGGGCCTGGCTGCAGGAGCAATCATGAGCGAGCTTTCGGTGACCACCGGCCATGTGCTGGCGCTGCGGCTGTTCGATGTCGCCTATGGGATCAACCTGGCCGTCGCGGAGACGCTGTGGGCGCAGCATGCGACCGGGCGTTCCAGCCGTTCGCGGCTGACGGCGACGCCGCCCAAGGCGATGGCGTTCGGGGTGGAGCCGCTGAGCCTGGAGCTGGACCCCGTCACGCTGCCGCTGGACACGCTGCCGCCGGGCTGGCCGCCGGTGGAGGCGGTGGTGACGGCGCGGCTGTATGATTTCGGCACGGTCTCGCTCGCGCTGCGGGTGAACACGCCCAACATCGCGTGGGACGATTACGCCGTGCTGCTCAACACGGTGGATCGGGCGGTGGGCCAGGCCTCGGGCACGCGGATCTGGGAGAAGATGCTGGATCTGCTGCGCGGCGTGCTGGCGGCCTCGTTTGTGAAGCCCACGCCTTCGACGGTGGCGGAGGATTATCTGATCGGCGTGGTGCAGCGTTTCGACACCAAGTTCACCGCGGCCGAGCTGCTGGGGCGGGTGGATCTGGTGCCGCTGCTGTCGGGCGAGCGGCGGGCGCTTTCGGACGGGGCGCGGGCGGATCTGCTGCGGCAGCGGTTTTCGTACTATGCCGACGATCTGGTGGTGCTGACCTGGGACCGGGCGTTCATCTATGAGCCGCGCGGCGACAGCGATGTGGCGGATGTGCTGGAGGTCGCCAACGCGCAGCTGTTGCAGATGCGGTATTATGATGAGCTGCTCGATGACGAGCTGCCGCGGATGTATGACATGGTGGAGCAGACGCGGTCGCGGCTCAATCTGTTTGCGGCGCGGCGCTATGCGGAGCTGGCGCACAAGCTGACCACCTTGGTGGCAGAGGTGACGGAGCTGACCGAGAAGGTGGAGAATGCGCTGCAGGTGACGGAAGACGTGTATCTGGCGCGGATCTATGCGGCGGCGCTGGATCTGTATCGGGTGCCGACGGTGAGCCGGGCGGTCAATCGGAAGCTTTCGATCATTCGGGACACCTATACGTCGCTGTATGACGAGGCGTCTTCGCGCAGTTCGCAGATGATGGAGGCTGCGATCCTTGTGCTGATCATGGTGGAGGTGGTGCTGGCGTTTCTGCGGCATGGGGGGTAGTTGCGCGGGCTTCGTGGTCACGGCATGACGGGGCGGTGATACACGGGGGGATGCGATGCTGGACGGGAATTGGGAGATTCTGACCGATGAAGGGTTCATTGGGCTGATCGGCCCGTTCTATCGGCTGGACACGCCGGAGGGTCCGCAGTTTCGGTTTCCCACCGATCAGCGTCATCACAATCTGCGCGGGGTGTTGCAGGGTGGGGCGTTGATGACGTTTGCGGATCGCGTGCTGGGGACGACGGCGCGGTTTCTGACCCAGGCGCCGCGGACGGCGACGGTGCAGATGAATATGCAGTTCATCGATGCGGTGCAGATCGGCGAGGTGGTGGAGACGATGCCGGTGATGGTGCGGGCGACGAAGCAGCTGGTGTTCATGAGCTGCACGTTGATGGTGGGTGAGCGGACGGTGGGGGTGGCCAACGGGATCTGGAAGAAGCTGGCCGCGCCGCAGTAAGCAAGCACTTCTTTTTTTGTAAAAAAAGAAGCAAAAAAAACTTTCAGGACCTTTCAGAGCTTTTTGTCATGACGGGTTGATATGTTTGAAAGTTTTTTTGCTTCTTTTTTTACAAAAAAAG
>CAIYCW010000017.1 GCA_903924855.1 uncultured Rhodospirillales bacterium | reverse complement strand
GCGACACCGGCACGCCCCCACCGGATGACAGCCCTCCCCACGACAGCGCCATCCGGAACGCCTCCGTCTCGGGACACGACTTGCCCCAAGGCTTCACCCTGGCAGCGTGACGTCGCCTACCCCCCACCCCACCCCGTCATTGCGCGCGAAGCGCAGCAATCCATCGCGACACCGGCACGCCCCCACCGGATGACAGCCCTCCCCACGACAGCGCCATCCGGAACGCCTCCGTCTCGGGACACGACTTGCCCCAAGGCTTCACCCGGGCAGCGTGACGTCGCCTACCCCCCACCCCACTCCGTCATTGCGCGCGAAGCGCGGCAATCCACCGCGACACCGGCACGCCCCCACCGGATGACAGCCCTCCCCACGGCAACACCGCCAAATATTCACAATACGCAACAATAAAGCCGCACCTCTCCCGCAGCCTCAGCACAGCTTTCCAAAACCTGCCCGCCGCGCGGCCGACAACACACCCCGCGGCAACGGTATCCGGAACGGCTCCGGCTTGGGGCGCGGCTTGCGCTGGCGCGCCATTTTGGGCTTCGGCGCAACCACAGGCGCAGGCGCCCCGGAAGCTCCACCGCCAGCGCCCGGCACACCGGCTTCAGCACCCGCACCGCCTGCGGTGACGCCGCAAGCAAGGCCTGCATGTCCGGCTCGCCCAACAGCGCCTGCAACTGCGAACCATACCCCATCGCCTGATGCGATCCCGCCCGCACCAGCCAGCCATACCTGCGCGGCAGACAGGACGATCCGGCACGGCCGGCACGACCATGCGGCTTCGATGGCACCGCCACGATCCGCCGTCCCAGCAGCCCCGCGCGAAACCGCAGCAGCAGCCGCTCGATGCGCCCGAACGCCCGGCTGAAGCGGTTATAGGTCAGCACCGCCTGCCCCACCTCCAGCCGCCATGCCCCCAACCCCGCCAGAATCCCGCGCAGGATCAGCCGCAGGCTTGCAACCAGCGCGTCAGGCACAAAAGGGGAGGAGGAAGCACCGCGATCCATCCAACAGCCTACGCCACACCGCCTGGCCCAACGCAAGCAAAACCCGCAACCGGCATCAGCATCCCACCTGGCACCAGGACAGAGGCTTGGCCCCGCCCCGCCCCCCTGCTACCAAATCCGCAAGAACACGCGGGAGGGTGCTGCCATGGCCGAACACGAGATGATCCTGGTTGAAACCCAAGGCCGGGTCGGCCTCATCCGGCTCAACCGGCCCAAGGCGCTGAACGCGCTGTGCGGCCAGCTGATGCGCGAGCTGGGCGAGGCACTGCTCGCCTTCGATGCCGATGACGCGGTGGGCGCCATCGTCATCACCGGCAATAAGCGGGCGTTCGCCGCCGGCGCCGACATCAAGGAGATGAAGGACCGCACCTTCCCCGAGGTCGTCACCGCCGATTTCATCGCCGCGTGGGAGGTGATCCTGCGCGTGCAGAAACCGGTCATCGCCGCGGTGGCCGGCTTCGCCCTCGGCGGCGGCTGCGAGCTGGCCATGATGTGCGACATGATCGTTGCCGCCGACACCGCCAAGTTCGGCCAGCCCGAGATCAATCTCGGCGTGATCCCAGGCGCTGGCGGCAGCCAGCGGCTGACCCGCGCGATCGGCAAATCCAAGGCGATGGATCTGGTGCTGACCGGCCGGATGATGGACGCCGCCGAAGCCGAGCGCTGCAACCTCGTCACCCGCGTCTTCCCGGCCGACAGCCTGATCGCCGAGGCGGTGGCGATGGGCGAGAAGATCGCATCCCTCTCCCCGGTGGGCATCGTGCTGGCCAAGCAGGCGGTGAACCGCGCCTTCGAGACCACGCTCTCCGAAGGCCTGCGCGCCGAGCGCAGCCTGTTCCTGTCGCTGTTCGGCACACCCGATCAGCGCGAGGGCATGGCAGCCTTCGTCGAGAAGCGGCAGGCCATCTTCCCAGCCAAGCGGTGACGGCAGGCCGATCCGGCGCAGCTTTTCTTGACTCATCCCAGCTCTCAGCCTATCACCCCGCTCCTCATGCGGCCTGCCCGCATCTCGAAATTGCTTGATCACGGCCATCACGGACTCGCAAACTGCGTGATGTGGTGGCAGACTGACCGTCAATAAACTGAAACCTGCCGTTCACCGGCGCGCTGTATCGAAGAGATCCCATGGCCAACAACGCCTCCGCTCGCAAACGCATCCGTCAGACCGCCGTTCGCACCGAGCGCAACGCCGCCCGCAAGTCGCGCATGCGCACGTTCCTCAAAAAGGTCGAGACCGCGATCGCCGCCGGCGACAAGACCCAGGCTCTGGAAGCGCTCCGCACCGCGCAGCCGGAAGCCCAGCGCGCCCGCACCAAGGGCGTGATCCACCTGAACACGGTGGCCCGCAAAATGTCGCGCCTTTCCGCGCGCATTAAGTCGATGCAGGCGGCAGTCTGAATTGCCGTCAATGTCGATTAAGTAATTATACCCAAGATTTTCCATAAATCTGTCCGCGCATCACGTGCGGACAGATTTTGTTTATCTTTTTAGTGCCTTGCTTGGCTAGTAAATTTTATAGACTGCATCAAGCACTTTAATTTTCCGCCGAACGCTGTCCAGGTAAACTTGTGATTTGCCCAGACGGCGTTTTCCTCCTACTCATTTCTGCGGTGACGACGTGTCCGGATGATACGTTGTTTGAGTGTCGCGGTGCTGTGGCATCAGCGCGACACGGACGTGGTGGATGTCGATCGGGGGATGGGTCATGAGTGGTACGGAAGAGGACGCGCTGTCAGCCGACAACGTCTCGCCCGAAAAGGGCCCCATCCGGACCAGCACAGCCAGCCAGAGCCGCGGCGCCGCCGGCCGGGCCGATCAGGCTGACTCCACCCACACCCCGCCCGATGGCCAGTTGGCAGTGCATTGGGCCCGTGTGCGCGGCCGCCTGCAGACCGAGGTAGGCGATGTCGAATATCGCACCTGGCTGCGCCAGATGACATTGGGCGGCCTCGATCAGGAAGAGATCACCGTCTGCCTGCCAACCCGCTTTCTGCGCGACTGGGTGCGCAGCCATTACGGCGACCGGCTGACCGCGCTCTGGACCGCCGAGCATCGCGGCGTCCGGCGGGTCGAGATCCGGGTTGGCCCGGGCGTGCAGATGGCCCCGATCTCCGAGCCGCTGAGCGCGCCCCCACTGCCACGCGCCCGTCTCAGCGCCAGCAGCTTCGGCCAGGGCGCACCCCCCGCGCCCGCCCCCTCCGCGCCCGCCCCCTCCGCACCCCCCGCCGTCACCGTGACCGGCGCCGTGCCCCCCCGGGCCGAGGAACGGCTGGACGCACCGCTCGACCCGCGCTTCACCTTCGACAGCTTCATCGTCGGCAAACCCAACGAGTTCGCCTATGCCTGCGCGCGGCGCGTGGCGGAAAAACCGGCAAGCCAGGGCTTCAACCCGCTCTTCCTCTATGGCGGCGTGGGCCTGGGCAAAACCCATCTGATGCACGCCATCGCCTGGCAGCTCACCAACCCGCACCCGGACAGCGACACACCGCAGCGCCCGGTCACGGTCGCCTACATGTCCGCCGAAAAGTTCATGTACCGCTTCATCGCCGCCATCCGCTCGCGCTCCACCATGGAGTTCAAGGAGCAGCTGCGCAGCGTGGACGTGCTGATGGTGGACGACCTGCAGTTCCTGATCGGCAAGGACGCCACGCAGGAGGAGTTCTTCCACACCTTCAACGCGCTGGTCGATGCCGGCAAGCAGATCGTCGTCTCGTCGGACAAATCACCCTCCGACCTGTCGGGCCTTGAGGACCGCGTTCGCACCCGCCTCGGCTGCGGCATGGTGGCCGATCTGCACGCCACCACCTTCGAGCTGCGCATGTCGATCCTGGAGGCCAAGGCGGTGCGCGCCGGCACCCCGGTGCCGCACAAGGTGATGGAGTTCCTCGCCCACAAGATCACCTCCAACGTGCGCGAGCTGGAAGGGGCTCTGAACCGCCTCATCGCGCATGCCAATTTGTTCGGCCGCAGCATCACGCTCGAGACCACGCAGGAGGTGCTGCACGACATTCTGCGCGCCCACGACAAGCGGGTGACGATCGAGGAGATCCAGCGCCGCGTGGCGGAGCATTACAACATCCGCCTCACCGACATGGCCTCCGCCCGCAGGGCCCGCGCCGTGGCCCGCCCGCGCCAGGTGGCGATGTTCCTCGCCAAGCAGCTCACCAGCCGCTCCCTGCCCGAGATCGGCCGCAAATTCGGCAACCGCGACCACACCACGGTGATGCACGCCGTCTCAAGGGTGAGCGAGCTGATGGAGCGGGATTCCGCCTTCGGCGAGGACGTGGAACTGCTGCGCCGCATGCTGGAATCCTGACACCAGCCAGGACCTTGCGGCCCACCTTTGCGAAACCGCCAAGATAATCGGCAAAAACTGCGGATTTCTGCCTTGTTTGCGTCCGGAATCCGCCTGCAAGTCTGGTCAGGACGGGGTTTTTTGCTAAGCTCAAAATCCCGAATCGACGCCCCTGAACCAGCCAGACTTCGGCAGAGGACGAGAGAATGAAATTCAAGGCCGACCGCGCGGTGCTGCTCAAGGCACTGGCCCATGTCCAGAGCGTGGTCGAAAAACGCAACACCATCCCGATCCTGGCCAACGTGATGATCGCCGTGCGGGACGTGAAGCTGACACTGACCGCAACCGACATGGAAATCGCTGTCGTCGAGGATGTCGCCGCCACCTCGCTGCGCAACGGCGCCTGCACGGCCCCTGCCGCCACACTCTATGAAATCGTCCGCCGCCTGCCCGATGGCGCCGAGGTCGAGTTCGACCATGCCGGCGGCGACGCCCCGCTCGCTTTGCGCGCTGGCCGCTACGCCACCAGCCTCGTCGTGCTGCCGACCGAGGATTTCCCCTCGATGACCGCAGGCACGCTCGGCCACAAATTCGCCGTCGATGCGCAGGACCTGCGCGGCCTGATCGACCGCACCCGCTTCGCCATCTCCACCGAGGAGACGCGCTACTACCTCAACGGCATCTACCTGCACGCAACCGAAAGCGGCAGCCATCCAGTGCTGCGCGCGGTGGCAACCGACGGCCACCGCCTCGCCCGCGTCGAGGTCGATCTGCCCGAAGGTGCTTCCGGCATCCCCGGCGTCATCATCCCCCGCAAGACCGTGGCCGAGCTGCGCAAGCTGCTCGATGAGGCCACCGGCCCGGTGGACATCGCCCTGTCCGACACCCGCATCCAGTTCACCGTCGGCAGCATCACCCTCACCAGCAAGCTGATCGACGGCACCTTCCCCGAATATGACCGCGTCATCCCGCGCGACAACGACAAGGTGCTCCGCGTCGGCTGCAAGGATTTCGAGGCCGCCGTCGCCCGCGTCTCCGCCATCTCCTCCGAGCGCTCGCGCCCGGTGAAGCTCTCCCTCGCAAAGGACCTGCTGGTCATCTCCGCCTCCAGCCCCGAGCAGGGCACCGCCAGCGAGGAGCTGGACGGCGAGCGGGTGAGCTACACCGCAGGCCCGCTCGAGATCGGCTTCCAGGCCCGCTACCTCAACGACATCACCGCCCAGATCTCCACCTCGGTGGAATTCCGCTTCTCGGACGGCTCCGCCCCCACCGTGGTGCAGGACAGCGGCGATTCCAGCGCGCTGTATGTGCTGATGCCGATGCGGGTGTGATCACACGGCGTTTGCGCCGTGGATGATCTGCGTCTGATCCGTCTGACGCTGGGCCGGTTTCGCAATTACACCGAGCTGGCCTGGCAGCCAGGGGCACGGCTCGTCGTGATCAGCGGGCCCAATGGCAGCGGCAAGACCAACCTGCTGGAGGCGATCTCCTACCTCGCCCCCGGCCGCGGCCTGCGCGGCGCCCGCCTTTCCGAGGTCGCCCAGGGCGGCACCGGCGCCTGGGCCGTCCATGGCCGGTTCGAAACCGCCCTCGGCCCCACCGAGATCGGCACCGGCACCACGCCCGACTCCCCCGAGCGCCGCGTCTTCCGGCTGGACGGCGCAGCCCCGCGCAACCAGGCCGAACTCTCATCGCGCATCGCCGCCATCTGGCTCACCCCGCAGATGGATCGCCTGTTCCAGGAAGGGCTGAGCGGGCGACGGCGGTTTCTCGACCGGCTGGTCCACGCGATCGAGCCCGGCCACGCGCGCGAGGTCGCCTCGCACGACACCGCCATGGCCGGGCGCAACCGCCTGCTGTCCGAAGGCAGGCGCGATGCCGCCTGGCTCGCCGGGCTGGAGGACGCCATGGCCCGCCACGCCGTGGCCAGCACCGCGGCGCGCATGGCCATGATCACCCAGCTCAACGCGGCCCTCGCCACCGGTGTCGCAGGCGATTTCCCGGCCGCCCGGCTGGAACTCGTCTCCCCCATCGCGGCCCGTCTCACGGCGGAGCCGGCCGTGGCCGTCGAAGACTGGCTGCGCGCCGAACTCGCCCAGGCGCGCGCGCGCGATGCCGCGGCAGGCGCGGCCGCCCTCGGCGCCCATCGCGACGATCTGGCGATGTTCGACCTCGCCTCCGGCCTGCCCGCCGCCCAGGCCAGCACCGGCCAGCAGAAATCCCTGCTCATCGGCACCATCCTCGCCCACGCCCATCTGCTCTCTGGCGGCCGCGGCTTCAGTCCGCTGCTGCTGCTCGACGAGCCCGCGACGCATCTGGATTCGGATCGCCGACAGGCCCTGTTCGCAGCCCTTGCGAGCCTGTCCGCCCAGGTGTTCCTCACCGGAACGGACGCCGATGTCTTCGCCCCGCTGCGCCCCGTCGCGTCCTTCTGGAAAACCGGAAATTCCGCGGCTTTCAATGCGCTGCACGCGGATGAGTAATACCCGCAAACCCCGCACCCGCCATGGCGGCGCGGCCCCAGGCAGGCTATAAGCTCACTCTAATAATCTGCACAAACCGACCCTGTCCCGGAGCACCGATACGGCATGAGCGATCCCGCCAGCCCGACACCCGAAACTGACCCCAACGAGTACGATGCCTCGTCGATCTCCGTGCTCCGCGGGCTCGATGCGGTGCGCAAGCGTCCGGGCATGTATATCGGCGACACCGATGACGGATCGGGCCTGCACCACATGGCCTTCGAGATCATCGACAACGCGGTGGACGAGGTGCAGGCAGGCTTCGCCGATTCCGTCGAGCTCACCCTCAACGGCGATGGCAGCGTCACCGTGCGCGACAACGGCCGCGGCATCCCGACCGACATCCACCCCGAGGAAGGCGTCTCCGCCGCCGAGGTCGTGCTCACCCGCCTGCATGCCGGCGGCAAGTTCAACCAGAACTCCTACAAGGTCTCAGGCGGCCTGCACGGCGTGGGCGCCGCCGTGGTCAACGCGCTCTCCGAATGGATGGAGGTGCGGATCTACCGCAACAACCTCGAACACTTCATCCGCTTCGAACATGGCGACGCCGTGGCCCCGCTCGCCGTGGTTGGCCCCTGCGAGCGCGGCAGCGGCACCGAGGTCATCTTCAAACCCTCCACCGGCACCTTCACCAAGGTCGAGTTCGATTTCGCCATCCTCGAACGCCGCCTGCGCGAGCTGGCCTTCCTCAACTCCGGCATGAAGATCATCCTGCGCGACGAGCGTCACGCCCCCGCCCAGGAAGTGCTGTTCCACTACGATGGCGGCCTCGTGGCCTTCGTCGAATGGCTCGATCGCGGCAAGACCGCCCTCTTCACACCCCCCATCTCGGTCACCACCGCCGACGACCAGGTCGGCATCCGCGTCGAATTCGCCCTCTCCTGGAATGACAGTTTCCACGAGACCATGCTCTGCTTCACCAACAACATCCCGCAACGCGACGGCGGCACCCATCTGGCCGGCTTCCGCCAGGCGCTCACCCGCGTGATGAGCAAATACGCGGACGGCATGGGCAAGAAGGACAGCCTCGCTTTGGTCGGCGAGGACATGCGCGAAGGCATGACCGCCGTGCTCTCGGTAAAGGTGCCCGACCCCAAATTCAGCTCCCAGACCAAGGACAAGCTGGTCAGCTCCGAGGTGCAACCGGTCGTCCAGGCCGCCATCGCCGACACCGTGGCACATTGGCTGGAAACCCACCCGCGCGAGGCGAAATCCATCGTGCAAAAGGCGATGGACGCCGCCGCCGCCCGCGAAGCCGCCCGCAAGGCGCGCGACCTCACCCGCCGCAAGGGCGTGCTGGACGTCTCCACCCTGCCCGGCAAGCTCGCCGACTGCCAGGAGCGCGATCCCAGCAAATGCGAGATCTTCATCGTCGAGGGTGACAGCGCCGGCGGCTCCGCCAAACAGGGCCGCGACCGCAAATTCCAGGCGATCCTGCCGCTCAAGGGCAAGATCCTCAACGTCGAACGCGCCCGCTTCGACCGCATGCTGGGCAGCGCCGAGGTCGGCACCCTCATCACAGCACTTGGCACCGGCATCGGCCGCGGCGAGCCCGAACAGGGCGGGTTCGACATCGCCAAGCTGCGCTACCACCGCATCGTCATCATGACGGACGCCGATGTGGACGGCTCCCATATCCGCACCCTGCTGCTCACCTTCTTCTTCCGCCAGATGCCGCAGCTCTTCGAACGCGGCCATCTCTACATCGCCCAACCCCCGCTCTACCGCGCCACACGCGGCGGCGAGGAGCGCTATCTGAAGGACGACACCGCGCTTGAGCGCTATCTGCTCGACAAGGCGCTCGGCGAAGCCCGGCTGAGCTATGCCGATGGCAGGGTCTTCCAGGGCGACGAGCTGGACGCCGAGGCGATCTGGCTGCGCGAGGCCGCCCAGCGCCTGCGCCGCCTGTCCGCCGCAGCCCCGGTCGCCATCCTCGAACAGGCCGCCATCGCCGGCGCCCTGCACGCCGACCCCGCCCGCGCCGCCGCCGCCTCCCCCGATCTCGCAGGCCGCCTCAACGCCATCTCGGAGCCGGCCGAACGCGGCTGGCAGGTCGCCACCGACAGCAATGGCGGCCTCGTCCTCGCCCGCCGCGTGCGCGGCGTCGCCGAACGCCACGTGCTGGACACCGCCATCCTGCGCAGCGCCGAGGCACGCTGGCTCTCCGAACGCGCCGAGGCGCTGCACGCCCGCTTTGGCGAACCCGCCACGCTGAAGATGGGCGCCACCGAAGCCCATCTGGCCGGCCCCGCCACCGCGTTCGACCGCATGCTCGCCCAGGGCCGCAGAGGCCTTGCCATCCAGCGCTTCAAAGGCCTCGGCGAGATGAACGCCGACCAGCTCTGGAACACCACGCTCGACCCCGCCATGCGCACGCTGCTGCAGGTCAAGGTCGGCGATGTGGAGGATGCAGGCCAGGTCTTCTCCACCTTGATGGGCGACGTCGTCGAACCCCGCCGCGACTTCATCGTGGAGAATGCGCTGAAAGTGGCGAATCTGGACGTTTGATCCGTTGTGTGCGCGGCCACGATTATCGAGATTATGACAACATTAGCGAGACAATATGGGGGTTCGCTTCCCCATCCTGTCGTTTAGCGGAAGCCCAATTCCAGGATTTCGACATCGTCGTTCAGGTGTTCCAGACGACCCCGGATGTTCTGATGGTCGTCTGGGTTGAGGCGCAGCAGGCGCTCGAAGCACCACATGGAAGCCTGGGTGTTGTCGGCTTGGAAATGGGCTTCCCCCAATTCAGCGATTGCCCTCATCCATGGGCGTGTGGCTGTCCAAACCCACCATTGAACCCTGTCGCCGTGGTTTGCAGCCACAGGACCCCAAAGGGCGTCTCCGGCCTTCACAGCGTCCTGGAGAAGGCGCAGGCGGGCATTGTCGTCAGGATGGTTTGCAGCAAGAAGGCGCAGGGCGTCGATGCAGCCTGGGTCATGGCGGAGCGCACGCGTTGCGAGCACGAGCTGATCATACAGCGTTCTATCTGGTGTCATGGCTTCCAGGAATCGATCCGCAGGGCTCGCCACCCCTGGGATGCCATCCACCCATTCAATCCTAGACGTCGGAACTTGATTGAGTGCTGCGCGTGCCATGCTTTGGCTCCTTATGTCTTTGACAAAAGCATGCCTCAAATTGATGCAAGTGACACAAGCCTTGGTGATCGCCTGCATCGAATGGAAATTTATACTGTGTTCTGAAGTCGCAGTATAAAAGCTATGGAGTTCCTTTAGGCCATGACTAAGAGCTATACCCGTGGAGAGCTATACGAGCTTGTTTGGTCTGAGCCGATGACCTCGCTCGCGTCGAAAATTAGCATTTCGACGACGACAATTCGAAAAGGTTGCCACGGCCTGCAGGTGCCCATCCCACCCCAGGGCCATTGGCTCAGGAAGGCACACAACAAGCCGCTGCAAATCCTGCCGCTGCCTAAGCGAGGACCTGGTGTGGCAGACCATATCGAATTCGGCGTCGACCCATTCAGGCACTATTATTGGCACCAATTCTCCGAAGCCGAACTTATGGGTGTTGATTTCCACCGAGATCTGACCCGGATTGGGTTGCTACCCAGCTCACCGGAGGGCATTTCGATTGCCGCAATCCGTGATTTCCAAGCGCGATACGTCAAAGGGAGTGAGCTCGCCCGCAGTCTCGGGACGTCCTCGCGGGGATTGGCGAACCGCCTTGCGGCAAAGGGTATCAAACCTGTGACGGGGCCCGGTGTCGATGGGGGACGGCAGACGTTTTTTGTTCGTGAGGAGGCAACCGTTGATAGCACATAGGACCATTTAGTTCGGAAACCGAACAGCGAGGTGGTATGATTAAGATTTGCACAGTAAAATGTTTAAATTTCACCAACCATGCCTGAATAAATCAAATATCATAAAATTATTCAATTGAAAATTCATATATATATTTGAGATTGGAGACGGATATTATATCATCGAAATTCATAGCAATAATTTTTTAGGTGAAGTTTTTCAAAAATTGCGATTTAAATGCCATTAATTGTAAAAATATCACTTTTGCATATTTTATATTATGTAGTTTATTATATTTTACTCTAATCAAGTAAAATTTGCGCACGAAAAATAGGATTTTCGACATCATCGTCTTGGCGAACCACTGCGGCCTCCTGGCATCTACTTTTCAAGTCTTTCCAATTATCTGGGGGATTTCCAGACTTCAGCATATCGTAGAATACAGAATAGGCATCGGTATCGCTTCCATAGGCTCTTTTAGTATTCTCATCATTTAACCAGGCATAAATAATGATTTTTTCATTGACGTCATACCGAAAGAATAGTCGATATTGTTGAAAAAACTTCGCCCGAAACCAGTGTTTATAACTCTCTCCGAGTGTAGACCCCTGCCTGTATGAGGTGTTGGTCGGATCAGAAGGGATGTCTGAACATGTTAGTTTCAGAATAGCTTTTAGACGTTTAGCAGAATTCTTTGTTTTATAGGTTGCAGCGTCTCGTTGCCGCGCTCTTTGGACGTCAGCAACGAGTGCAGCGATTTGCTCGACGAACAAAGGATGAAACATAATCGTCCAACCATTGACGGTCAGAGCAGGCTCCAGACCCATTACTCGTCTTCTTCCTTGAGAGCTTCCTCAAGATTGATTTCGACGCCATCAACCAGTTGGCTAATTTCGGCAAGCCAACCAGAAGTCAGGGAACGCAAATGGCCCGGATTTGAAACCAAATCCTTACCGATAAAAGAAAGAAATGCACTAATCGCCGGGTCTTCGGTTTCGGTAAATTTGGCGACGGTCACCTGGCCGTCGTCTTCAAGACGATAGACAATGGAGCCACCGTCGCTGGAGACGTCCAACGATTTACGAATAGCCGCAGGCATCGTGGTCTGCCCACGACGGGTCACCGTAGCCGCAATTTCGAGCACTACCATGACACCCTCTTCCAATGCATTTGCATTGTATACGGCTGTCTGGCTGGCGACGCAAGAGTGGATGAAAGGAGGCAGCGCATTAAAGCGAGCTTTATGCGGCTCTGGTGCGATTGCGCCAAACGTCCCGGCGCCAGCCTTGGTCCGGGTGAGTTGCTCAGTCCGCGCTAAAATCACTAGCTGTAAGCGCTTGGTTCGGTCGCCCACGATTTTTGCCCCAAAGGAGATCGCCAATAAGTGGTCGGTTGCTTATCGTCCTGGCATGGACGACCAAACTACCTCTAAGCACCGCTTTGTCGAAAAGCGCTCACTCGGCGCACACCCGAAATCCGATGAGAGCCTGATAGGATTTGTGGCGCGCTTAGCCGAACGCCAACGGGTCCAGACCGTAAACACAGTCTTTGTGGAAATCGGACCAAGTGTCGCTAACAATCGATTTTACGATGAACCAGCAGCGCGGCTAGCCCATCTAGCTGGCACAACCGTCGACGCAATCCGCACCATCTCTTATGGACCCGTCGACTCAAGTGTCGCGGTATTCCGAGGACGCAAGCTGCCAGCCAAAATGCTAGATGTCTTTGCACGGAGATATCGACGTCTATGCCCAAGGTGTCTGGAGGAATCCGCCCATCACCGATGCTGGTGGGACGTCCAGGCGATATCAGTCTGCCCAATCCACAAGCTCGCCCTGATCGCTGCATGCCCTAAATGCAAGAAAGGGTTCGTGTGGAAAGGCAGTGGTGTTCTCACATCAAGTTGCGCCTGCGAACTTGACTTGCGCGGTCTCGCCTGCGCTGCAGTGACCGATGACGAATCAGCTGCAACAGGCGTCATGCATGGTCTGCTTGGCGACCCGAGGTTCCAGGACGAGGCCAACCAGATAAAGAGTCTGCCTCCGCTCTCCGACCTCGATGACGGTCATGCCGCCGAGTTCCTGTTTAGGCTTGGCCTCGACCTTTTAGGGCCGCGCCGAAAGCCGTTTTCGGCCTCCACAACCGGCGATTTGCTCTTCAGGACGCATGAGGCCGTCAAGGCATCATGCGACGTCGTAAAGTCGTGGCCAAACCAGCTCATAGATATTCAATCAGCCTGGGCGGCGTCCGATGACCCGGAAGTCTGCAAGCATGCCCAGAAGTCAGCAGCTGCAATGCAGCGTTGGGTCAATCATTTGCCGCCGGACCAGGGATTGGATTTGCGAGACTTTATCTAGGCCGCTGGCGTTTCGTCGGGGCCGCGCTGGGGCCTAAAATACCGAATCTCGCTAATCCTGTCCGTTATCCTTCGGAATCTCGCTATTGTCGTCCCGCTGTCTCATTTATGGTGCGCAAGGCGATGCTGAAAGCGGCAGGATTCGGGGGGTGCCAATCTCGTTAATCATGGCCCTTCACACCGTTTGTGCGCGGCCACGATTATCGAGATTATGACAACATTAGCGAGACAAGGCGGGGGTTACGGCCCCATTCCAGGGAGCATTTTGGGCCGGCATGTCGCAAACACTGACCAACCGCCAACGTGACTCCGGCGCCTGATGCACTTTCAACACACACACCTGCAGGGCGCGTGGATCATCGACCCCGAATGGCGGGAGGATCTGCGCGGCGGCTTTGCACGAAGCTTTTGCGCGCAGGAGTTTGAGGCCGCGGGCTTGCCCACGACCTTTGTTCAATGCAACACCTCACGCAACACGCGACGTGGCACCCTGCGCGGCCTGCATTGGCAGGAGGCACCCTTTGCGGAGGGTAAGCTGGTCCGCTGCACACGCGGCGCAGTCTATGATGTGATGGTGGACATCCGCCCCCATTCGCCGACGCATCTGCAGTATTTGGGACTTGAATTGTCCGAGCAGAATGGCCGCGCCGTCTACATTCCCGAAGGCTTTGCGCATGGCTATCAAAGCCTGACAGATGACAGTGAGGTCTTCTACATGGTGACCGCTGCATATCACCCGCCTGCGTCAGCCGGTCTGCGATGGAACGATCCGGCGATTGCAATCGATTGGCCGATTGGCCAACCAATCCTGTCGGAACGTGATGGCAGTTGGGCATTGCTCACCGGATGATCACTGTTCTGCACAGCGGAGCATTCAGCAAGCACACGGCCTGAAATGCCCCGCATGCGGACGGGAACAAAACCCTGGTCGCTTGGATCAGACCGCTCATAGCACCTGTCGCTGTCCGCAATCGGGCCTGAACCGCGATTGCAAAACACCGGATGTCAGGCAGCAGCCGCCTGGCATATTGGCTCACGCCTGCTCTGTGCCAGCCACGAGCGCAACCTCCAACCGCTTTGCGGTCAGTCAGATCGGACCATGTCGATTTAGACATATGACCGCGGGCGTGTTCAGAATGCGTCAGTGTCGCTTCTACCAGGGCATTAATCCGATGTCAGCGCTGTTCAAGCAGAGACTGCAGCCATCGGATAAATTCTTGAATCTCAATGGTGTATGAGGTGCTAGGCAATTCTATCCAGGCCAGCCCCATCACATCTTTCACAATTCCAAAAACCTGGACGAAATAGACTTCGACACCAGCCCGCACTCACCCCAGCCCACAGGATTTGTCCGTTCATGATTACCGTTCTGGGTTCGCAGGGGTTTATCGGCAGCTCCCTGATCACCTATCTGCGCGCCGCCGGTGCTGATGTCGTGGGCATTGATCGTGCCCACCTGCCGGCATTTCTGACCGCCGGCCGACCCGCCGGCACGGTGATCTCCACCATCGGCCTCACCGCAGACTGGCGCAGCAGCCCTCTCAAAACGGCGGAAGCCCATGTCGGGGTGGTCGCGCGGATATTGGCTGATGTTCAGTTTGACTCCTTCCTGCTTCTGTCATCGACCCGGGTCTACAAGCGCGCCCAGACCACGCAGGAAGATCTGCCGGTGCCAACACTGCCGACGGACCCGGATGACCTGTACGATATCACGAAGTTGGCGGGCGAGGCGCTGTGCCTCAATGATCCCCGGCCATCGGTGCGCGTCATCCGCCTGTCCAATGTCGTAGGCCCTGGCATGGGAGGCGTGAATTTTCTGGGCCAGCTCATCACGGAGGGCATGTCCCGTGGTGCGGTGTTGCTGCGACAATCGCTGCTCTCGTCGAAGGACTATATCGATCTCGACGATGTCGTCCGCCTGCTGCCGCTGATCGCACAGTCCGGCCAACATCGGCTCTACAATTTGGCAAGCGGCACGAACACAACGCATGGTGAACTGGCCGCGGCCATGACACAGCTCTTCGGCTGGTCCTTCAGTGTGGCGCAGAATGCCGCCACGCTGTGCTTCCCTGTCATCGATATCAGCCGTCTGGAGGCAGAGTTCGGCCGCCCGCGCAGCGGCGTATTATTGCACCTTCCCGCCATCGCCGCCGGGCTGATGCAGGGCGTGCAGCCGATGGCGTAGCAGCTTCGGGCTGACATCCTGACGCACAATCAGCCCAAGACGCGCCAGCGTGTCTGGCCGCCGTGTTGCGAACATGTTGAACCCGTGTGGCGGTCCTTCCAGGTACACATGATCGAGCGCCACCAGCTCGATCCCAGGCGGCGAAACGCGCGCATTGCCCTGAATGTCACGCAGCGCATAGACGTGATAGCCATGTGACAACAGCAACGCGACGATATCGGTGCGTGCCAGCCCCTCGGACCAGTCCGTGAAGTGGCGATGTATCTCAAAGACGATATCAGGAGCCAGATTGTCCGGCTGGGACAGGAAATCCACAGCCCCGCGCAAGATCCGCAACTCGGCCCCTTCAACATCCAGCATCATGAGGTCGATCTGCGCGATGCCATGAGAGGTGGCATAGTCCTGCACAGTGGTCACACGCATGGCATTGCTGGCAGCCTGGTCCGCCGCATGCGCGGTGCCGAGCGAATCCTCCCCCTCCAGCACGACATGGCCCGGGCTGTCCCACAGCCCGATCGCGTTGATGCACAGATTGTCCAGCCCGTTTGCCCGGGCGTTGTGGGTGATCGCGGTGATCTGCCGTGGGTCCAGATCAAAGCAATGCAGGCACGCGCCGGCCTGCGCGCGCAGCGCATCGGCGATCAGGATCGCGTGGTCGCCAGCATAGGCACCGGCCACGATGATGGTGCGCGCGGTCCGCGCCAGACCCAGCAGCAGGGATGTGGTCTGCGGTTCCCAGACGTGATCCAGAGGGGCGCGCGCCATGGCGAATTCGCGGGCGATGCGGGACGTATAGGGCAACGCCATCATCACCCCCGATTGCAGCTGACGCTCAATCGAGGGAATTGCCGCATGGAGTAGATCAACGATCGGTCCGGTCACGCGATCACGGATAGGGTCGCCATCGCTCTGGTGCGCAGCCTCCCAGGCCAACAGCGCCTCGATGATGGCAGCCCGGGCCGCGGGGTCGCGGCCCAACTCGGCCAGGGCGTCCGCCAGAAGCTCGGAACTGTTCATCATGGCGCGGCACCTTTTCTGCGGGGTTTGAGACAACGGGCAGGCAGCCCTGGTCTCGTGGAATGTTGGGCCCAAAACAATCTGATCATGGCCGCCGCAGGATGAGGGGCGCACATCTCAAGGCCAATCGACAGTCATGTGCGCCTGGCGTGTGCGGGCGAAGCACTCTGTGCGGGCGGCGGGTCGATGCGCCAGCCGAGATGGCGATGCCAGAGCCGGTAGAGTGGATGAGTGTAAGGTATTTTTGTTTTGTTATAAAAACAAATATGAGACATCGTCCACATGACGTTCAGGTACAGCAGGCCCTTGATGATCTCCTTGCTGATCGGAAAACGTCGAACCAGCAGCAGATCGAACGTCAACGGCAGCATCGGCAGGTAACGGAAGACCTTGTTTTTCGCCTGTGCCGTGTGGATCTGCACATAGCGATCGCCGGATGTCTGGTCACGGGTCATGAGTATCTCTGGCACCAGAGTGTGGCGGCCATGGCGCAGCGTCTCCGCGATCACCGTGAAATCCCATCCAGGGTAGTTTCCAACCTTGATGGCTTGGCAGATCACCTCACGGCGATGCATGCCATGCAACCGGCCGTTCCGGCCCGGATCTCGCAGATAGATGTCGAGATTTTGCCGATAGCTGCCCATCAGCGGCACGGGCATGTCCACGTCCGCGACCCCATCCGTGATGAAATGCGTACCCACCGCGCAGGCCACGATGTCGTCGTGACCGTTCATCGCAGCGACCGTCAGCTCGGCAAATCGTGGGTCGATCGTATCGTCCGCCCCAAGCCATTTCACGAACGTCGTATCGGCGCGCTCCACCGCCAGGCGGAAGTTCGCAAGCGAGCCAAGATTTTCGGTATTCCGGTAATACGTTATGTTTTTATGTTTTTTTACGTAAAGTTCAGCAATATCGCGGGTTCTGTCGGTGGAACAATTGTCCGAAATCAAAATCTTGATGTCCGGCGAAGTCTGTTGCAGTGCGGACAGAATGGCCCGCTCCAGGGTGCGCTCACCATTGTAGACCGGGATGAGGATGGTGACAGATGGCTGCATGATCATCCCTCAAACGGCGCCTTGACCGATTGCATGCCGGTATACCGGGCGATCTCAGCCTCGATCAGAGCCATCGCGCTGGCGCCGCCCAAATGGCTCCGATACCAGTCAACCGTCCACCGCAAAGCCGTGGGCAGATCGAGATAAGGGCGCCACCCCAACTCCCTGCGCGCTTTCGTGGCATCGACAGCCAGCAGCCCTGCTTCATGCGGGTGATCCCCGGGCGCCAGGGAATAGCGGGCCCCATCTCCCCAAGCCTCGGCGAGCAGCATCACCACCCGGCTGACAGGCTGAACATCGCCCAGCGACGGTCCAAAATTCCAGGCTGTGCCAAAACGCCCCGGGTCCCGCTGCACTGCTTCGGCCAACAGAAGGTAGCCACGCAACGGTTCCAGCACATGCTGCCAGGGACGTGTGGCGGCCGGATTGCGCAGATTGACAGGGTGTCCCGCGGAAAAGGCGCGCACACAATCTGGCACAAGCCGATCTGTCGCATGATCGCCGCCGCCGATCACATTGCCGGCCCGGACAGTGGCAACACCAATGCCTCGGCCCGCGAAGAACGACCGGCGCCAGGCGGCGGTCAACAATTCGGCGCAGGCCTTGCTGGCGCTGTACGGGTCTGCCCCACCCAGCGCGTCTGTTTCGCGATAGGGCGTGTCGGTCTCAACGTTTTCATAGCATTTATCGGTGGTGACCACGATCACGGAGCGGACAGACGCAGTTTCGCGCGCGGCCTCCAGCAGGTTCATCGTACCGATGACATTCGTCTGCACCGTCAGCAGCGGCTCCGCATAGGATCGGCGCACCAGGGGCTGGGCCGCCAGGTGGAAGACAATCTCCGGGTCTGCCTGCGCCAACGCCTTCTGCAACGACAAGGCGTCGCACACATCGCCCAGGACAGAGGCCACATATCGGCTGATGGACGCCGTGACCCCAAGACTATCCGGCTCTGGCGCCAGCGCGTACCCGGTGACCGACGCCCCCATCTGACGCAGCCAAAGCGCCAGCCAGGCCCCCTTGAATCCGGTATGCCCGGTGACGAACACGCGGCGGCGGCTCCAGAATGCCGGATCGGGGGTCATCCTGCCGGATTGACCCATGGCGGGCTGCCGGAGGCCCAGAGGGCTTCGAGCTGGCGCTTCTCGCGCAGCGTGTCCATCGGGTGCCAAAACCCTTCATGACGCCACGCCATCAATTCTCCGTCCCGGGTGAGGCGTTCAAGCGGCTGCTCCTCCAACGCCACATGGTCGCCGTCGATGTAGTCCAAGGCTGCGGGCGAGAAGACAAAGAAGCCGCCATTGATCCATTGCCCATCGCCAATCGGCTTTTCGACCCATCCCTCCACGCGATCGCCCTCCAGCTTGAGCGCGCCGAACCGCGCCGGCGGGCGCACCGCAGTGACGGTGGCAAGCTTGCCATGGGCCAGGTGGAAGTCGATGGCGCTTGAGATATCCACTGTGCTGACAGCGTCACTGTAAGTCGCACAAAACGGCCGGTCCCCCAGACGGTCGCGAATGCGCCGCAGGCGACCACCGGTCATGGTGGTTTCTCCCGTGTCGATCAAAGTCACCGTCCAAGGCTCAGGCGTTCCCTCATGCATGGTTGATACGTTGTCTTTGATCGAGAACGTCACATCGGTCTGATGAAGATAGTAATTTGCAAAAAATTCTTTAATAATATAACCCTTTTATACAAGGCATATTATGAATTGCTTGATACCATGAGCTTCATACATCTTCATGATATGCCACAAAATAGGTCGGCCGCCGATTTCCACCATCGGCTTTGGAATACGATCCGTCTCCTCCATCAGCCGCGTCCCCAGCCCTCCGGCAAGGATCACTGCGGTCGTCACTGCACGAGGCACCGTACCACCCCCGATCGATATGATAAATTTAGACAAGGCGCATCAAAACAACAACGCCCTAACTCTTACAACAGATCAGATTCCAGAGGATCACCCAGCAAAAATAAAAGGCACGACAA
This sequence comes from uncultured Rhodospirillales bacterium, assembly GCA_903924855.1. Taxonomy (GTDB): domain Bacteria; phylum Pseudomonadota; class Alphaproteobacteria; order Acetobacterales; family Acetobacteraceae; genus CAIQQQ01. The sequence continues at coordinate 64,757 of CAIYCW010000017.1, read as the reverse complement.
GCAGGCTCCATTTTAAAAATATATATACAAGCAAGATTCTGTCCCAGATCGGCATTCACCCGGGCATTGATCCGATGTCAGCCTCGCTCTCGATGTCAAAGCTGCGTCAGGGGCTTACCGGCTTCGCCGGCGCCAAGCGGAAGCCGCCTCTGGCCGCGGCTGCCGGACGTTGCGATGGCGCTGTCAGCTCCCACCACCCGGTCGTCATGGCTGGCGCACGGCGAAACGCCGCGGCGCATCTGTTTGCGCATCACCCGGTGAGCAGGCTTAAGACAGGCCGGGCGCCTGGCGCTGCCGCCAGATCTCCGCTGCCACAGCCGCAATCCGCCCCACCCAGCGCTCCCCCGTCATCTCCGCCACCACCGCGCGGGCCCGGGCAATCCGCCCCCGCGCCGAAGCCGGCGCCTGCACCGCCTCGCGCAGGGCCGCCGCCAGATTGCCCACATCCGGCTCCGCCCAGAGCGATCCCGCCCCCGCCACATGCGAGCCGGACGGGGTAAGCCTGCAGGCAATCAGCCGCGCCGTTTCCTGCGTGCAGAAATCCGCATGCCCGCCCACCTCGCTCACAATCACCGCAAGCCCTGCCGCCATCGCCTCCGCCGCCGGCAGGTTGAACCCCTCCCCCCGGCTCGGCAGCACCATCACCTGGGCCCGCGCATAAAGGGCCGGCATCGCAGCCGCCGGCAGATCGGCATCGATCAGCTCGACCGCCGGATAATGCGGATCGCGCGCCCGCAACCGCGCCAGCTGCGCCGCCACGTCATTGTGCGGATTGGGAAAGGTCTTGATGGTCAGATGCACAGGGTCCGCCCGGCGAAACGCAAGCCCATAGGCGGCGAGCAGCACATCCACCCCCTTGCGCGGAAAGCCTGACGAAACATGCAAAAACCGCGTGATCCCATCGCCCGGGTGATGCGGCCGCAGCGCCTGGAACGGCGCCAGATCCGGCGCCAACCCCACCACACGCACCGGCACGCGCAAGCCAGAGCCGCGCAGCGCCTCCGCCACAAAGCAAGATGGCGCCAGCACCGCATCAAACCCCGTGTTCAGCAGGGCGATGGTCGCCGCCGGAACCAGGCTCTCCTCCCAGAAGAAGCACGCCAAATTCACCGCCGCACGCCGCCTTGGCACGTGCAGCGGATAATGCTGCGAGATCGCAACCTCAACCGCCTGCCGCGGCAGGCGCTGCAGCCCAAGCCGCAGCACCCGCCCGCGCATCGCCTTCGGCACATCGCGCCACTCCCGCAAGGTGGCGCCCGGCACGGTCTGCAGCCGCACCCGCCCGGGGCAGTGCGCGGCCAGGGCCAGCGCCATGTCCCGGTTCACGGACGCCAGGCTGTAACTGCCCCCCACATGGCCGATGACGCGAAACGCCAGCCTCTCCGCCACGGCATCCGCAACCGGCGCAGGCTCCGGCCCATCCTGCTTGGCGCGGCTTGGGGTGGTCCAGAGCAGATCGTGGCGGCTGTCGGGCATGCGCCACCATCACCCCCTCCCCCCAAAACCCCGTGCCACCCGCATCAACCGCGCGGCAATTCTGCATCCCAGCCGCGTTTTTCGCACCCGCCCGTTGCGCCACCATGACCGATCCGCTACACCGCGCGGCTGCGTCGGCACCCCTGGAGGCCGGCGCGTTATATGGAGCAGACACATGGCCAACGTGACAACGATTGAGGCCGAGCTGCGCGCGAATGCAGGTAAGGGGGCAGCACGCGCATCTCGCCGGCAGGGAATGGTTCCCGCCGTGATCTATGGCGCCAAGCAGGACCCTGCCTTGGTGCAACTCGACCCCCGCATCATCACCCGTGAACTCGGCCGCGGCGGCTGGCGTTCGCGCCTGTACGAAGTGAAGTTCGGGGATCGCGTCGAGCGCGTGATCATGCGCGAGATTCAGTTCCACAAGGTCACCGACAAGGCCCAGCACGTGGACTTCCAGCGCCTCGCCGCCGGCGAGCCGATCCGCGTCTTCGTCAAGGTCCGCTTCGTCAACGAATTGCTGAGCCCGGGCATCAAGCGCGGCGGCGTGATGAACGTGGTGCACAGCTCGGTCGAATGCCTGTGCGATCCGGACAACGTGCCGGAAGCCTTCACCGCCGACCTCACCGGCCTGGAAGTCAACGCCAACATCCGTTGGAACGACCTCAAGGGCACGGATGGTGCCAAGCCCACCAATCTCGAGCCCAACTTCGTCATCGCCTCCGTGGCGCCGACCAAGGGCATGGAAGCAGCAGCCGGCGCCGAAGCCGCGGCCGCTCCGGTCAAGGGCAAGGGCAAGGCTGCCGCCAAGCCGGCCGCCAAGAAGTAAGAGGAAGCCATGTTGCTGTGGGTCGGCCTGGGCAACCCTGAGCCCGGGATGGCAAAGCAGCGGCACAATATCGGCTTCATGGCGCTTGATGCCATCGCACACCGCCACGGGTTCAGCCCGTGGCGGCAGCGTTTCAAGGGTCTGGTGGCCGAAGGCAATCTGGGCGGCGAGCGCATCGTGGCGCTCAAGCCGCTCACCTACATGAATCTGTCTGGTGAATCGGTGCAGCCGGCCGCCGCCTTCTACAAACTGCCCACCGAGGCCATCACCGCCTTTCACGACGAGCTGGATCTCGTGGCGTTCAAGGTCCGGGTGAAAAAGGGCGGCGGGGCGGCCGGCCATAACGGGCTGCGTTCGATGGACAAGATGCTGGGCAGCCAGGATTACTGGCGCGTGCGGCTGGGGATCGGCCATCCCGGCCACAAGGACCGCGTACACGGCCACGTGCTGAGCGATTTTGCCAAGGCCGAGCAGGCCGACTTGAATTCGTTGCTTGACGCGCTGGCCGATTGCGCGCCCCTGCTCGCCGCCGGCAAGGCCGAGGATTTCATGACGCGCATGGCGCTGCTGACACAGGATGCGAGATAATGGGCTTCAATTGCGGCATCGTTGGTCTGCCCAACGTTGGCAAATCCACGCTTTTCAACGCGCTGACGGCAACGGCCGCAGCCCAGGCGGCGAACTACCCGTTCTGCACCATCGAGCCCAATGTCGGCCGCGTCGCCGTGCCGGACAAACGGCTGGACATGCTGACCATCATCGGCAAATCCAAAACCACCGTCCCCACCAGCCTTGAATTCGTCGACATCGCGGGGCTGGTCCGCGGCGCGTCGAAAGGCGAAGGCCTCGGCAACCAGTTCCTCGCCAATATCCGCGAGGTGGACGCCATCGTCCACGTGCTGCGCTGCTTCGAAGACCCGGACGTCACCCATGTCGAAGGCAGCGTCGATCCGATCCGAGACGCCGAGACGGTCGAGACCGAGCTGATGCTCGCCGATCTGGACAGTCTGGAGAAACGCCTGCCCGCTTTGCAGAAAAAGGCCCGCGGCGGGGACAAGGAGGCACAGGCCCAGGTCGAGCTGATGGAGCCGATCCTGACAGCCCTGCAGGCCGGCCGCATGGCCCGCACCGCCATCGCCCCAGAGCACCGGGAGGCCGCGAAGCGCCTGCAGCTGATGACCTCCAAACCCATCCTCTATGTCTGCAATGTCGAGGAAGCCTCGGCCGCCACCGGCAACGCCTTCTCCGAGCGCGTGGCGCAACGTGCCGCCGAACATGGCGCCCGCCACGTCGTGGTCTCCGCCGCCATCGAGGCCGAGGTCAGCCAGCTGCCGGATGCCGATCGCGGCGAATTCCTCGAAGGCCTCGGCCTCACCGATAGCGGCCTCGATCGCGTCATCCGCGAAGGCTACGCCCTGCTCGGGCTGATCACCTATTTCACCGTCGGCCCCAAGGAGGCCCGCGCCTGGACCATCGTGCGCGGCACCAAGGCACCCCAGGCCGCAGCCGTCATCCACAACGATTTCGAGCGCGGCTTCATCGCCTGCGAAACCACCGCCTATGACGATTTCGTCGCCTACAAGGGCGAGCAGGGCGCCAAGGAGGCCGGCAAGGTGCGCATCGAAGGCAAGGAATACGTGGTCAAGGACGGCGATATCCTCTTGTTCCGTTTCAACGTCTGACACAAACCTCTGTCACTTGTCGCATCCTGCGCTTTGTGCGACGGAGAAATGGTCGGATTGGGGCAGCGCATGGATCTGGTTATCGTCACTCCCGTTCTGAACGATTGGGAAAGTTGCCGGATTCTGCTGGGCAACATCGATCGCCTGGCCCTGCCGGACGGATGCCGTCTCAGCGTGCTGATCGTCGATGACGGCTCGGCCCGCACCGGAGATGCAACCCTCGTCTTAGAGCTGGGCGGCGGCAGCATTGCCGCGGTCGATGTGGTGCAGCTGGCCTGCAATGTGGGCCATCAGCGCGCCATCGCCCTTGGCATCTCCACCGCCGTCACCCGCAAGCCCGGCGCCTTCGTGCTGGTGATGGATTGCGACGGGGAGGACAATCCGGCCGAGATCCCCCGCCTGATCCAGGCGATCGAAGGCCAGACCGCCGCCGCCGTGGTCGCCGAGCGTGCCCGCCGTTCGGAGGGCGCAAAGTTCCGCGCCGGCTACGCCGCCTACCAGGCCCTGTTTCGCATGCTCGTCGGCAAGCGCATCGATTTCGGCAATTTCTGCCTGCTCGGCCCGGATGCCGCCTACCGGCTCGCCCATATGGCGGACACCTGGAACCATCTGGCGGCCACCTTGCTGCGCGCGCGCATCAGGCTGATCAGCGTGCCGACCGACCGCACCACCCGCTATGCCGGCCAGTCCAGCATGAACATGCCATCCCTGGTGGCGCATGGGCTGAGCGCGTTCGCGGTGTTCTCCGACCATGTCTTCGCCCGCCTGCTGCTGCTGGCCTCGCTGATCGGGGTGGGCGTGGCCACGATCGGCATTGTGGTGCTGTGCATGCGCCTGTTCACCGATCTCGCAACGCCGGGCTGGGCCTCCACCGTGCTGGGCGCATCGGCGATCCTGTTCGTCCAGGCCATTCTGATCTGCCTGGTCGCCGCCGTGCAGATGCTGGCCACACGCAGCCAGCCCGGCGCCCAGCCCATCGCCCTGCTGCCACAGTTCGTCCGCACCATCCACACCCTGCTGCCCCGCCCGGACGCCGCCTGATCCGCACGCCAGCCATCGCCGACCCATCAAGGAATTGACCCGCCATGAGCCTTGTCACCAAGCGTGTTCTCGTCACCGGCGGATCGGGTTTTCTCGGCTCGCATCTGTGCGAGACCCTGATCGCCGCGGGACATGACGTACTTTGTGTGGACAATTTCTTCACCGGGCGGAAGGAGAACATCGCCCATCTGCTGCCGCATCCGCGCTTCGAGCTGCTGCGCCACGACATCACCTTCCCGCTCTTTGTGGAGGTGGACGAGATCTACAACCTCGCCTGCCCCGCCTCGCCGGTGCACTACCAGTTCGACCCGGTGCAGACCACGAAGGTCAGCGTGATCGGCGCCATCAACATGCTGGGCCTGGCCAAGCGGGTGAAGGCGCGCGTGCTGCAGGCCAGCACGTCCGAGATCTACGGCGATCCGGAGGTGCATCCGCAGCGCGAGGATTACCGCGGCAGCGTCAACACGCTGGGCCCGCGCGCCTGCTACGACGAGGGCAAGCGCTGCGCCGAGACGCTGTTCTTCGATTATCACCGCCAGCACGGCGTGGACATCAAGGTGATCCGCATCTTCAACACCTATGGCCCGCGCATGCACCCCGATGACGGGCGCGTTGTGTCCAACTTCATCGTCCAGGCCCTGCGCGGCGAGGACATCACCCTCTACGGCGAAGGCACCCAGACCCGCGCCTTCTGCTATGTGGATGATCTGATCCGCGGCATCGTCACCATGATGGGCACCGAAAAAGGCGTCACCGGCCCGGTCAATCTCGGCAACCCCGAGGAACTGCCGATCCGCGCCCTGGCCGAACGCGTCATTGCCCTCACCGGCTCGAAATCCAGGATCGTCTTCCGCCCGCTCCCGCAGGACGACCCGCTGCAGCGCTGCCCGGACATCACGCTCGCGCGCCGTCTGCTGAACTGGGAGCCGAGCGTGGCGCTCGACCAGGGCCTGGGCAAGACGATCGCCTATTTCGACAATCTGCTGCGCGGGCAGCCGGCCGGCTGATGATCAGGCGCGCCATTCTGCCCGTGGCCGGCCTCGCGCTGCTTGTCGCGGGGGGCGCGCTGTATGCGGGCAATGGCGAGCTCTACATGCGCGTGATGCGGCATCTGATGGCGGTGCCCTACTGGACACCGTTCATCGATCTGGAATCGGTGCTGACCACCACGCGATGCTGGCAGATGGGCGTGGACGTCTATGCCAGCAATCCGTGCGACCAGATGAACCGCCCGATGAACTATTCGCCGCTCTGGCTGCGTTTTTCGGTGCTGGCGATCGACCGAGGCTGGTCCCTGCCGATGGGTGTGGTGCTCAGTGTGCTCTACGCGATCTCCCTGGCCTGGCTGCCGCCAAGGCGGGACGTCGCAACGCTGCTGATCTGCGCCGCCTGCGCCTTCTCCAGCGTCAGCCTGCTGGGCATCGAGCGTGGCAACATGGATGTGCTGATCTATCTGATCTGCCTGCTCGCGGCACAGGGCCTGACCCAGGCAGCGCCGATCCGGCTTGCCGCCTATGGCGGGTTGCTGCTGGGCGGATTGTTGAAATTCTATCCGCTGGTCACCTGCCTTGCCGTGCTGCGGGAGAAGCCGCGCCGGGCCGTGGCGATCGGCACCGCCATCGCCTGCGTGGTGGCCCTGTTTGCAGTGGTGTTTGCGGACGAGCTGCCCCGTGCCCTGCACAACATTCCGGATGCCGAGTATTTCGAGATCATGGTCGGCGCCAGCCTGTTGCCGCGTTTCCTGAGTGTCACCGCAACACCCGTGGTGCATTTTCTGGCCCCCGGAATCGGCACGGCGTTTCTCAGCCAGGCGGGGTTCAAGGCCGCCGTGCTGGCCGCGTTGCTGCTGCTCTCCGGGCTCAACATCGCAGCCCTCTGCGGCACCGCCACATTGCGACGCACCCTGGCCGGGCTGCGGGGCGAGATGCGGGCCAGGCTGTTTCTGGGCTGTGCCCTGATCGGCGGGTGTTTCTTCAGCGGGCCCAGCTACGCCTATCGCGGCATCTTCCTGCTGCTCTGCCTGCCAGGGCTGCTGAGCCTGCAACAGGCTCTCCCGCCCGGCTCCATGCGGCGTGTCGTGCGGCTGCTGCTGGCTGCCATCGTCATCGTCATGCAGATGCTGCTGCTCACCGGGCTGTGGATGTCCCTGCACGCCCGGATCGACAACCACGCGCCGGCCGGGCTGATCTGGATCGGCATGCAGGTCCTGTGGTGGTGGATCGCCTCGTCCCTGCTGGCCGTGCTCGGCGTGCTCTGCCTGCAGGAGGCCGCGTTGCAGAACGCGCTGCAGGGCCGCCTGGCCGGGCTGGCAAGCTGGGGCCTGGGCACAGCACCGCTTGGCGCCACGGCCGCAACGCCGCACAAAGTGCCGGCCTGATGCGGCATAGCGCCATCCTGCCCCTGATCGGCGTGCTCCTGCTGACGCTGGCTGCGGCGCTCTACGCCAGCGATGTCGAGCTTTATCTGCGCGTGATGCGGCATCTGATCGTCAACCCGATCCGCACCCCGTTCATCGATCTGGAATCGGTGCTCACCACCACGCGCTGCTGGCAGCAGGGCGTGGATGTCTATGCCAGCAATCCGTGCGACCAGCTGAACCGGCCGATGAACTACTCGCCGCTGTGGCTGCGCTTCAGCTTTCTGGCAATCGATCGCAGCTGGTCGCTGGCGCTGGGCCTGGCGCTGTCGCTGCTCTACGCGCTGTCACTCGCCTGGCTGCCGCCACGGCGGGATGCACGGACCCTACTGATCTGTGCGGCCTGCGCCTTCTCCTCCCTCAGCCTGTTCGCCATCGAGCGCGGCAATCTCGATGTGGTGATCTACCTGGTCTGCCTGCTCGCAGCCCACGGCCTGACAAGCAGCCCGCCGGCGCGGCTTGCGGCCTATGGCGGGTTGCTGCTGGCAGGGCTGCTGAAATTCTACCCGCTGGTCACCTGCGCTTGCGTGCTGCGGGAGCGTCCGGCGCGCGCGATTGCGATCAGCACAGTGATGCTGGGCGCGATCGCGGCCTTCGTCTGGGCGTTTGCCGCCGAATTGCCGCGCGCCGCCCACAACATACCCGGCACGGTGTTCTTCGGAGACGTGTTCAGCGCGCAACAGCTGCCGCGCTATGCGGGACTTGCCACCGCCCCGATCGTCCACCTGCTCGCCCCGACCATGAAGCTGGATTTCCTCAACCAGCATCTGTTTCTGGGGGCGGTTGCAGGCATGCTGGTGCTGGCCTCCTGCCTCAACATGGCAGGGCTGATCCGCTCGAACGCCTTGCGCGCCAGCCTGGCAGGCCTGGCCGATTGGCAGAAGGCACGGCTGTTCCTCGGCTGCGCGCTGATCGCCGGCTGTTTTTTCACCGGCCCAAGCGCCGGCTATCGCGGCATTCTGCTGCTGCTGTGCCTGCCGGGACTGCTGTCCGTTCAGGCTTCCCTGCCCGCCTGCCCGTTGCGCGGTGGCATGCGCCTGCTGCTCGCCGCCATCGTCCTCGTGCTGCAGCGGGATTTCTTCAACGCCATGCTGATCTCACTCGACGTGCGGCCAGACACCAACGCCCTGGCAGGCCTCGCCTGGCTCGGCTTCGAGGCGCTGTGGTGGGGGATCGCAACCAGCCTGCTGGCGATCCTCGCTGTGCTGTGCCTGCAGGAGACCGCCACCCAGGCCACCCTTCGCCGCCTGCGCCCCACGCTGGCCGCCTGGGCCCAGGGCGCGGGTTAGGCTCTACCGTCCCGCCAGATGATACTCCCCGTTGGGCATCATGTCGGCCGCGATCGCCATCCGGTTGGAGAAGTTGAACAGCGCCACCACCTGCGCCAGATCGAAGATATCGCCGCTGTCCAGCCCCTGGCCGCGCAGCGCGTCACGATCCGCATCCGTCACCTCGGCCGGCGTGGTGGTCAGCTTCCAGGCGAAATCCAGCATCGCCCGCATCCGCGGCTCCAGCTCCGCCACGCGATAGTTCAGCGCCAGCATCTCCCCCAGATGCGGATCGCCGGACAGCTTGCGCACCGCCGCCCCATGCGACACCAGGCAGTAATAACACCGATTGGCGGACGACACGACGACCGCCACCATCTCCCGCTCCAGCTTCGACAGCCGGCTGTCCGACAGCATGATCTCGTTGAACAGCTGCATGAAATCCCGCAGCCGCTGCGGCTTCAGGCTGAGGGTGCGGAACACGTTGGGCACAAAGCCCAGCTTCTCGCGGCATTTCTCCCACACCAGCTTCAGATCATCCGGCAGCGCCTCCTCAGGCGGCACACCCAGCTTGGAGATATGGCCAGGCTGGGACATCGGAGCACTCCCTCAATTGATCTGCAGTGTCACCCTGCTTGGGCGCGCAGCATCCATGAAGACGGTGTTGGTGGCAACAACGCGCCGCCTTCCGGCGCCCTCCGCCTCCCCGGTGTTGGGATTGACGTCGAATTTCGGGAAGTTGGAGGAGGACACATCCAGCCGGATGCGATGGCCCGGCAGGAACAGATTGGCGGTGGGGAACAGCGTCACCGTGATCTCCACCACCTCACCAGGGCAGCGCAGCCGCGGCTTGGCGCGATCCTCGGCATAGCGCAGCCGGATGATCCCATCCGTCAGGATCATCGCATACCCGGCCGGATAATCGGCACTTGGCGGATGCACATCGATCAGCTTTGCGGTGAAATCGGTGTCCGGTGCCGAGGTTGAAACGAACAGCGTGGCGGTCACCGGCCCCACGATCTCAACCGCGGCTTCCAGCGGTGCGGTCTGGAACGCCAGCACATCCGGCCGGGAGGACAGCGGCAGATAGGGCGGCGTGCAGCCAAAGAACTGGGGTGCCTCGGTCTGATCGAAACTGCCCCCCACCGCCACCGGCTCCAGGCTGGTGAGATTGCCGCCGATGGTCGGCACCGGATGCGCCGGGTCGAAATCAAAGCTGATCGCCCCACCGGCCGAGGGTGCCCTGTCGAGCCTGCCATCCGGATGCAGATGGAAATCGGTCGCAACCGAGGCCGGATGCGGCCAATCATCCATCGAAATCCAGCGCCCGCCATGGTCCAGATGCCCCTCCGGCGTCCGGCGCCCGCTGCCACCGCCCATCACGAACACCCGCACCGCGGGCTCCGGATTGGGCGTGCCATCCAGAACATGGCGGAAATGCCGCAGCCGATAGTCCCGCCAATTGCCGGCCCAGCTGTCGATCGGCGCCTCGGGCCCGAAATCCACATCGCCGAACACCCGCGCCGAACGATTGCCATGCGTCCACGGCCCCAGGATCAGACGCTGCGGCGAACGCGCCTTCAGCCCGAGATAATTGGTCACCGCGGTCAGCGAATACGGGTCGAACCAGCTCGACATATGCACGCAATCCGCCTTCGGATAGCGGTCGTAATACCCCTCCGCCCAGATGCCGAGCTGCTGCCAGAATTCATCGAACGTGCCGTGGCGCCACTGGTCGAACAGATAGGCCTCGTAATCCGGGTGATGGCGCAGGGCCGAATGGCCCGGCTGCCACGGCATGCGGGCAAACCAGTCCCTGATATCCTCCGCCTCCAACGCCGCCTTCATCACCGGATCGGCCGCCGCCTCCGGCGAGAGGATCGCCTGCTTGTGCGCCCAGGTCGCCTGTTTCAGCTCAAAGGCGCCGAACTGGCGGATGCCGCCGGTCCAGCTGTTGGAAAACCCACCAGAATCCAGCACCTGCGCCACAATCCCAGGCGCCCCCGCGCAGCCCAAAGCCGCCTGGGTGTGCGCCGCATAGGACAGGCCCATCGTGCAGATCCGCCCGTCACACCAGGGCTGCTGCAAAATCCAGTCGCAGCAATCATACCCGTCCTCACCATCGGAAAGGTATTTGACGAACACGCCCTCGCTGCCATGCCGGCCGCGATTGTCCTGGTAGACCACGGCAAACCCCGCCTCGGTGAACACTTCGGCGAAATCAGAGCGCGTCATCGGCTTCGGGTTGGAGGCGGTGATCTCGCTGCGGCTGGGCTCATCACGGCCGTACGGCGTGCGCTCCAATATCACCGGATACGGGCCGGGCGATTTCGGCAGATGCACGTCGGTCGCAAGCCTCACCCCGTCGCGCATTGGCACCATCACCGGGCCGTTGCGCTGCGAGATGGCGGGATAGCTCACGCCTCCTCCAGCTCGGTCGAAAGCCTGCGCAGATCGGCGGTGTGCGGGTGCGACACACGCCCCGCCCGCAGATCGGAGGCTGACAGCATCTCCACCATCTCGCCCCCCTGCATCACGCCCAGCTGCGGGCAGAGATGGGCGATCACCGCCAGATTGTGGCTCACCATCACATAGGTCAGCTTGCGGCGATCCTGCAGATCGGCCAGCAGATTCAACACCTCCGCCTGCACCGACACATCGAGCGCCGAGGTAGGCTCATCCAGCAGCAGCACCTCCGGCTCGCACATCAGCGCGCGGGCGATCGCCACGCGCTGGCGCTGCCCGCCCGAGAGCTGATGCGGAAAGCGGAACCGCACCGAAGACGGCAGCGCCACCTCCGCCAAAGCCTGGCGAATGCGCCGGTCGGCATCACCGATACCGTGCACGATCAGCGGCTCGGACAGCGCGCGGTCAATGGTCTGGCGCGGATGCAGCGAGCCATACGGGTCCTGGAACACCATCTGCACCCGGCGAAAGAACGCCCGCCCGCGCTTCGGCCCCAGCGCCACCCCGCCGATCGTCATCCGGCCGGACCAGTCATCGTTCAGCCCCGCCAGCGCCCGCAGCACGGTCGATTTGCCCGAGCCACTCTCGCCCACAATGCCAAAGCTCTGCCCCTCCCCCACCGCGAAGGTGACACCGCGCACCGCCTCCACCGGGCCGAAGCGCACGACAAGATCCTGAACCGAGATCATGCCAGCCACGCCGGGTCGCGCGACATCACCGGAAGCCTTGTCTGCGGATGGCTCAGGCTGGGCAGGCATTCCAGCAGCCCCCGCGTATAGGGATGCTTCGCCCGCACCAGCTCACCCGCCTGCAGCTCTTCCATCACCTGCCCCGCATACATCACCACCACCCGGTCACAGAAATGGCTGACCAGCGGCAGATCATGGCTGATCAGCATCAGCCCCATGCCCCGGCGCGAGACCAGATCCTCCATCAGCCGCAAGATCTCCGCCTGCACCGAGGCATCCAGCGCCGAAGTCGGTTCATCGGCGATCAACAGTTCCGGATCGGGCGCCAGCATCATCGCGATCATCACGCGCTGGCCCATGCCGCCGGAGAGTTCGTGCGGATAGCTCTCCGCCACGCGTTTCGGATCACGGATCTGCACCTGGGCCAGCAGATCGATCGCCGCCTGCATCGCTTCCTTGCGGGACGCCTTCCTCTGGTTCTGCCAGGCCTCGGCAATCTGCGCACCCGCCGTCATGATCGGGTTCAGCGCATATTTCGGGTCCTGCAGGATCAGCCCCGCCCGCCTTCCGCGAATGGCGCGCATATCCCGCTCGCTGGCCTTGAGAATGTCGATGCCGTCAAAATTGAGCTTGTCGGCCCGCACCACCGCGGAGCCCGGCAGCAGCCGCAGCAGCGCCCGCGCGGTCAGCGACTTGCCAGAGCCGCTCTCCCCCACAATGCCAAGCTTCTCCGCGCCCAAGGTCAATGAAACGCCGCGCACGGCCGCGCGCATCCCCTGGGGCGAGGGGAAGGAGATGGTCAAATTGTCGATCTCGACCTTCATCGCTGCTTCGGGTCCAATACATCGCGCAGCCCGTCACCGAGCAAATTGAAGGCCAGAGACGCCACAAAGATCGCAAGGCCCGGCATCAGCGGCACCCACCACTGCTCCAGAAAGAAGCGCCGCGCCGTTGCGATCATCGTGCCCCATTCCGGCGACGGCGGCTGCGCCCCCAGCCCCAGAAAGCCGAGGCTTGCGGCAAACAGGATGATCGAGCTCATATCCAGCGTCACCCGCACGATCAGCGAGCCGAGGCAGAGCGGCGTGATATGGCGCAGCACGATGCGCGCCGAGGACGCCCCGGTGAGCCGGACGGCTGCGATATAGTCGGTGTTGCGGATCGTCAGCGTCTCCGCCCGCGCCAGCCGCGCATAGGGCGGCCAGGTGGTGATGGCAATCGCAATGATCCCAGAGGTGATGCCCGGCTTGATCGCGGCCACAAAGGCCAAAGCCAGGATCAGCCGCGGAAACGCCAGCACCACATCGGTGGTGCGCATCAAGATCTTGTCGACCAGCCCGCCGTAATAGCCGGCGATACAGCCGATCGCGAGGCCGAAGGGGGCTACCAGCGCCACCACCGCCAGCACCATGCCCAGCGTCACCCGCGCGCCGAACAGCAGGCGGGAATACACGTCGCGTCCCAGCTCATCGGTGCCCAGCCAATGCGCAGCCGAGGGGGTGGCGAGCCGGTTGGTCAGCTCCTGCTGGGCGGGGTTGTGGGTGGCCAGCAGCGGGGCCGCGATCGCCATCGCCACCAGCGCCAGCACGATGATCAGCCCCGCCATCGCCAGCCGGTTCGCGCTGAAATCCCGCCACAGCCGATAGCGCTGGCCCCACAGCGCCTGGCTGCGCGAGCCCGGCGAGTCGGTCAGCAGCCAGTCGCGATCGAGAAGATTGGGCCAGGCCGTGCGAACCCCGCTCATGACTGGTTGCTCATTTCACGCGGGGATCAAACAGGCGATAGGCAGCATCTGCCAGCAAATTGAGCATCATATAGATCAATCCCACCACCAGGGTCGCCCCCAGCACCGCGTTCATATCGGCGTTGAGCAGCGACACCGTCAGGTATTGCCCAAGCCCCGGCCAGGAGAACACCGTCTCCGTCACCACCGCCCCCTCCAGCAGACCCGCATAGGTGAGAGCAAGGATGGTGATCAGCCGCACCGCGATGTTGCCAAAAGCGTGCCGCCAGATCACCCGCAGGGCAGACAGCCCCTTTGCGCGCGCCGTGATGATATATTCACCAGACAACGCATCGATCATGAAGGCGCGCGTCATGCGCGCAATATAGGCCATCGAGAAATAGGCCAGCACGCCGGCCGGCTGTACCAGATGGCCCAGCGCGTCATACAGCGAATCCCAGTCATTCTCGATCAGCGCATCGATGGTCAGAAACCCGGTATGCACCGGCACCATGCCCTCGAACGCCACATCCGCGCGCCCGGTGCCCGGCGCCCAGTCCAGCGTTGCGTAGAACACCAGAAGCGACATCAGACCCAGCAGAAAGATCGGAATCGAATGCCCGGCCAGGCAGAACACCCTTATCGCCTGATCGATCCGGCTGCCCTGTTTCACCGCGGCCAGCACGCCGAGCGGCACGCCCACCAGCGTGGCCAGAATGATGGCATAGGTCGCAAGCTCGATCGTGGCCGGGAAGTAGCGCGCGATATCCTCGGTCACCAGATGCGTCGTCATCACAGAGGTGCCGAGATCGCCCTGCACCAAGGCGCGGATGTAATAGGCGAACTGCACCGGCAGCGAATGATCCAGCCCCATCGCGGCACGCGTGCGCGCGATCACATCCTCCGGGGCGTGATCGCCGATCACCGCCAGCACGGGGTCGATCGGCATCACACGCCCGATGAAGAACGTGACCAGCACCAGGCCGAACAGGGTTAAAAGCAGGCTGGAGGCCAATCCCCCCAGCCTGCCAAAACGCCCCCTCATCCTTTGCGGATATCGGCGAACTTGGTGAAGTCCGGCAGGGCGCCGATCACGAAGCCCGACACACCCTTGCCCAACGCCGCGGACGAGATCTGCTGCAGCATCATCGCAAACGGCGCGCGCTCGGCGAACTTGGTCTGCATGTCCTGATAGGTCTTGATGCGCTTGGCGCCGTCCAGCTCCTTCGAGTTGGCAAGCGACAGGTCGTTCAGCTCCTTGTCCACGAAATGGCTGCGCCAGGCCAGGATCTTCAGCTTGGACGTGTCGCTGTCATCCGGGTTCTCGCAGAAGGCTTGGCTGTTGGAGTTCGGGTCGAAGTAATCCGTCCCCCACACCAGCATGGCCAGCTTGTGGGTGCGCGCACGGGTCTTGCCGATCACCTGCTTGCGCTCACCCGGGATCAGATTGACCTTGATGCCGACCGCCGCCAGATCGGCCTGCACCGCCTGGGCGATGTCACCGTTCGGTGCCGCCTGGATGAAATCCATGTCGATCTCAAACCCGTTCGGATAGCCGGCCTCGGCCAGCAGCGCCTTCGCCTTCGCCACGTTCTTCTGGAACGGCTTGGCGGTCATCGCACCCGGCAGGCCCGGCGGCAGGAAGCCCTGCGCCACCACCCACTGGTTGGGCGTGATGTTCTTGGCGATCGCCTCATAGTCGATCGCCCATTTGATCGCCTGGCGCACGCCCAGCTTCTGCAGCTCCGGCACGTTCTGGTTCATCGCGATATACATCGACGAACCCTGGCCCGATGCGGTGACGGTGTAGCCCTTCTCCGCCTTGATCTTGGTCAGCATCTCGGGCGTGAGGTCACGCGCGATATCGGCATCGCCCTTCTGCAGCGCCAGCAGCTGCGCGGACGGATCAACCACATGGCGGATCGCGATACGGCGCACGCCGGTCTTCAGGCCCGAATTCGGATTGAGGTCGAGGGTGATGTGATCCGAGGCCACCCAATCGGTCAGCTGATAGGCGCCCGAGCCCGCCGAATGGCTCTTCATCCAGGCATTGCCCAGATCGCCGTTGGTCTCATGCGCCAGAACCGTGGCCTTCTCCACGATGGAGCCGACAGCGGCCGACAGGCAGAACAGCACGAAGGTGGGGGCGGCGGCCTCCGGCAGCGTCATCACCAGCGTGGTCGCATCCTTCGCCACGATCAGGCTGTCCACATTGTCCTTGGTGAAGCCGAACTGGGTGATGATGAAGCCCGGAGTCAGGTTCAGCTTCACCACGCGCGCCAGCGAGAAGGCGCAATCCTCGGCGGTCAGCACCTTGCCGGAGGGGAATTTCGAATCGGTCTTGATCTTGAAGGTGAACACCTTGCCGTCCGGCGAGATCGTCCAGGACGAGGCCAGATCACCGATGACCTTGGAATTGTCCTTCGGGTCCGGCGAGACCAGCCTGCGATAGACGTTGCCGTTCACCTCGTTGTTGGTGAACTCATAGGCTTCGGCGGGATCAAAGCTGATCACGTCATCGATCTGCTTGACCATCACGGCCACGTTGGGCGGCGTCGCCGCCCGGGCGGCCGTCCCACCCAATGTGAGGACGGCGGGAGTTGCGGCGGTGGCGGCGAGCAGCGTGCGACGTGTCAGCATGGCGGGTCTCCCATGAAAGATTGCGGGAGCTTAGACCCGCTTTGCCGGGCGCGGGAAGGGCGTGAATGCAGACAACCGACAGGAACAGCCCGTAACGGACCATCCTGTCACCGGATCACGCGACGGTTTCGATGTCTTCCAGGCTGAACTGCGCCGCCTCTTCGTCGTAGCTGTAAAGCTCTGCATAGCGGCCCCAGGCGATGGCGGCGCGCAGCGTCTCCTCCGCATAGTCGGGGGACATGTGATCCTCCAGCTCATCACGGAAGCGCACGGCGGAGGCGCGGTGATTCCACCGCTCGTCCAGCGTGCGGCGGATGGCCGCCACCAGCGGCACATGGGCGCGCAAAGCGGCCGCAAAGATCGTCTTGCGGTCATCGGTGCCGGCCTCGGCGAACTGCTTGCCGGCTTCGGTCAGATGCAGGTCACCATCGGCCAGATCGGCCAGCTTGAGCAGGGACAGCGCCTCGCCCATCGGCAGCAGCTCATCCGCCTCCAACTGCAGGCCGGCCGCCAGCGCCGGCAAATCGGCATGGCCGTCATAGGGCGGGGCGGCCAGCGTCTCGATCAGACCCGCCATCAGATTGGTCGAGATCGGCTGCAGCGGCGTGGAGAAGCCTGCCTCGGCGGCCGGTGTCTGCACCGCAACCGCGGGCTTCGGCGCACGGCGCGTCATCAGCGCGTAGATGTCATCCACCATCTGGCGGAAGGCCGGGTCCAGGCGGTTGCGCGGATGCGCGAACGGCACGACAAGCTCGCTGGCCACACGGCCGGGGTTGGACGAGAACACCAGGATGCGGTCGCACATCAGCACCGCCTCCTCGATGTTGTGCGTCACCATCAGCACAGATTTGATGGGAAGCTTGCCCTCGGACCACAGATCGATCAGGTCGGTGCGCAGCGTCTCGGCGGTCAGCACGTCCAACGCCGAGAAGGGCTCGTCCATCAGCAGCAGATCGGGATGCACCACCAGCGCCCGCGCCAGGCCCACGCGCTGGCGCATGCCACCCGAAAGCTCCTTCGGATAGGCGCTCTCATAGCCGCCAAGCCCGATCAGATCGATCGCAGCCTCGGCCCGCTCCTCGCGCTCGGCCTTGGGCAGGCCCTGCGCCTCAAGCCCCAGCTCCACATTCTCGGCAACCGTCAGCCAGGGAAACAGCGCGAAGCTCTGAAACACCATCGCCACACCATCGGCCGGCCCGGACAGCTTCTTGCCCCGCCAGGTGACATCGCCCGCGGTCGGCTTCAGCAGGCCCGAGACAATGCGCAGCAGCGTCGACTTGCCGGAGCCGGAGCGGCCGAGCAGCCCCACGATCTCGCCGCTGTTCAACGTGAGATTCACATCATCCAGCACCAGCAGGTCGGAGGTGCTGTCCTTGTGATAGGCCTGCCGGCAACCGGTGACCTGCAGCAGGGTGGTGAGGGAGGTCTTGCCGTCCATCGTGAAATTTCCTTGGCAGGGGCGCCGAAAGGCCGCCCAGGACTGTGTCAGCCGATGTTGTGAAACAGGTCAGAGGGTCAGGCGGCGCGTGGCAAACGCATAGAGTGGCCGCCACAGCACGCGGTTGAAGCCGAGCACGAAGGCGGACATCACGGCCACGCCGAGCACCACCTTGGCGAAATTCCCATCCGTGGTCGCCTGCGCGATATAGGCGCCAAGCCCATGCGCCTGCAGCTTGTCATCGCCCCAGGTCGCAACCTCCGCCACGATCGCCGCGTTCCACGACCCGCCAGAGGCGGTGATCGCCCCGGTGACGAAATACGGGAAAATGCCCGGCAGGATCACGCGGCGCCACCACAGCAGCCCGCCCACGTGGAAATTCTTCGCCGCCTCCTGCAGATCGCCCGGAAACGCCGAGGCGCCGGCGATCACGTTGAACAGGATGTACCACTGCGTGCCCAGGATCATCAGCGGCGTCAGCCAGATGTCCGAATTGCCGTGATAACGCACGATCAGGATCACAAACACCGGAAAGAACAGATTGGCCGGGAAGGCGGCGGCGAACTGCACCACCACCTGCACCCGCTTCGCCCATTCCGGCCGCAGCCCGATATAGACGCCGATCGGCACCCACAGCAGGCTCGCCAGCGCGATCAGCACCACCACCCGCAGCATGGTGATCAGGCCCAGGCCCACCGCCTCTCCCAGATCGGCCAGCCCCACGTCATGCGAGGCGACATAGTTGAAGATCAGATACACCGCCCAGGCGGCCACCGCCCCGGCAACGGCGAGAAACACCGCATCGCCCAGCTTGGATGGCGGGCGCGGCGCACCGTCGCCCCCCATCTGCGGCATCTGCAGCCGCAGCCGGCCAATGCCGGCAAACACGTCGCCCACCCATTCCAGCACCACGCTGAGCACCCGGGTGCGGCGCAGCAGCTTCAGCACCCAGGGGTCCTCCGCCACCGCACCCGCCGTCAGCTCCATGCGGAACTTGGCGGACCACGCCACCAGCGGGCGGAACAGCAACTGGTCATAGGCCAGGATGACCACGAACATGGCCAGGATCGCCCACCAGATGGCGCTCATGCTGCGCTGATCGAGCGCCACGGACACGTAGGAGCCGATCCCCGGCAGCGTCCAGCTCTTGTCCCCCAGCGTGATCGCCTCGGAGGCCACCACAAAGAACCAGCCGCCGGACATCGACAGCATCATGTTCCACACCAGCCCCGGCATGGCGAAGGGTACTTCCAGCTTCCAGAAACGCTGCCAGCCGGACAGCTGAAACGCCCGCGTGGCCTCCACCAGATCGGGCGGCAGCGTCGTCAGCGACTGGTACATCGAAAACGCCATGTTCCAGGCCTGGCTGGTGAACACGGCAAAGATCGCAGCCAGCTCCAGCCCCGCCACCTTGCCGGGAAACAGGCTCATGAAGAAGGCGGTGGTGAAGGTGAGGAAGCCCAGAATCGGCACCGATTGCAGAATGTCCAGCATCGGCACCAGGATCAGACCCGCACGCCGGCTTTTGGCGGCCAGCGGCGCCACGGTGAAGGTGAACACCAGCGAGGCGAACAGCGCCGCAAACATGCGCAGCGTGGTGCGCAGCGCGTATTCCGGCAGGTTCGCCGGATCCAGCGTGACGGCCACCGCATCCGGCGCGTCGATCGGCTGCAGCGTGGCCGGCGTCACATGCACCAGCGCCACAAGCCCCGCGAACACGCAGGCGGTGGCCAGCGCATCCCACACATTGGGCAGGCGGCGTCCGGCGGTGAGCGAGGCAGGCAGCGATCGCGACATGATGGGGTATCCGACCTGGTCAAACCCGCATCCGGCACGGGCGGACGCTGGTATCCCAATCAATGCCACCTGTCACCACGCCGGTGCGTGGCGTTTTCGTGACGTCAACCCGCTGAGGCAGCAGGTTTCGTGCCGGTCACACCCGTGCTGCCGAAGCCACCCGTGCCACGCGCGGTGTCATCCAGCGTCTCCACCTCGGCCCATGCCACCCGCAGCACCGGCGCCAGCACCGCCTGCGCGATGCGCATGCCGCGGCTGACGGTGAAGGCCTGATCGGAGGTGTTGAGCAGAATGACGCCGATCTCACCGCGGTAATCGGCATCGATGGTGCCCGGCGTGTTGGGCAGGGTGATGCCGTTCTTCAGCGCGAGGCCCGAGCGCGGGCGGATCTGCAGCTCATAATCGGGCGGCAGGGCGATGGCGATGCCGGTCGGGATCAGCGCCCGCCCGCCCGCCGGCACCACCACATCGGCCGACACCGCCGCCAGCAGATCCATGCCGGCCGCCTGATCCGTGGCATAGGCCGGCAGATCCAGCCCCACCCCATGCGGCAGGCGGCGCAGGCGCACCTCAACCCGGCCGCTCATGCGAAGACCTGTGCGATGCGCGCGGCCAGCCGTGCCGCCACCTCATCCTTGCCCAGCCGGGGCCAGTCCTCCACGCCGTGCTCGGTCACCAGATGCACCTCGTTCTCAAGCCCGCCCATGATTCCACTGCCCTCGCCCACATCATTGGCCACGATCCAGTCACAGCCCTTGCGCAGGCGCTTCTCGCCGGCATGGCGCAGCAGATCATGCGTCTCGGCGGCAAACCCCACCACCAGGCGGGGCCGCGCGGCGGCCTGCGACAGCGTTGCCAGAATGTCCGGGTTGGGCGTCAGGTTGAGCACCGGCGGTGCGGCGCCTGGAGTCTTCTTCAGCTTCAGCCCGGCCGCCTCGGTGCGCCAATCCGCCACCGCAGCCGCACACACCGCGATATCGGCGGGAAGCGCCGCCAGGCACGCCTCCAGCATCTCCCGCGCCGTCTCCACCTTGCGCAGCGCAACGCCCGCAGGCGCTGGTATCCCCACCGGCCCGCTCACCAGCGTCACCCGCGCGCCAAGGGCCGCGAGCGCCGCCGCGATCGCATGGCCCTGCCGACCCGAACTGCGATTGGCGATATAGCGCACCGGATCGATTGGCTCATGCGTGGGGCCGGAGGTCACCAGCGCATGACGGCCGGAGAGCGGCCTCGGCCCGGCCAGCATCGCCTCGATCGCGGCCAGAATGGCGGGCGGCTCGGCAAGCCGGCCGGGGCCGAACTCGTTGCACGCCATCGCCCCCTCATCGGGACCCACCACCGCCACACCACGCGCGGCAAGCATTGCCATATTGGCCCGGGTCGCCGCATGCAGCCACATGCGCACATTCATCGCAGGCGCCACCAGCACCGGCTTGTCGGTGGCCAGCAGCAAGGTCGTCGCCAGATCAGACGCCAGCCCCGCCGCCATCTTCGCCAGAATATCGGCCGAAGCCGGCGCCACCACCACCAGATCGGCCGCACGCGACAGCTGAATATGCCCCATCTCGCTCTCATCGGTGAGCGAGAACAGATCGGTGTAGACCTTGGCCTCGGTCAGCGCCTGCAGCGACAGAGGGGTCACGAACTGCGCCCCCGCCGCCGTCAGCACCGCGGTCACGCCACACCCCGCCTTGCGCAGCAGCCGCACCAGCTCCAGCGCCTTGTAGGCGGCAATCCCGCCCGAGACGATCAGCAGAACCCGCTTGCCGGCAAGCGGGCTGGTCACAGCCGCCAGCCGGTGTGGATGGCGGCAATCCCGCCCGACAGGTTGCGCACCCGCACCTGCTCCAGCCCCGCCCGGCGCATCATCCCCGCCAGCGTCTCCTGATCCGGATGCATGCGGATGCTCTCGGCCAGATACTGATAACTGTCCGCATCCCCCGCCACCGCCCGGCCCAGCCGCGGCAGCACCTGAAACGACCACGCATCATAGATCGGGCTGAGGGCCGCCACCTGCACGCGGGAGAATTCCAGGCAGGCAAACCGCCCACCCGGCTTCAACACCCGCCTGGCTTCCGCCAGCACGGCATCCTTGTCTGTGCAGTTGCGCAGGCCGAACGCCATCGAGACCGTGTCCACACACCGATCCGGCAGCGGCAGCCTCTCGGCATCCGCGGTCAGAAACGTGATCTGCCCGGCGCGGCCATTCTGCATCGCCCGGTCCCGCCCCACGCTGAGCATGGAGGAATTGATATCCGACAGAATGGCATCCCCGCCACCCGCCGCCAGCCAGCCAAAGGTGATATCCCCGGTGCCGCCGGCCAGATCCAGCAGATCGCGCCTCGGCGACGGCGCCAGCACGCCGATGAAGATCCGCTTCCACAGCCGGTGAATCCCCAGCGACATCAGATCGTTCATCAGATCGTATTTCGGCGCCACGCTGTCGAACACCGCGCGCACCATCGGCTTCTTCTCGGCGCGGTTGACGCGCCGGAATCCGAAATCGATCTCATCCGCGGCGGCGGGATCGGTGAAGGGGGCGTGGCCTGCAGGATTGTCGCTCATGCCGACACTGTATAACTGTTTGCGATATGCCGGAACTCCCCGAAGTCGAGACCGTGATGCGCGGCCTGTCCACCCGCCTGCTGGGCCGCCGGATCGCGCGCGCGGAGCTGCGAAGGCGTGATCTGCGCTGGCCGGTGCCGGCGGAGCTTCCCGCCATCCTGGCCGGCGCCACCGTGGAGAGCTTCCGCAGACGCGCCAAATACATCCTCATGCGCCTGGAAAACCGCCCCTCGGTGCTGATCCATCTCGGCATGTCCGGCCGGATGAACCTGGGCGAGGTGGGACAGAACGAGGCCCCGCTGCACGAACACCTGCTGCTCGAAACCGAAGACGGCACACGCGTGGGCTTCGTCGACCCGCGCCGCTTCGGCTCGCTCGACCTGGTGGCGCGCAACGAGGAGAACCACCACAAGCTGCTCGCAGCCCTCGGGCCGGAACCGCTGTCCCGCGATTTCTCGGCCAACCACCTCGCCGCCCGCCTCGCCGGCCGCGCAACCCCGATCAAGGCCGCCCTCCTCGATCAGACCAACGTGGCCGGGCTCGGCAACATCTATGTGTGTGAGGCACTGTTCCGCGCCCAGATCGCACCGGACCGGCTGGCCGGCCAACTCTCCCGCGCCGCCATCACCCGCCTGGTGCGCGAGATCCGCGCCACCTTGCAGGAAGCGATCGAAGCCGGCGGCTCCACCCTGCGCGACTACATCCAACCCGGCGGCGAACTCGGCTATTTCCAGCACAGCTTCAAGGTCTATGGCCGGGAAGGTGAACCCTGCGAACGCTGCCCTGGCCCTCCGGCCTGCGCAGGTATCGAGCGGCTGGTGCAGTCCGGGCGCAGCTCGTTTCACTGTGCGCGGACGCAGAAGTAAGAAAGCGTTCTTCTTTTTGTGAACAAAAAGAAGCAAAAAAACTTTTCTTCGCGCTGACGGCCAAAGGCGGGCTGATTCGGTAAAGCAGCTGCTTGTGCGGAGGCTGTAGGAGGGAAAGTTTTTGCTTCTTTTTTCAAAAAGAAGCCCTTGCTTATCCCTCCCCGTCCCCAACCCCCAAAGCCTCCAGCAGGCGCCGCCGCAACACCGCAAAATCCTGCGTCCCGGCCTCACGCGGGCGGGACAGAGGAATCGGAAGGTCCAGGCATATCCGGCCCTCCGCCAGCACCAGGGCCCGATCGGCCAGCGTCAGCGCCTCGTCCACATCATGCGTCACCAGCAGCGTCGTGGTGGCGTGCGACTGCCACAACCGCTCCATCAGCCCATGCATCTGCAAACGGGTCAGCGCGTCGATCGCGGCGAACGGCTCATCCATCAACAGCAGGGACGGGCCGCGCACCAGGGCACGCGCCAGCGCCACGCGCTGCGCCTCCCCGCCGGACAGCGTGATCGGAAAATCCTCCGCCCGGCCCGCAAGCCCCACCTCCGCCAGCGCCGCCTCGGCGCGCATCCGCGCGTCAGACCCCGCAAGCCCCAGCGCCACGTTCTGCCAGACCGGCTTCCACGGCAGTAGCCTCGGCTCCTGAAACACCATGGCAAGGTTGCCAGGCGCCTGCAGCTTGCAGCCCTCCGGCAATGGATCAAGGCCCGAAAGACAGCGCAGCAACGTGGTCTTGCCCGAGCCGCTGCGCCCCAGCAGCGCCACGCGCTCCCCCGCGGCAAGATCAAGCGCCAACCGGTCCAGCAGCAGGCGCGCACCGAAGCTGCGGGTCAGGTTGCGCAGCCTGAGCACCGGCGCGGCTCCGCTCACGATGCGATCAGCCCGGGCCGGGTGCGCATCACCCGCCGCTCCAGCACCCGCACCAGCGCATCGCCGGCAAGCCCCAGCAGCGCATACATCGCAAGCCCCACCACAATGATGTCGGTGCGCAGAAAATCCCGCGCATCCGCGATCAGATAGCCGATCCCGGCCCCGGCATTGATCTGCTCCGCCACCACCAGGCTGAGCCAGGCAATGCCCATCGCATAGCGCAGCCCCACCAGGGCGGCGGGCAGGGCACCGGGCAGGATCACATGGCGGATGATGGCAAACCGCCCCAGGCCGAAGATGGTCGCGGCCTCCACCAGCTTGCGGTCCACCCCGCGGATGCCGCCAAACAATGTCAGATAGATCGGAAACAGGCTGCCCAGCGCCACCAGCGCGATCTTCGGCGTCTCACCGATGCCGAACCACAGGATGAACAGCGGCACCAGCCCCACAAAGGGCAGCGTGCGCAGCATCTGCAACGGCGCATCGATGATCGCCTCCCCCCGCCGGCTCAGCCCGGCCAGCAAGGCAAACGCGACCCCCAACGACCCGCCGATGGCAAGCCCCACCACCACGCGCGCGAGTGAAACAAGAAGATGATGGCCCAGCGCCCCGGTCGCGGCCAACGCCCAGCCGGCCTGCAGCACCGCCCAGGGCGACGTCAGGATTCGCGCCGGCAGAACGCCGGCAGAGGACGCCGCCTGCCAGCACGCCAGCAGCACCAGCGGCGAGATCAGCCGGTTCATGCGCAAGGCGGGGGAGGCTGGCGCTGCGGTCATGCGAAGTCCCTAAGCCGCCCCATCAGGGGTCAGGGCTGCGAAGGATCACGCCGATGGCCGCCGCGTCAATGCCGCGGCACGGCGCGGGGCGCTCCCCGCGCCGCCCCGGCGTGTCAGGCGATGGACAGCTTCACATCCACATTGCCGCGCGTGGCGTTGGAATATGGGCAGACCTGATGGGCGGCCTCCACCAGCTTGCTCGCATCCTCGTGGCTCAGCCCGGGCAGCGAGATGGACAGCTCCGCCGTGATGCCGAACCCACCTTCGGAGCGCGGGCCGATGCCGATCGTGGCGCTGACACTGGTGTCGGCGGGAACCTTGGGCCCGCCCTGCGAGGCCACGAATTTCATCGCGCCCAGGAAACAGGCGGAATAGCCGGCGGCGAACAGCTGCTCCGGATTGTTGCCGGCCCCACCACCGCCGCCCAGCTCCTTCGGCGTGGACAGCGAAACGTCGAGGCTGCCATCCGCGGTGCGGGCATGGCCGTCACGGCCGCCGGTTGCGGTGGCCTTGGTGGTGTAGAGAACATTGACCGACATCACGATATCCTTTGCTGACCGCGTGACCCGCGGTTTATCTGAGGCTGCTGGCATATTGGGCGTGGCAAGCGGCCCAACAACGCAGAGCGATCGATCATTCCACCGTGACGTTGCGATTTTTGACGCAAGCCCAAGGTCAGATCAGATCGATCCCCGCCATCTGCAGCAGCAGCACCAGGTTGAGGGCCACGATCAAACAGCCGCCTGTCACGGCCAGCACCTGCAGCGCGCGGCTGTTGGCAAAGCGGCCCATCACGTCGCGTCGCCCGGTGAGGTGGATCAGCATCAGCAGCGGCGCCGGCAAGACCAGGCTCAGCACCACCTGGCTCACGATCAGCGCCTGCGTGGCATTCACCCCCAGCGCCACGACCACCAAGGCAGGCCCCATCGTCACCAGCCGCCGCACCCAGATCGGCACCCGGAACCCCACAAACCCCTGCATCACCAGCTGCCCCGCCATGGTGCCCACCACCGAGCTGGACACGCCCGAGGCCAGCAGCGAAATCAGAAACACCGAAGCAGCGCCGGCGCCCAGCAGCGGGGTGAGCGTGTGATAGGCGGTCTCGATCTCCGCCACATCGCTGTGCCCGTCATGGAAGGCACCGGCCGCCATGATCACCATCGCCATGTTGACGATGCCGGCAAGCGTCAGCGCCACCACCACCTCGCGGTTGGAAAACCGCAGCACAATCCGGCGCATCACATCATTGGTCGCACTCACCCGCGCCTGGGTCAGGCCGGAATGCAGATACAGCGCATGCGGCATCACGGTGGCCCCGATGATGCCAACCGCGATCGTCACCGCATTGCCATCGGCGATCTGCGGCATCACGGTGCCCAGCGCCACGCCCTTCCAATCCACCGGCGCGATCAGCAATTCCACCACGTAACTCAGCGCGATAATGCCCACCAAACCGCCGATCACCAGCTCCAGCGGGCGGAAGCCTTTGCGGTCCAGCAGAAGCACGGCATAGGTGATGGCGGCGGTGATCAGCATGCCGACCAGCAGCGGCACGCCCACCAGCAGCGACAACCCGATGGCACCGCCCAGAAACTCCGCCAGATCGGTCGCCATGGCGGCAATCTCACTGGCCGCCCACATCGCATAGACTGCCGGCCTCGGCAGGCGCTGCCGGCACTGCTCCGCCAGGTTCAGACCGGTGACGATGCCAAGCTTGGCCGAAAGCGCCTGGAACAGCATGGCCAGCAGATTGGCCAGCAGCACCACCCAGAGCAGGCCATAGCCATAGCTGGCACCGGCCTGAATGTTGGTCGCGAAATTGCCCGGGTCCATATACGCGATCGAGGCAACCACGGCGGGCCCGGCAAAGGCCAGCGTGGCGCGGCCACGGCCCAGCCGATGGCCGGACAGCACGAGTTGCATATCCTGCACGGTTCGCTCGGAAAGCCTGGTCTCGACCCCATCCATACCAGCAACCTCGGCCTTATCAGCACCCGGCAATCACACCCTGTGCGACAGGATGTAGCCCAGGCTACATTTCGATCAAGAGGCTTCACCGAAAAATCAGCCTTGCCTCGCAGCGCCGGAACGGATCGGAATGCGGGACAGCGCGCACATCACATCAGGACAGGACCCGCCCCATGGCAGACGAACAGCGCATCATGCTGCTCACCGGCGCCAGCCGCGGCATCGGCCATGCCACGGTCAAGCTGTTCCAGTCGCGCGGCTGGCGGATTCTGACCGTCTCGCGCCAGCCTTTCGACCCGGCCTGCGGCTGGCCGGCCGCCAAGGCCGCGCATATCCAGGCGGATCTTGCGGATCTTTCCGCCATCGACGCCCTGGCGGCCGAGGTGCGCGCCAGGCTTCCCAACGGCCGGCTGCACGCGCTGGTCAACAATGCCGGCATTTCGCCAAAAGGCCCGGGGGGTGCCCGTCTGGGCGTGCTGGACACCGATGCCCATGCCTGGACCCAGGTGCTCAACGTCAACCTGGTTTCCACCGCCCTGCTGGTGCGCGCCCTGGTGCCGGAGCTGGAGGCGGCGCGGGGCTCGATCGTCAATGTCACGTCGATCGTGGGCTCGCGCGTCCATCCCTTCGCGGGCGTGGCCTATGCCGCCTCGAAAGCGGCCCTCGCGGCACTCACGCGTGAGATCGCAAGCGAGCTTGGCGCCCACAATGTGCGCTGCAACGCGATCGCCCCGGGTGAGATCAAGACCGCCATCCTCTCGCCCGGCACCGACGCCCTGGTGGCGCGCTCCGTCCCGATGGGACGCCTCGGCGAACCGCGGGAGGTGGCGGAGACCATCCATTTCCTGTGCAGCGAGGCGTCCAGCTACATCAACGGGGCGGAGATCCACATCTCCGGCGGCCAGCACGTGTAGAGTGACCGAGAGCACGGTCCGACCGATCGGACCCTGAAGTTCGGAACAATCCTGCAGGAGTGGCCCGCCATGAGTTCGCACCCAATGCGTGAATCCCATCTGATCGCGCGCGTTGGCTGGCTGCGCGCGGCTGTGCTGGGCGCCAATGATGGGCTGATCTCGACATCCAGCCTGATCGTTGGCGTCGCCTCCGCCTCACCGGACCGGCAGTCGATCCTGATCGCGGGCCTGGCCGGGCTGGCCGCCGGCGCCATGGCGATGGCCGCCGGCGAATATGTGTCGGTGAGTTCCCAGGCGGACACCGAGGCGGCCGATCTTGCCAAGGAGTCCCGGGAGTTGCGGGATTTTCCCGCCGCCGAATTGGCAGAACTCACGGCGATCTGGCAAAGCCGTGGGCTTGAGCCAACCCTGGCCGCCGAGGTCGCCAAGCAGTTGACCGCCCATGGCGCGCTTGAGACGCATCTGCGCGATGAACTGGGGATGACGGAGATCAGTGCGGCCAATCCGGTCCAGGCTGCCGTCACCTCGGCCATCTGTTTTTCGTCGGGCGCGTTGCTGCCGCTGCTGGTCGCGATGGCAGTGCCGGCCAACCAGGCAGGACCGGTGGTGAGTGCGGCGTCGGTGGTGCTGCTGGCGGCACTGGGCGCTCTGTCGGCCCGGGTTGGCGGCGCGCCAATCCTGCGTTCCATGCTGCGGGTCACATTCTGGGGCGCCATGGCAATGGCCGTGACGGCAGCTGTTGGCGCGGTGTTCGGAACCGTGGTCTGAACTGTGGTCTGAATTGGGGCAACACCGGTGTGGGCGGCCGGCCTCAATCCGGCCGCCCACACCCGATGGCGCGCAATCAGCGCGCGTTGAGCAGGATCGAGGCGATCACGCCGGTGGCGATGGCGCCAAGCACGAAGGCGCCGTTCACCTCCCGCCACTCATAGCCACGCGGCGGCTCGCGCAGCTGGTATTCGCGGTAGTCAACACGGCGGCCACGATCCCAATCCTCATGACGGATCGCCTGGCCGCGGCGCCAGCCCTCATGTTCCTCCACCTCGCGGTAGCGGTGCTCCTCGCGCTGCTGTTCCACATAGCGGCCGTCGCGCTGGATGAAGCGGCCATCCGGGCGCGGCTCGTAGCGCCCATCGGGGCGCTGTTCGTAGCGCTGCTCCTGCTGACCTCGATAGGGCTGGCCCTGATAGGGCTGGGCCGAGGCAAGACCGGTGGAAGCAAGCAGGATGGTGGCGGCAAGCGCAGAGTGCATAAGCTTTTTCATGGCGATACTCCAATCATCGATCCGGTCCTGGGGGCGGTCATCTCCCATCGCCTTGATGCACACTATCAGATCGAATTGTGCGCGGATCATGGCGAGCGCGTGACGAAATGCCGCTGCGGGGTGAAACCTCTGTAAGCCTTGGACCGTTTCGCCATAAGCTTCCCGCAACGCCTCAAAAAACACAAAAGGGGAGCACGCAGGATGCACAGGAAACGGATCGCCCTCATGCTGGCGGCACTGCTTCTGCCCAATCTGGCACAGGCACAGGAGCGCCTGCCGGTCACAGTCGAGCTGGGCGACGTGTCGCTCACCAAACTCTCCACCATCATGGCTTATGATCACGGCATCTTCGAACGCAACGGGCTTGCGGTGGACATGTTCATCACCCCCCGCGCGGCCGAGGCGGTGCGCGAGGAAGGGGTCATCGTCCCGCCGAAGAACATCCGCAGCAATGTGGTGGCGGATATCAACATCGGCGGCGGCAGCCCCACCATCGTGCGCATGACCACGGTCGCGCACACGCAGCACCGGGTGATCCTGGCCACGATGGACAATGTCATCCGCTTCCACGTCCTCGCCCGCCGGGACATCACCACGCCCGCCCAGCTGAAAGGCAAGCGCATCGGCTTCAGCAGCCCGGGCTCGCTGGACCATCTGGCGGTGCTGCTGCTGCTGAAACGCAACGGCATCGACCCGATCCGGGACGTGGAGATGTATGAGGGAGCGCCCTCGGAAGGCGATATCGTCAACGGGCGGGTGGACGCGATGGCCGGCAGCGAGCTTGCCATCGCCGCCGCCAGGCGCGACGGGCTGACCGATCTGGCCGATATGGCGCAGTTCAACTATCCCATGCCGGGCTCGGGCGTGAACGCGCTGGCAAGCTGGCTTGCCGCCAACCACGAGGCGGCGTCCCGCTTCATGAAGGCAAGCGTGGAAGCCATCGCCCTGATGAAGACCGACCGCGCGGCCGCCTACGACTCGCTCACCCGCTGGTTCGGCATCACCGACCCAGAGAAGCTGGCCGCCGTCTACGCCTCCGCCCAGCGCCTGCCCAGCAAGCCCTATCCGTCACTGGACGGGTTGAAGCTCATCAAATCGCTGTTCCCCTACCGCGCGATGCAGGTGACCAGGCTTGAGACCTTCGCCGATTCCAGCTTCGTCACCGCGCTGGACCGCAGCGGCTTCATCGACGCGCTGTACAGGCCCAAGCCCTGAACTTTCCCCTAGGAGGCACCCGGCAAGGGCTGATCGGCATCCGGATGGAACAGCTGCTGATCGTCGATGCGCAGCGCGCCGATCTGGCTTTGGCCGTCCGGGCTGGCCAGCCACTCGGCCAGCGCCCGCGCCTCGGACAGGCGGGCGCTGGGGTGCAGGGCGGGGTTGAGCTGGACGATGTCATAGCGGTTGATGAAGGCCTGATCGCCCTGCACCAGCGGCACCAGATCGGAGCGATTGGTTGTCGCAAGCCAGGTGCCGCGATCGGTGAGCACAACGGCGCCAAGCTTCGCCGCCTGCACGATAGAGGCACCCTGCCCGCCATCCACCACATGATACCATGGCATGGTGAGCGGGTTCAGGCCGGCGTCACGCCACAGCCGGTGTTCCGCGGCGTCACCCACGCCGTGATCGCGCCGGGAGACGAAATCCACGCCGTGATCGGCGATCGCGCGCAACGCGGCCACCGCATTGCGTGTCCCGCCGATCCTGGCCGGATCGGATTTCGGGCCGGCCAGCAGCAGATCGTTCCACGCGATCTCACGGCGCGACACGCCCTGGCCGGACGCCAGAAACTCCTGTTCGGCCAGCGCGTCATGCGCCAGCACAAGATCGGCACGCCCCTGGCTTGCCGCCTCCAGCGCCCGCCTGGTGCCGGCGGCGACGACCGTGACCGGAATTCCGGTCTGCTGGGTGAACACCGGCAGAATGCGCGCCAACAATCCCGAATCGACAACGGAGCTGGTGGCAGCCAGAACAACGGCCGGAGACTGTGCCGAAGCCTGGCTCAGCATTGCCATCAATCCCACGGCAACCAACGCCGATCTCAGGCCAATCGTCCGAATTTGTGTCACGCAGGCTCCCGTAACTTTATCGCAATCATGTCAACTTATGTGCATTGCGACGAAGTTTCGGCAAGCGGCCAAAACATGACATATCCGTGTGGAGATGCGTGATGATCGCGGCCGTTGCGGTCAGGCCGCCAGTTCCTGGGTGCGCACCAGCCTGGCATAGAGCCCGTTCCGGCTCAGCAATTCGGCATGACTGCCGCTTTCAACCGCCATGCCCTCCGCCATCGCCACCACCAGATCCGCGTCGCGCACGGTGGACAGGCGATGCGCCACGATGATCGTGGTGCGCCCCTGGCGCAGCGTGGCCAGCGCGTGCTGCACCAGCGCCTCGCTTTCAGCATCCAGCGCCGAGGTCGCCTCATCGAGCAGCAGGATGCGCGGGTTGCGCAGCAGCGCGCGGGCCAGCGAGATGCGCTGGCGCTGCCCGCCGGACAGCCTGCCGCCGCCAGGTCCCACCATCGTGGCGTAGCCCTGCGGCAGGGCCGCGATGAAATCCGCGGCAGCGGCGGCCCGCGCCGCCTCCTCCACCTCGGCATCGCTCGCATCGGCCCGGCCCATGCGGATATTGGCCGCCACACTGTCATCGAACAGCAGCGTGTCCTGGCCGACATAGGCAATGGCGGCGCGCAGGCTTTCCAGCGTGACCGAGGCAAGCGGCTGCCCATCCAGCGTGATCTCGCCACCGGTGAGGTCGTAAAGCCGCGGGATCAGCGCAAGTGCCGTGGATTTGCCAGCCCCCGACGGCCCCACGAGTGCCACGGTGAGGCCGGCCTCCGCGGTGAAGGACAGGCCGCGCAGACCATGCCGCCCATCCGGATAGGCGAAGCTTGCAGCGTCGAACACCAGGCGGCCGGGCCCGGGCGGCAGGGCCACGGCGCCTGCGCGGTCGGCCACGCCCGGCTTCTCGTCGATCACGCCAAACACGCGCTCCAGCCCGGCAAGCCCCTCCTGCACGGCGGCATTCAGATTGCCCAGCGCCCGCAGCGGCTGGGCGGTCAGCAGCAGGGCGGTGAGAAATCCCGAGAAATCGCCGATCGTGCTCTGCCCCTGCGAGGCACGCCAGCCGGCAAAGCCCAGCACACCCGCGATGGCACCGCCGCCGATCACCTCCAGCAGCGGATCCACCCGGCTGCGGCCGCGGATGATGCGCAGCATGGCGTGGTAGAGCTCGGCAAAGGCATGCTCGGCCCGCGCCGTCTCACGCGCCTCCAGCCCATAGGCGCGCACGGTGCGCGCCTGGGTGAAGCTTTCGGTCAGCAGCGTCGCGGTCTCGCCCATGCGCTCCTGCATCCCGCCGGATGCCCGGCGGATGCGCTTGCCGATGCGCTGGATCGGCACCGCCGCCAGCGGATACAGCAACAGTGAGACGGCGCTCAGCACCCAATCCAGATAAAGCATGGCGGCCACCAACCCCACCACCTTCACCGCATCGCCGAACGTGTTGACCGCGCGCACCAGCGCATCGCGGATCATCGCGGCATCGGTGGTGAAGCGCGCGGCGAGTGCCGCCGGCGCCTCACGCTCGACACGGGCCAGATCGGCGGTCATCAGCCGGGCGAACATGCGGTTCTGCAGGCCGCGTATGGCCAGCAGCACGATCTGCTGCACCAGAATGGCCTGGAAATACTGCGCCAGCGCCTTGGCCGAGGTGATGATCAGCACCAGCACCGGCACCTGATACAGGATGCGCGCATCATGGGCCGCGAACATGTCGATCGCGCGCTGCACCACGGCGGGATACAGCGCCTGCAGCCCGGCCATCAGCCCGGTCAGCACGATGGTCAGCCCCAGCATGGACCAGTGCTTGCGGATATCCTCGCGCCACAGACGCAGGAGCATGGGATTGAGGGCGGGAATGAGACGCTTCATGCCCCGGCTTTACCAGCCTGCCACGCCCGATGCCAATCGGCGGCACCCGAGTGATGAAAGTTTCTTTGGTTCTTTCTTTTCAAAGAAAGAACTTCTTTTTTTGAAAAAAAAGAAGCAAAAAAACTTCTACACTTTGGGCACGTCAGACGGAAAGTGAGTGTTCAAAACATCCAGAAGGGCTGCGCGGTCCAGCCGGCAGCCGGAATTCAGCCAGGTCTGGCGCAGCCTTGCCAGGGCACGGCCGAGATCGGGGCCGGGTTTCAGCCCCTGCGCCATCAGGTCGCGCCCCGCCAGCGGAAACACCGGCACCGGCAAGGCGGCGATGCGGTCGCGCAGCGCCTCGCCGCGGCGCTGACGCCACGCGCGGCCGATCAGAATGTCCGGGGCGGTGTCGGCCAAGGCACGCCGCAGATCATCGTCCGACGCCGCATCCGCCGGCGCGTCCTGCTGCAGCAGGGCCAGGCGATCCGCCTCGGCGCTGGACAGGTTGAGCGGCGCGGGACCGCTGGGCCAGAGTGCGGACAGGCGCAGCAGCGGATCGACCGGCAAATCATCAACCGGGGCCAGCCGCCCTCCGGGCAGCAGCCGGTCCAGCACGCCAAGCTCCGCCATCAACGCCAACGCGCAATCCGGCGCCTGGGCCTGCAGAATGCGCTTCAGCTCGCTCCAGACCCGCTCCACCGAAAGCCGCGCCAGCCCCTCTGCGTGGGCGGCAATCGCGGTGACGGCATCCGCATCCGGCGCTGCGGGGTTGTAGCGGGCGAAGAAGCGGAAATAGCGCAGGATGCGCAGATAATCCTCGGTGATCCGGCTGGCCGCATCGCCCACGAAGCGCACCACCCCGGCCGCAAGATCGGCCTGGCCGCCGAAATAATCGAACACCTTGCCCGCACGGTCCATCGACATCGCGTTGATGGTGAAATCCCGCCGTGCCGCATCCTCCAGCCAGTCATCGGTGAACGCCACGACGGCGTGGCGACCGTCGGTGGCAACATCGCGGCGCAACGTGGTGATCTCGAAGCTGCCCCCCCCCGCAAGCGCCGTGACGGTGCCGTGCGCCATGCCGGTGGGAATGGCGCGCAGCCCCGCCCGGGCCAGCGCCTGTGCCACCTGGTCCGGCGGGTCAGGCGTGGCAAGGTCGATATCCGACACGCTCTGCCCGGCCAGCCAGTCCCGCACGCAGCCGCCCACCAGCCGGGCACCGGGCAGGCAGTCGAGCACCTGGGTCAATCCGGGATAGCGGTTCAAATCCGGTTGCGGGCAAGTCACGTTCATCGGCATCACCTCGACGCGACATCAAACAGCCAATAGTCTGACATCATGTTCCTCTCTCCCGCAGACTCCCGACTCGACCTGCCGTCGATGACGCATCTGCGGTCATATCAGGCCGCCATCGCCGAAGGCTACCAGATCGAACCGGCCGCCCCGCTGCTCGGCAACACGCCAGACAGCCAGGCGCTGCATCTGGCCTGGCTGAACACCCAGGGCGACACGCTGCTGCTGCCGGACGGGCGGCTGGTGCCGCGCGTGCCGCACCGCCAGCTCTGGCTCACCCACGCCTACACCTTCATCGGCCGGGTCAATATCCGCTTCCAGCTGCTGCCGGAGATGGAACTCTGGGGCGGCAATATCGGCTATGCCATCCGACCCTCGATGCAGCGCCGGGGGTTCGGCACGCATATCCTGCGTCTGGCGATCATCGAGGCACGCGCGGGCGGGCTCGGCCGGCTGCTGCTGACCTGCTCGGATGACAATATCGGCTCGATCAAGGTGATCGAGGCCAATGGCGGCATGCTGCGCGACATCATCCCCCATCCGCGCCAGCCCGGAGCGCTGGCGCGGCGCTACTGGATCGATTGAGGCCGAACGCGGCCGCCTGATCAGAACGGCAGTTTGAGGCCGGGCGGCAGGTTCAGCCCACCGGTCAGCTTCTGCATCTCCTCGGCCGACAGCGCCTCGATCTTGCGCCTGGCATCGGCATGGGCCGCCACCAGCAGGTCCTGCAGCATCTCCATCTCCTCCGGATCGGCGAGCTTGGGGTCGATGCGCACCGAGCGCAGCTCGTTCTTGCCGGACAGCGTGACGGTGACCATGCCGGCCCCCGCGGTGCCCTCGATGGTCATCGCCTCCAGCGAGGCCTGCATCTCTTCCATCTTCTTCTGCATCTGCGAGGCCTGCTTCATCAGGCCGGCGATGTTCTTCATGCTGTGGTCTCCCAGAAATTGTCAGGTTCGTCGGGCTCCTCGCCCGGGGGTGGCAGGTCGAAATCGGCCGGTTCGGCGTCCGGATCGGGCACGATGGAGGGCAGGCCGAACGCATCCACCGCACTGTCGCGCACCGCCTCGATCCGCGCGCCGGGGAAGGCCTTCAGAATGGCCTGCACCAGCTCATGGGTCTCGGCCTGGTGACGGCGGGCGTGATCGGCGGCGTCGCCCTGCTCGGCCAGGGTGGGCTCGCCCGGCTCGGAGCTGAGCGCCACCGTCCAGCGCGTGCCGGACGCCTCGGACAGAACGGCGGCAAGCCGTGCCGCCAGGTCGCGCGGGGCGTCCGGCTGCGGGTTCAGCTCGATCACCGGCGGCGCGAAGCGCACCAGATGCACCGAGTGCACCAGATGCGCGTGCAGCGTGGCCTCACGCTGATGGGACACCAGCGCCACCACGTCCCGGAAGGTCGCAAGGCTGGGGCCGGCTGGCCGAGGGGCTGGCTGGAGGGCTGGCTGGGGCGCCATTTGGGCTGCCGGCTGCGCGTGGCCATTGGCCACCGCCCGCACGCCACCACCGGAGGGGGCCGGGCCCTGCCCCCCCATCGCGGCCGGCCCCGCGCCATTCTCCATCAGACGGCGAACCAGATCGGCGGGCGGCGGCAATTCGGCCACGTGGCACAGGCGGATCAGCACCATCTCGGCCGCAGCCCTACGATCGGGCGCCTGCTCCACCTCCGAAGTGCCCTTGAGCAGCATCTGCCAGGCACGGCCCAGCGAGGCCATCGACAGGCGTTCGGCCAGGGCGGCACCGCGCACACGCTCCGATTCCGGCAGATCGTGGCTGTCCTTCAGCGAGGGGATCGCCTTGAGACGGGTGGTGACATGGATGAGATCGAGCAGATCGCCCAGCATCTCGCCCAGATCGGCCCCGCGGGCGAAGGCATTGTCGGTGATCGCCAGCGCCTGTTCGGTCTTGCCCGCCATCACCGCCTCGAACAGGTCGAACACGGCACTGCGATCGGCCAGGCCCAGCATGTCGATCACCGCGGGTGCCGTGATCGCCTCCCCATCCGGCGTCTGGGCGATGGCCTGGTCGAGCAGCGAAAGCCCGTCGCGCACCGAGCCATCGGCCGCCCGCGCGATCAGCTGCAGCGCCTCCGGCTCGATCGCCCGGCCCTCCTTCGCGGTGATGCGGCCGTAATGGCCGGACAGCTCGGCCACGGACACACGGCGCAGATCGAAGCGCTGGCAGCGCGACAGCACGGTGATCGGCACCTTGCGGATCTCGGTGGTGGCGAAGATGAACTTCACATGGGGGGGCGGCTCCTCCAGCGTCTTCAACAGCGCGTTGAAGGCGGGCTTGGAGAGCATGTGCACCTCATCGAGGATGAACACGCGCATGCGCGCCTGCATCGGGCGGAAGCGCACCGCCTCGATGATCTCGCGCACCGAGTCGATGCCGGTGTTGGAGGCGGCATCCATCTCCGTCACATCCGGATGCCGATCCGCCAGAATGCCAACACAGTTGGAACACACGCCGCAGGGCTCCACCGTGGGCCCGCCGGTGCCGTCGATGCCGGTGCAGTTCAGCGCGCGGGCGATGATGCGCGCCGTGGTGGTCTTGCCCACGCCGCGCACGCCGGTCAGCATGAAGGCATGCGCCACACGGCCGAGCGCGAAGGCGTTGCGCAGCGTGCGCACCATCGCCTCCTGCCCGATCAGGTCGGCAAAGCTGGTGGGGCGGTATTTGCGGGCCAGAACGCGATAGGCCACGGCCGCGGGCGGCGCCTCACGCGGGGCCACCGGCAGCGCCTCACCGAACAGGCCGGGGCCGTCCGGCGGCGGCGGCGCGTCGTCGATATCGGGATCGCCGCCCGGTTCGTCGTCTCCGAACAAGCCCGACATGCAGTGCCTCGGCTGGGGATGGGTGGGAGGCCGAACGTGCGACCCGCGCTAGAACTCGTTGCGGCTGCTACCTTCCGGTCCTGACCGGGTTGGCGAGGAACACGTCCGCCGCCGACCTCCCACCTGTCATATCGCGCGTTGGGCGCGCGACTGCAAGCAGGGCCGCGATTTTGCCCCCGATAAGGGCGCTCGATCAGGGCGGTTGCCGCACGGGGGCGTGCATGGCAGTTTGCGCCCGCAAAGAGCAGGACAAGACGTGCAACCGATCCCAGCCAGCCGACGCAACGCCTATACCGGCAGCCCGATCGATCGCGTGTCCAACCTGCGGGACGACGAGGCGGCAGTGGCGGCGCTGCGCGCGCGCGCGGACGCAAAGTTTGCCGCTGTCTGGCGCGGTCGCAGCCTGCTGGATGGGGTGGAAGCGGGCCAGCCGCGCGCCGTGTGGCTGAACCAGACCCAGGTGGCCGATTTCGCCGACCGGGATTGGGCGCTGCTGGGCCTGCATGACGGCATTCCGGTGCTGGCGATCGATTTCAGCGATCTGGAGGACGCGACCGGCGTGCTGCCAGAGCATCTGGGCAGTCTGGTGGATCTGCGCTCCGTGGCCGGTCTGCTGCCGGCGGATGAGGCCTCCATGCTGGCACATGCGCGCGGGCTGATGCATTGGCGGGTGCGCCACCGTTTCTGCGGCGTGTGCGGCGGCGTTTGCCAGCCGCGCAGCGCCGGAAACGCGATGGCCTGCACCCAATGCGGCGCCCAGCATTTCCCGCGCACCGATCCCGCGGTGATCATGCTGGTCACGGATGGCGACCGGGTGCTGCTGGGCCATTCCAAGCGGTTTCCCAACTCGACCATGTATTCGACACTGGCGGGCTTCGTGGAGCCGGGCGAAAGCCTGGAAGAGGCGGTGGCGCGCGAGGTGTTCGAGGAGGCCGGCATCCGGGTCGGCAAGGTTGTGTATCATTCGAGCCAGCCCTGGCCGTTTCCCGCCTCCATCATGCTCGGCTACTATGCCGAGGCGCTGAGCTTCGACATCACCATCGACCCCGCCGAGTTGGAGGATGCACGCTGGTTCAGCCGAGACCAGCTGCGCAACCCGGAGGCGGTGGGCATCTCCCTGCCGCGCGTCGATTCGATCGCACGCCGGTTGCTTGAGGATTGGATGAACCACGCATGACCAAGCCCCTTCTGCCCGCCCTTGCCGTGCTGCTGAGTCTGGCCGGATGCGCCGCGTTCCACCCGCCCCAGGCGGAGCCGGGAACCCCGCTGCGCGCCTGCCAGGATGCGGCCGATGCCAACCCGGCGCTGGACGATTTCGTGCGCAAGGACCCGCGCGCCTCCAACCCGAACGATTTCTACGACCTGTATCTCGCCAAGCGCCAGGAGCTGGTCAATGACTGCATGGCAGTGCGGTCGGGCCGGCCGCGCGGCGGCGTGCAGAAGGTTCTCTGAACACCAGGACAAGGAACAAAAAGATGATCGTGGAAATGCGCACCTATACGGTGAAGCCGGGCAAGCTGGCCGCCTATGTGAAGCTCTATCAGGACCTGGCCTGGGATCTGCAGCAGAAATATCTGGGCCAATGCCTTGGCTGGTACACTGTGGCCGAGGGGCAGCTCAACAAGGTCGTGCATATGTGGCGCTATGAAAGCCAGGGCGACCGCGAGCAGCGCCGCGCGGCACTGGCCAAGGACCCCGCCTGGGGCGTCTACCTGAAGGCCTCGGCGGATGCCGAGTATCTGGTGGCGCAGGAGAACGTGTTCCTCACACCGACCAGCTTCTCGCCGCAGCAGTGACGACCGGCCTGGGTGTTCCCCGGGCCTCAAGGAAATAAGAAAGCGGTTCTTTTTTGAAAAAAAGAACCAAAAAACTTTCGTACGCTGGCGCGCACCTGCATGAAAGGTGCGGCGCCAGCTGATAAAAGTCTTTTGCTTCTTTTCTTCAGAAAAGAAGGCCTTTCTTAACTGATGTGGAACACGCCAGCGCTGTCCTACACCACCAAGGCCGCCAGCAGCGCATCAAGCCGCTTGCGGCCTTCCGGCGTGGCGCGCAGCCCGATTTCGGTCTGGACCAGATAGGCTTCGTCCAGCGCCTGGGCCAGGATGTCCGGATCGAGGCTCTCGCTGAGAGACCGGCCGGTGCGCGCGGCAAAGGCTGCGGCATCGATCCCCTCGGTCAGTCGCAGCCCCATCAGCAGCATCTCCCTGGCACGATCGGCAGGGGCAATCTCCTCCTCGCCGCGCGTGCCATGGCCGTGCTGTTCCACCAGCTCCGCCCAGGGCTCGGGGGCGCGGTGGCGGGTGGTGGCGATCAGGCGGTTGTCGAGCCAAAGCCTGCCATGCGCGCCGGGGCCGATGCCGGCATAGTCGCGATAGCGCCAATAGGCCAGGTTGTGCCGGCTTTCGCTGCCCGGCCTCGCGTAGTTGGACACCTCATAGGGCAGTAGCCCGAAACGCGCCGCCTCCTCCCCGGTTGCGTCATACAGCGCTGCCGCAAGCTCCGGCTCGGGCAGCACGATCTCGCCGCGCCGGTGCAGCGCCTCATAGGCGGTGCCGGGCTCGATGGTGAGCTGATAGAGCGAGAGATGATCCGCCGCCAGGCTCAGCGCCTGGCGCAGCTCATCCCGCCAGGCTTGCAGGCTCTGCTCCGGGCGCGCGTAGATCAGATCAAACGACAGGCGCGGGAAGGTGTCGCGTGCCAGCTCCAGCGCCGCGATCGCCTGGGAGACCGAATGCTGCCGCCCAAGCCGGGACAGCGCCAACGGATCAAGGCTCTGCACGCCGATCGAGATGCGGTTGATGCCGGCATCGCGGAAGGCGCTCAGCTTCGCCGCCTCGATGCTGGTGGGATTGGCCTCCAGCGTGATCTCGATGTCCTCCGCCGGCGTGAACAGCGAATTCGCCTGGGCGATCAGCGCCGCCACCGTCTCCGGCGCCATCAGGCTGGGCGTGCCGCCGCCAAAGAAGATCGACACCAGCCGGCGTGGCCCGATACGGGCGGCTTCCCAGGCAAGTTCGGTGGCCAGCGCCCGGGCAAACCGCGTCTGGTCGATGCGCTCGCGCACATGGGAGTTGAAGTCGCAATACGGGCATTTGGCGAGGCAGAACGGCCAGTGGATGTACAGCGCCAGGTCCTGCGACGCCGTCATGCGACGCAGGCGGCCAGGAACTGCGCAACGGCACGCGCGCGGTGGCTGCCCTGGTGCTTCTCCGCAGCACTCATCTCGCCATAGCTGCGGGTCTGTCCGTGGGGCACGAAGACCGGATCATACCCGAAGCCACCGGCCCCGCGCGGCGGCCAGGCGATGCTGCCCTCGACGCGGCCGAGAAAACTCGCCGTGCGACCATCCGGCTGCGCCAGGCAGAGCACGCAGGTGAACCAGGCGCGGCGATCGGGATTGTCCGCGATCTCGGCCTGCACGCGGGCCATGGCGGCCGCGAAATCCTTGGACGGGCCGGCCCAGCGGGCGGAATACACGCCAGGTGCCCCGCCCAGGGCGGCCACCGAAAAGCCGCTGTCATCGGCCAGCGCCGCGAGGCCGGTGGCCTCGGCCGCCGCGATCGCCTTGATGCGCGCATTGCCGAGGAAATCGGGCGCGGTCTCCTCCGGCTCCGGCAGGCCGAGTTGGCCGGCCGAGACCACATCGATGCGATGCGGCCCCAGCAGATCGGCAAACTCGCGCAGCTTGCCGGCATTGTGGGTGGCCAGCACCAGCCTGCTGCCGGCTGCGAGCCTCATCCGGCCAGCACCGCGGATTGCGCCGCGTGCAGCTGCTGCGTGCCGAGCAGGGCCAGCTGCATCAGCGCGTCGAACTGGGCGGGGGCGAAGGCGGTCTTCTCGGCGGTTGCCTGGATCTCCACGATGCCGCCGTCGGCGGTCAGCACGAAATTGGCATCCGCCTCGGCGTTGCTGTCCTCGGCGTAATCGAGATCCAGCACCGGCGTGCCCTCGAAGATCCCGCACGAGACGGCTGCCACCTGGCCGATCATCGGAATGCTGGAGAGCACGTTGTTGGCCACCAGATGCCGGAAGGCGAGCTGGAGGGCCACATACGCCCCGGTGATGGAGGCGCAGCGTGTGCCGCCATCGGCGTTCAGCACGTCGCAATCCAGCGTGATCGACATCTCACCCATCGCGGCCAGATCGGTGACGGCGCGCAGCGAGCGGCCGATCAGGCGCTGGATTTCCTGGGTGCGGCCGGATTGCTTGCCACGCGCCGCCTCCCGGTCGCCGCGCGTGTGGGTGGCGCGCGGCAGCATACCGTATTCGGCGGTGACCCAGCCGCTGCCCTTGCCGCGCAGGAAGGGCGGCACGCGCGATTCCACGCTCGCGGTGCACAGCACCTCGGTGCCGCCCATCTTGATGATGCAGCTGCCCTCGGCATGATGCGAAAAGCCCGGGATGATGGAGACGCTGCGGAGCGCGTTGGCGGCGCGGCCAGAGGGGCGCATGGGTGTGTGCTTTCGGTCGTGATGCGCGGGCTATGGCGGGACGCGGCTTCTTGCGCAAGTCTGTGGTGATGGGTGGGAGAGTGGCATGCTGAAACTGGCGATCATCGGTGCGGGCATCATGGGCGAACGTCTGGCGCGGGCGGCGCGCGATCAGGCCAGCGACCAGATCGAGGTGGTGGGGCTGTGGGATCTGGCGGTGGCGGCCAGCGAACGCCTGGCGGAGGCGCTGCCCGGTCTGCCGGTGGCACCATCAGTGGAGGCTGCGATGGCCTCCGCCGATTGCGTCTATATCGCCTCTCCCCCCGCAAGCCATCTGGGCTATGCCGAGGCCGCCCTTGCCGCCGGCAAATCGGTGTTCTGCGAAAAGCCGCTCGCGGTGGACCTGCAGGCGGCGCGCGCCTTTGTGGCAACCCACGCCACCGCCCGCGCGGGGGTGAATTTCCCCTTCGCCTCCTCCTTCGCGGTGGAGCGTCTGGTCTCCTGGATGCCCGCGATCGGGGAGGTGCAGTCACTCACCATCGATGTCGCGTTCCAGAACTGGCCGCGGCCCTGGCAGCAGGACGCCGCCTCCTGGCTGGACCGGCCGATCCAGGGCGGCTTCACCCGCGAAGTGGTCTCGCATTTTCTGTTCCTCACCCGAAGGCTGATCGGGCCACTCTCACTGGTCGAATCACTGGCGCAGTTCCCGGATGACGGGCGCAGCGAGTTCGACATCCGCTGCAAGCTGATGGCAGGCCATGTCGCGGTGAACCTCACCGGCAATGTCGGCAACACGCCCAAGGATGATCACAACACCTGGACGCTGCGTGGCACCAACGGCGCCATAAGGCTGCGGGACTGGTCGATCGCCGAGCTGCAGGAGGCGGATGGGCGCTGGCACCCCGATCCGGATGCGCTGCCCAACGAGCGGATGCGCCCGCTGGTGCTGCGCCGGCAGCTGGAACAGGTGGTGGCGATGACGCAGGGCCTGCCGCATCGCCTCGCCACGCTGCAGGAGGCGTTGGACGTGCAGGAGATCGTGGAGGCCATCCTGCAAAGCGGCAGCTGACACAGGCTCTTGCCTTCACGCTCGCCGGATGCTGAGACACGCAACAAGAGCAGACTGGGAAACGGATCCACCACCATGAATCGCCTGAAGCTGAGCATCGCCTCGACCGATTACGATCATTTCCGCGATTTCCGCACCGGGGATGTGCGCGCCGAGGGGATCGAGCACACCTGGTCCATGGTAGGGCATCACGAGGTGTTCGCCCGCTTCACCGCCAACCGCGAATGGGATGTGGCGGAGCTGAGCTTCGCCAAATTTGCCGCCCAGGTGACGCGCGAGGACAGCGACGTGATCGGGCTGCCGGTGATCTGCTCGCGGCTGTTCCGCTTCTCCTCCTTCTACGTGAACAAGAAATCCGGCATCAAAACCGTGCAGGACCTGAAGGGCAAGCGCATCGGCTCCCCCGAATGGGCGCATTCGGCGGCGGTCTATATGCGCGGCTGGATGCACAATGAATGCGGCGTCTCGCTGCAGGACGTGCATTGGTACCAGGCCGGCGCCAATGATGCCGGCCGCGTGGAGAAGGTGGAGCTGAACCTGCCCGAAGGCGTGCAGCTCACCCGGGTCAATGACAAATCCCTCTCCGAGATGCTGGCCTCCGGCGAGATCGACTGCGCCATCATCGCCCGCCCGCCCACCTGCTTCCTGGAGGGCAATCCGGATATCGTGCGGCTGTTCCCCGATTACCTGGACATGGAGAAGGCCTATTTCGAGCGGACCAAGGTCTGGCCGATCATGCATATCATGGTGATGCAGCGGCGCATCCTGGACGCCAATCCCTGGGTTGCGCGCAACCTGCTGAACGCGTTCAACGAATCGAAGCGCCGCAGCCTGGAACGCCTGCTCGACCCCGCCGTGTCGCGCTATCCGCTGCCCTGGCTTGCCACCTATGCCCGCCAGATGCAGGCCATGTTCGGGCGCGACACCTTCCCCTTCGGCATCGACGAGAACCGCGCCACCTGGGAACAGATGCTGCTCTACACATTCCAGCAGGGCATCGCCCACAAGCACGTGACGCCCGAGGATATCTTTCCCGCCGGCATCATGACAAAGGTGATCGTGTAGGCGGGAGGGTGAGATGAGCAACGAACCAAAGTCGGGCGGCCCGGTTTCGGACGCATTTCTGGCCGATCTGGCCGCCGCCAGCCGCATCCTGGCGGAGCGCGAGGTGGTGGACGGCTTCGGCCATGTCTCCCAGCGCCATCCCACAGCACCGGATCGCTATTTCATGTCCCGCTCGATAGCGCCGGCCCTGGTCACACCGGATGACATCATCGAGTACACGCTCGACAACGAGCCCTGCAACGCCCGCGGCCGCGGCAGCTTTCTCGAGCGCTTCATCCATGGCGCGATCTACAAGGCACGCCCGGATGTGAATTCGGTGGTGCACAGCCATTCCCCCTCGGTGATCCCGTTCGGC
This sequence comes from uncultured Rhodospirillales bacterium, assembly GCA_903924855.1. Lineage (GTDB taxonomy): Bacteria > Pseudomonadota > Alphaproteobacteria > Acetobacterales > Acetobacteraceae > CAIQQQ01. The sequence goes on along the minus strand of CAIYCW010000017.1, from coordinate 21,109 downwards.
CTGGTTTCCACGCGGATGGAGGCGATGTTCCACAACGCGGCCTTCCTGGCGCAGGGCGTGCCGGTCTTCGACATCCGCCAGAAATTCGGCGCCACCAACATGCTGGTGTGCGACGACGTGAAGGGCGAGGCGCTGGCCGCCTGCATGGGTGCCTGCAACGTGGCGATGATGCGCGCGCATGGCTCGGTTGCCTGCGGACCCAACCTTCAGGTGGCGGTGTTCCGCGCCGTCTACACCGAGGTGAATGCCCGCGTGCAGCATTGGGCGGCGGCGCTGAGCGGCGGCGCACCGCTCGCCTCGCTGGACACCGAGGAAGGCGAGCTGGCCGATCTGACCAACCAGGGTGCCGGCATGCGCGCCTGGGAGCTGTGGCGCCAGCAGGTGCGCGATACGGTGAACTGGTAACAGGCGCGCAGCATGACCGAGCTCGACCAGAAATCCCGTATCGTCCGCTGCATCCGCATGCTGGAGCGGCAGGGCATCATTGACTATAACGGCCATGCCAGCGTGCGCGCGGGCGAGGGGCGGATGTGGATCAACACCGGCTCCTGCCAGCGCAGCCGGCTGAGTGTTGCCGATATCTGCACCATCGATTTCGACGGCAATCTGATCGAGGGCAATGCCAAGCCACCGCTGGAGTTCCATCTCCATGCCGCGATCTATCAGGCACGGCCGGATGTGCAGGCGGTGGTGCACGCCCATCCGAACTGGTCGACCATCCTGACCACGGCGGGGGCTACCTATCTTCCGGTCTACGCGCAGGGCTCGCTGCTCTACCCGATGCCTGTGCTCGATTCGCCCGATTCGATCAACAACACGGTGATGGGCAAGCGCCTGACCGACACGCTGGGCGATCGTCCGGCCGCCCTGATGAAGGCGCATGGCGCGGTGACGGTGGGCAAGAGCCTCATCGATGCCTTCGTGCTGATGACCTATCTGGAAGACAACGCGCAGCGCCAATACATGGCGCAGGCGATCGGCACGCCCTATTCCTTCACCGATGCGGAGCGCGCGCTGTGCTTCGAAAAGCTGTGGAATGACAGCCTGTTCCAGCGCACCTGGGATCATTTTGGCGCCAAGCTGGACGATGCCGGAGGTGTGGCATGAGCCATTCGCAGCAATTCCTGATGGCCGGCGTGATGGGCTGGCCGGTGATGCATTCGCGCTCGCCGCTGATGCACAATCACTGGCTGGCGCAACAGGGCCTGGCCGGCAGCTACGTGCCGCTGGCGATCCGCCCCGGCACGCTGGAGGCGGCGTTGCGCGCCCTGCAGCCGCTGGGGTTCTCCGGCTGCAACCTGACCATCCCGCACAAGCAGGATGCGATGGCGATCGTCGACGAGGTGGACGATGTGGCGCGCAAGATCGGCGCGATCAGCTGCGTTGTGGTGCGGCCGGATGGCTCGCTGTTCGGCACCAACAATGACTGGCTGGGCTTCATCGGCAATGTGCGCGAGGCGGTGCCGGACTGGCGCGCCGATGCCGGCCCGGTTGCGGTGATCGGCGCCGGCGGCGGCGGCCGTGCGATCTGCTACGCGCTGGAACGCGAAGGCGCGCGGGAGATCCGGCTGATCAACCGCACCACCGAAAAGGCGCAGGCTTTGGCCGCGGCCTTGGGCGGCCCCATCACCGTGCTGCCCTGGGCGGAGCGCCACGCGGCGCTGGAGGGTGTGGCGATGGTCGTCAACGTCACCAGCCAGGGCATGGTGGGCATGCAGGCGCTCGATCTGCGGCTGGATGCCCTGCCCCGCACCGCGCTGGTGGCCGACATCATCTACACCCCGCTGGAGACGAAGCTGCTGGCCGAGGCACGGCTGCGCGGCAACCGCACCGTCAACGGCCTGGGCATGCTGCTGCACCAGGGCCCGCCGGCGTGGAAGCTGTGGTTCGGTGTGGAACCCAAGGTCACCGCCGAGCTGCGCGCGGAGATGGAGCGCAGCATCACCGGATAACCCAGGCCGGCCGCGTCAGCCCGGCGAGAGAGAAGCCAAGGGGCCGGCCCAGATAAGCATTCACCCCGTCATTGATCCGATGTCAGCGGTGTTCTCGATTTCAAAGCTGCGTCAAGGGTTTACCGGCTTCGCCGGCGCAAAGCGCCCTTGACGCAGCTTTGAAATCGAGCAGAGACTGCAACCATCGGATAAATGCTTGAATCTCAATTACTAACCGGTCGTCGAGCGCCGTTATCGAGGCCAGCCCCAAAGCCTATCTGCCGATACGGATCGGCGCGGGCGCCTGGCCGCCGGCCTGGTGCGCGACCATCGCGCGCAGCGCCTGCTCGAAGCTGCGGGTGAATTCTGTGATGTCGAACAGCGCGGCCGTGTCGCGCGCCGCCAGCAGATGCCGGCGCAGCCGGGCCAGCCTGCCCGGATCACCGGCAAGGGCGACCGCGAGGTCCTCATAGTCAGCACCTGTGGTGGTGATCAGCTCGGGCAGGCCCACTGCCTCCAGCAGGCTGGAGGCCATGCGCGAGACGAAGCTGCGCCCCTGGCGGGTCAGCACCGGAAGCCCAGCCCAGAGCGCATCGCTCGCCGTGGCGCCGGCATTGTAGGGCCAGGTGTCGAGGAACAGATCGGCCCGCGCATAGCGGGCGACATAATCGGGCCGAGCGGCACGCGGGGCGAACACCAGCCGTGCTGGGTCGATGCCGCGGGACTGCGCCTCCGCCCGCAGGCGTGATCCGGCGGCATCGCTTTCCACGAACAGCCACAGCACCGCACCCGGCACGCGATGGAGGATGCGCGCCCAGGAATCGAACACATCCGGGTTCAGCTTGAAGACATTGTTGAAGCAGCAGAACACGAAGCCATCTTCCGGCAGGCCGTGCTCAGCGCGTGACGGCGTGGAGGACGCGCAGTCGCGATGGCGCGGATTGGCCTGGTACTGCGGCAGGATCACCGGGGCCTCGCTGTAATGCGGCCATTCGGCCTCCGGCAGCACCACCGCATCGCCGATGATGTGGTCCATATAGGGCGCACCCATGGTGGACAGATAGCCGATATAGCTCGCCTGCACCGGCGCGATCCGGCCGGCGAACAGGCCGGGCTGGCTGTATTCGGTGTGGCCGCCAAGGTCGATCGCGATATCGAGATGCAGGCCGCGGATCAGGTCGATGGCCGCACGCTCGCCCATCGCCCCCACATGATGGAAACGATCGAAGGCCGCGACCACGCGCTGATGCATCGCATCCTGCTTCAACAGGCCGATGCCGATGCCGGTGAGGTCGAAGCGGTCACGGTCATGGGTCTCGAACAGCTCGACCATCAGATCGGCCACCGGATGGTCGCGGAAATCGGCGGAGATGTAGCCGACCCGCAGCTTGTCCTGCCTGTGCGGCGGCGGCGGGCGCAGCCTGGTGGCGCTGGGCGGGTAAAGCCGTTGGGTGACCAGCTCGGCGGCGCTGCGATGCAGGGCCGGGTCGTCCACCACGGCCAGCAACGGAAAGGCGAAGGCCCGCGCCTGCCCCTGCGCGATACCGGTGCTGATGCCGCCGAGCAGGCGGTCCAGATCGTGCCAGTCGGCGCAGAGCAGGCGGTGATACAGCAGATCGCCGGCCAGGAAGTCCCGCTCCGGGGCGATCTGGACGGCGCTTGCGTAATCGGCGGCGGCGCGTTCCGGCTCGCCGCGGCTGTGATGCAGCTGGGCCCGGCCGATCAGGGTCGCCACATCATGCGGCGCCAGGGCCAGGGCGCGGTCATAGGCGGTGAGCGCCTCGCCCAGCCGGCCCAGGCGTTGGCGGCACAGGCCGAGATTGGCATGAAGCGGCGCTTCATCCGGCGTCAGGCTGATCGCCTGTTCGAAATCGGCGATCGCCGCCTCCAGCTGCCCCAGCGTCATCCGGGCGGAGCCGCGGTTGAGATAGGGATCCGGATTGTCCGGGCGCAGCCGGATGGCGCGGTCATAGCTTTCGATCGCCTCGGCGTGACGGTCCAGCAATTGCAGCGCCACGCCGCGATTGACCAGGGTTTCGAACGCGTCGGGCTTCAGCGCCAAGGCGCGGTTGTAGGCAAACACCGCCTTGGCGGGCTGGCCCATCGCGTCATGCGCGTTGCCAAGACTGTCATGCGCCTCGAAGGCGGCGGGGTTCATCTTGGCCGCCTTGGCCAGCAGCTCCGCCCCTTTTTCGAGCTCGCCATTCTCGCAGTAAAGGCAGCCCAGCCGCAGCAGCGCCTCGGCATGGCGCGGCTGCAGCCGCAGAATCTCGCTGTAGGCGGCATGCGCCTGCGCCGCCCGGCCCGCGCGGTGCAGCGCCACGCCATGGGCCAGCATCTGGGCGATCTGCGCCGGCGAGACGCGCTGCATCAAGGACAGCCCGGCAGCGTCAGTTGTCCATCTTCAACGCGGCCAGGAAGGCGGATTGCGGAATCTCCACCTTGCCGAACTGGCGCATGCGCTTCTTGCCCTCTTTCTGCTTCTCCAGCAGCTTGCGCTTGCGGCTGATATCGCCGCCATAGCACTTGGCCGTCACGTCCTTCGACAGCGCCCCGATGGTCTCACGCGCGATGACGCGCCCGCCGATCGCGGCCTGGATGGCGATCTTGAACAGCTGCTTGGGGATCAGATCCTTCAGCTTCTCGCAGATCGAGCGGCCCCGCCGGTCGGCCTGGCTGCGATGGGCGATGAAGGACAGCGCGTCCACCGGGTCGGAATTGACCAGGATGGAGATGCGCACGAGATCGCCCTCCTCATAGCCGTCCATCGCGTAGTCGAAGCTGGCATAGCCGCGGCTGACCGATTTCAGCCGGTCATAGAAGTCGAACACCACCTCGTTGAGCGGGATGCGATAGACCGCCATGGCGCGGTTGCCGACATAGGTGAGGTCGATCTGCTGGCCACGGCGCTCGTTGCACAGCGTGAGGATGGAGCCGAGATAGTCGTCCGGCACCATGATGTTGGCCTTGATCCACGGCTCGGAGATCACGTCGATCACCGAGGGGTCCGGCATGTCGGCCGGGTTGTGCAGGTCTTCCTCGGTGCCGTCGGTGCGGCGGATCTTGTAGACCACGCTGGGGGCGGTTGCGATCAGGTCGAGATCGAACTCGCGCGACAGGCGTTCCTGGATGATCTCCAGATGCAGCAGGCCGAGGAAGCCGCAGCGATAGCCGAAGCCGAGTGCTGCCGAGGATTCCGGCTCGTAGTGGAAGCTGGCATCGTTCAGGCGCAGCTTGCCCAGGGATTCGCGCAGCTTCTCGAAATCATCGGCATCGATCGGGAACAGACCGCACCAGACCACCGGGATGGAGGGTTTGAACCCGGCCAGCGGCTCGGCCGCGGGGGCGCGGTCATCGGTGATGGTGTCACCCACGTTGCAATCGGCCACGGTCTTGATGGCGGCCGTGATATAGCCCATCTCGCCCGGTCCCAGATCGTCCACCGGCGTCATCTTGGGGGCGAACACGCCCACCTGCTCCACCGTGTGGGTGGAGCCCTTCGACATCATGCGGATCTTCTGGCCGCGCTTCAGCCGGCCATCCTTGATGCGCACCAGAATGACCACGCCGAGATACGGGTCGTACCAGCTATCGACCAGCAGCGCCTTCAGCTCCGCATTGGCATCGCCGGTGGGGGGCGGCAGGCGGGTGACGATGGCTTCCAGCACGCCCTCGATGTTAAGGCCGGATTTGGCGGAGATCATCACGGCGTCCGACGCATCGAGGCCGATAACATCCTCGATCTGCTGCTTGACGCGATCCGGCTCGGCGGCCGGCAGGTCGATCTTGTTCAGAACCGGCACGATCTCGTGATGCGCGTCCAGCGCCTGATACACGTTGGCCAGCGTCTGCGCCTCCACGCCCTGCGAGGCATCGACCACCAGCAGCGAGCCCTCACAGGCGGCAAGGCTGCGCGAGACCTCATAGGCGAAGTCCACATGGCCTGGCGTGTCCATCAGGTTGAGCGTGTAGACGATGCCGTCCTGCGCCTTGTAGGTCAGGCGGACGGTCTGCGCCTTGATGGTGATGCCGCGCTCCTTCTCCAGGTCCATGTTGTCGAGCACCTGCTCGGTCATCTCACGCGCGGTGAGAGCGCCGGTGTGCTGGATCAACCGATCGGCCAGGGTGGATTTGCCATGGTCGATATGGGCGATGATGGAAAAGTTTCGGATGTGGCTGAGATTGGTCTGCGTCATGGGCATGACATAGGGGATGGCAGCCGTTTTGTCAGTATGGGTGTGTGGGACAGCACCAGCGATCCGACGTCAGCACCCAACCATGGAGGGGCGGGCGAAGGCCTGAAGCATGTGGCCGGACACGTCGCCGGTGCGATCGGCGGAAAGCATCGTGGTGTGATCACCATCCACCAGCCGGATCTCGAGATTGGCGCAAAGCGGCTGCCAGCCGAGATCCCAGTCCGGATGCGGGTTGGCACGGGCGCGGACCAGCACGGTGCGGGCCTGCAGCACCGGAAGATCGGTCTGCCGGCGTCGCCAGGCGCGGAAATGACGTGCCAGCAGGGACGAGGTCAGATCGTTGCCGAGATAGGCGGCGGCCAGCATCGGCAGAAGTCGATGGTGGCGTGCCAGCAGGCGCAGCAGCCCTGCGCCGCGCGGGGCGAGCAGGCGCCTGGCCACGATACGGGCCAGCATCACCCGGGAGCGGCCGATCTGGCGCGCCTCTCTGAGTTGCTGCCATTCGTCCCGCAAGCCGAGGTGGCGATGCGTGTGTTCGGCGACGCCATGCACATTGATGGTGGACAGCGGCGAGGGGCTGTCGAGCATCAGCAGGGCTGACACCTCGCGGCCCATCTGCTCCAGCCTCGATGCCAGCAGCCAGCCGATCTGCCCGCCGATCGAGTAGCCGGCCAGACGGATCGGGCCGGAGGGCGCCTGCGTCCGCACTGTGTCGAGCAGGCTGGCGAACAGGGCATCGAAGTTGAAATCCGCGGCCTGGAATGTGGTCCAGTCGCCATAGGCCAGCTGCACGAAGCGCAGATCACCGGCACACGCCGCGCGCAGCCACGCCATGCCGGGTTCGTCCCCACCGGCGCCGGGCAACAGGAAGACGATATCGCGCGGGCAAGGTGCGGCATCCAGGGGCGGAGTCTGCACGCGGGTGATGGCCTGCGCCATGTCTGAGACTGTCATCTCAAGGCTGAAGCGCTCCATCGGCAGCTTGCGGCCGAGACGGCGTTCGAGGCGCAGGATCAGTTCCGCGAAGCGCAGCGAGTCGCCCCCCACCTCGTCAAAACAGGCGGTGCCGGGAAGCGCGCCTGGCGGCAACACGCGGCGCCAGATGTCCAGAACGAGCGCGGTGAGGTCGCAGGCAGCTTCGTCACCGCTTTGAGCCTCTCCAGCGGATGGCGCTTGCTGGGCCAGGGCGGCCAGCGCCCGATCATCGCGCTTGCCGGTGCGCAGCAATGGCAGGGCGTCGACCAGGTGCAGGCGCGAGGGCCGCATACAGGCAGGCAGTTCGGCGCGCAGGCGCGATCGCAGCGCCTTGATCGGCTCGCCCGGCGCATGGGTGTCGGTGACCACAAAGCCGTGCAGCGTCATGCTGCCCGGCTCGCCGGTGGCGACGATGGCGGCGTCCCGCACCCAGGGCAGATTGCGCAGCACAGCCTCGACGGCGCCGGGTTCAACACGGTTGCCGTTGATCTTGACCATCCGGTCGCTGCGGCCGTGAACGACAAGCACCCCATCGGGGCAGAGACGGGCGATGTCGCCGGTGCGGTAGAGCTGCACGCCGCCCGCCTGCTGAAACCGTGTGCGGTCGAGCCTGCCATCGATCCAATCCCCCAGGGCGGACAGGCTGAGGCCCACGACCAGTTCGCCGCTTTCACCTGGCGTCACGTCATGGCCGTGTTCATCGAGGATCTGGACGTGAAGGCCAGGCAGGATGTGGCCGGCCGCAACGCGGACCGGATCGTGGTCGTCGATCTCTGGGATGATCCAGCGCGCCACCGAGGTTTCGGTGGCGGCCATCGAATGGTGGACCTGGCACGAGCCGGGCAACACCGCGCGGATGGCGCGCAGATCGGTTTGCAGCAGCGGTTCGCCACCGAGGCGAACCTGGCGCAGATGGGCCAGGGCACGCGCGGCACCATCCAGCCGGACCACCGATCGCATCAGCGACGGCGTGGCGCGCAGCAGGCGGCAGCGATCGTGCTCGATGCGGTGCAGCAATGTGCCAAGCCCGTCGCGCGGCAGATCGATGATGGAGAGCGTGCCGCCGCAGAGCAGAACCACCAGCCGGGCGCGAATCGCCCCCAAGGTCTGCGGCGCGCCAAGCACCATGGCGGGCTCGCCGGGTCCGATATGGGGCGGCGAAATTTCGCCGATCATCCGCCGCAACAGGCCATGCTGGCTGTGGGCCGTGATCTTCGGAATGCCGGTGCTGCCGGAGGTGGAGATCAGCAAGGCCGGATCATGGATCGAGCCGATGGGAAGGCTGACCCCGCATGGCGGGGCGGATTGCAGATCGTCAAACGCGCATTGCAGAAGGCTGGCCGGCAGGTTGTGGTCGGGACGGGTCACGATGATCGCGGCCAGGCGCGCGGTGTCGATCAGCTGGTTGATGACGGCGCCGGGTGCGCCGCGATCGAGCGGCAGAACCGGGCGGCCGGCTGCGATGACGCCGAGCATGGCAGCGATATAGCTGTGCGTGTCGTCCAGCAGGATGCCGATCGGACCATCCGGCAGATCCGCGGCAACGATGGCGTTGGCCAATTGCAGGATCGCGTCCACAAGCTGGCCGTAGGTCAGACGCTGCTGCTGATCGCAGATCGCAATGCGATGCGGGTCCGTCCCGGCAATGGTCAAAAGCCGCGCAAGGAACGACGTTTCGCTCGGCTCGCCCCGGCCCTGGCGCTGCAAAATCGGGTCCAAGGTCGTGCTGATTTGGTCCATGGCAGACGCCTCGGAAGATTCAACGCAGAACGATCTGCCCGCACAGCAAGTCTTAAGCCTTCCGGTTGTTTTACAAGCACGGAATTATTTCAGATTTTGTCGTCCTTAAATCCCCACTTCCGGCTGACAAAACCCAACAAACATCATCCGCTCAGCGGCCGCGCGTGCCATGCTCTCCCGGCGTTTTGCCACACTGCGCGGTGGCGTTCGGTGTGATGGAACAGAAGCTTACCAAAGGCTGGCCGCCGCCCGCGCCGGCCAGGCCTCGTCGTATTTCGGGCCACCCACGCGACCATCGCTCATCATCTCCAGCACCTGACCCGGCGTGGGCAGGCTGCCCTTGGCCACGAAACGCTCGGGGTTCCACAGCTCCGAGCGGACGATGGCGCGGGCGCATTGGAAATAGGCCTCGACGATCTCGATCACGATCACGCTGCGCGGCGCCTTGCCATCCACAGCGAAGCTTTCAAGGATGGCGGCGTCGGTGGTCAGATGCGCACGGCCGTTGACGCGGAAGGTGGTGCCGGAGCCGGGCAGCAGGAACAGCAGCGCCACGCGCGGGTCGCGCACGATGTTGCGCAGGGAATCCACGCGGTTGTTGCCGCGCCGATCCGGCAGCATCAGCGTGCGCGCATCCGCGATGCGCACAAAGCCGCGCCCATCGCCGCGCGGGCTGCAATCGAGGCCTTCCGGGCCCACGGTTGCCAGCGCCACGAAGGGCGAGGCCTCGATATAGGCGCGGTAGGGCTCGATGATGTGATCCACCACCTTGGCCGTCGACGCCTCGCCCACATCGGCCAGGCGGCCATAGATGGCTTCGAGCTGCTCGATCGTCTCGATCTTCATCGCAGGACGGCTCCGGTGGCCTTGGCCACCGCCGCGATGATCTTGGCAGACACCGCCTCGATCTCGGCATCGGTCAGCGTATGGTCGCGCGGTTGCAGCACCACCTCGATGCCCAGGGATTTCTTGCCCGCCTCCAGCTTGTCGCCCTGATACACATCGAACAGCGAGACACGCTCGATCAGACCGCGCTCGGCGCCGCTGGCCGCGCGCAGCACGGCATCGGCCGCCACCGTCTCATCCACCACGAAGGCGAAGTCCCGCGACAAAGGCTGGAAGGCCGGCAGGTCGGGCTGCGATTTCTTGCGGCGCTTGGGCTCGGGGATGGCGTCGAGATGGATCTCGAAGGCGACGGCAGGGCCGGGCAGGTCGATGGCGGCGAGAACCTTCGGATGCAGGGCGCCGAAGGAGGCGAGCACGGTCTTGGGCCCCTGGCGGATGAGGCCCGATTGGCCGGGATGGTAGAAGCCGGGCGCGTCCGCGGTGATGGACAGGGCGGCCATCGGCACGCCAAGGGCGGCCAGCACCTCCAGCACATCCGCCTTGGCGTCGAGCGCCGTCGGGGCGGCAGCACCCTGCCAGTGGCGGGCGGGCTGGCCCACGCGCAGGCCCGCCGCGCGCATCGGCTGGCCGTCCTCATGGCTTGCGTGAAACACCGGGCCGATCTCGAACAGGGCAAGGCTTGCGATCCCACGCGCCACGTTGCGGCTGGCGGCGAGCGCCAATGTGGCGATGGCGGTGGGGCGCATCTGATCGAGATCAGACGCGATCGGGTTGGAGAGATGCAGCGCGTCGGGGGCGGCGCCGAAGAGAGCGGCGACGTCACGCGGCATGAAGCTGAAGGTGACGCATTCGGCCATGCCGGCGCTGGCCAGCACGCGCCGCGCCAGGCTGCGGCGCAGCTGGGAGGGGTTGAGCGTGGCGGCCGGAATGGCGCCGTCCACCGGCAGCGACACCGCGGGCACCGCGTCCAGCCCGCGCAGGCGCAACACCTCCTCCACCAGATCGGCCTCAGGTTCCATCGCGGCGGCACCAGCCGTGACGGCATCCAAACGGTCCGGCGCCAGGCCCGCGAAAGGCTCCAGCGGCGTGCCACCGGCCACGTCGTTGCGCCAAGGGGGGACGGACACGGTGACGCTCGCGTCATCCCGCGCGGTGACGGTGAAGCCCAGCCGTTCGAGGGAGGCGATTGCCTCATCGGCCGGCACATCCAGCCCGCCGAAGCTGGCCAGGCGCTCGAAGCGCAGGGTTGCGCTGCGCTGCCAGGCGGGGGGTGCTCCGGCGCTCGCCACGTCGGAGGCCTCGCCGCCGCAGAGTTCGATCACCATGGCGGTCGCGGCATCCAGCGCCTGCGGCATCAGGGCAGGATCGATGCCACGTTCGAAGCGGGCCCGGGCGTCGGACGCCACACCGTGGAACCTGCCGGACAGCGCCACCGAAACCGGGTTGAACCAGGCGCATTCGATGAAGACAGATGTGGTGTTCTCGTCACAGCCGGTGCTTTCGCCGCCGACCACGCCAGCCAGCGAGATCACGCCCGAGGCATCGGCGATTGCGCAATCCTCCGGCCGCACGGTGATGGTCTTGCCGTGCAGGCCCTCGAAGGTCTCACCTTGGCCGGGGCGGAAGGTGAGCGTGCCGCCCTGCACCTTGTCCGCATCGAAGACGTGCAGCGGCCGTCCGAGATCGATGGTGAAGAAATTGGTCATGTCGACCAGCGCGTTGATCGGGCGCAGGCCGATGGAGGTGAGGCGCTGCTGCAGCCAGTCCGGCGAGGGGCCGTTCTTCACGCCGCGCACCACGCGGCCGAGCACATAGGGGCAGCTCTGCGGCATCTCGATCGCCCAGCCGAGCGGGCTTGCGAACCTGGCTTCGATCGGCGCCGGGGCGAAGGGCTTCAGCGTGCCGATGCCGGCCGCCGCCAGATCGCGCGCGATGCCGCGCACCGACAGCGCATCGCCGCGGTTCGGCGTGACCGCGATCTCGATCACCGGATCATTCCTGCCGGCATATTCGGCGAACGGCACGCCGATGGGTGCTGTGTCCGGCAATTCGATGATGCCGTCGTGATCGTCACCCAGGCCGAGCTCGCGGGTGGAGCACATCATGCCCTCGGACTTCACACCGCGGATCTCGCCCACCTTCAGCTGCATGCCGTTGGCCGGCACCACGGCGCCGGGCAGGCCCAGGACGACCTTGAGGCCCGTGCGCGCATTGGGCGCACCGCAGACGACGGAGATGATCTCAGTGCCGGTATCGACCTTGCAGGCACGCAGCCGGTCCGCGTTGGGGTGCTGCACGGCCTCCACCACATAGGCGGTCTGGAAGCCGGCCAGTGATGTCGCCGGGTTTTCCACGCCTTCGAGCTCGAGGCCGATCATCGTCAGCGTGTCGGTGATGGTCTCAAGCGAGGCATCGGTGTCCAGATGCGTGCGCAGCCAGGAGAGGGTGAATTTCATCGGTCAAACCCCTTCGTGCAGCATGGCGGGCGAGAGCGGGTTGAACCCGTAATGGCGCAGCCAGCGCAGATCGCTTTCGTAGAACGGGCGCAGATCGGGGATGCCGTGCTTGAGCATGGTGACTCGCTCGATGCCCATGCCGAAGGCAAAGCCCTGGAATTCCCGCGGGTCGATGCCGCAATTGGCGAGCACCTTCGGCTGCACCATGCCGGAGCCCAGAATCTCCAGCCAATCCGTGCCGCCGCCGATCTCCCCGGTTTTGCGCGACCAGCCGATATCGACCTCCATCGAGGGTTCGGTGAACGGGAAATAGGAGGAGCGGAAACGCACCGGCAGATCCGTCACGCCAAAGAAGGCGCGCAGGAAGTCGATCAGGCAGCCCTTGAGATGGCCGAGCGTGATGTCGCGGCCGATCACCAGGCCCTCGCATTGGTGGAACATCGGGCTGTGGGTGGCATCATGGTCGGCGCGATAGGTGCGGCCGGGGACGATGACACGAAACGGCGGCGTGCGGGTGAGCATGGAGCGCACCTGCACCGGGGAGGTGTGGGTGCGTAGCACCCGCCGGCGCGCCTCGCCTTCCGGGGCGGGGACGTAGAACGTGTCCATATCCTCGCGGGCGGAGTGGTGGGCTGGGATGTTCAGCGCCCCGAAATTGCGCCAATCGTCCTCGATATCGGGTCCTTCGGCGATCTCGAAGCCCATGGCGCCGAAGATGGCGGCCATCTCCTCCATGGTGCGGCTGATCGGGTGGATGAGCCCTTGGGCGCGCGGCTGCGGCGGCAGGGTGACGTCGATCCGTTCGGCGGCCAGGCGGGCTTCGAGGGCGGCGGCCTCCAGCTCGGCCTGACGGGCATCGATCGCGGCCTGGAGCTCGGTTTTCAGCACGTTGAGCGCGGCACCGCGCGCCTTGCGCTCCTCCGGGGCGGTCTTGCCGAGTTCCTTGAGCAGCGCGGTGAGGCTGCCGGATTTGCCGAGAACGGCGACGCGGATGGCGTCCCAGGCGCGCAGATCGGTGGCCTCGGCGAGAGAGGCAAGCGTTGCGTGTTTCAGCGCATCAAGGTCGTCGCTCATGGGGTCTCGCAATGGGAGGTGCGGCTTGGTCGCCTGGCGGGTCGTTTAGCCGAGAAATGGAAGGTGGCCAATGTTGGGGCGGACAACCCGCAAATGCGCGACGGATAGGGTCATGGCGCCCCACCGATTGCCAGATGGACGGGTGCCGCGGTTTGCACCGCAGCTTCTCCGTCATTGCCCGCGAAGCGAGGCAATCCATCGCGATGCCAGCACACCCGGCGATGGATTGCCGCGCTTCGCGCGCAATGACGGGATGGAGGGTGGTGATCGGGGGTTAGGCAGGCGCATCGGCAAATTTCCGTCATTGCCCGCGAAGCGAGGCAATCCATCGCCGTGCCGCCACGCCCGGCGATGGATCGCAACACCGCGCGCAATGACAGGGTGGGGATTGGTGCGGCTCAGATTATGTCGTCGTACAGGTCCCGCCAGCGCGGGTTGGCGCATGATCGGCCGATGATGCGCGAGTGGATCGGTGGCTGGAAACCCCGCAATTCCCCTCATCCCCCCGTCATTGCGCGCGCCATGACGGGGTTGGGAGGAGCGGGCCGACTGAAGCCTATCGCCGCCCCGCCAACTCGCGCGCGGCGCTGATCACGGCGCTGGCGCGGACGATGTTGTCCGGCGAGATCGGCAGGCCGGCCTGATGCAGCGCCTCGGCGATCCAGCTGTTGCTGTTGTGCAGCATGCCGTAATGAACGCTGCTGTCGTAATAGCAATTGCCCGGCACCGGCTCGGCATAGGGCGCCACGTGGCCGTCCGGCTGTTTGGCGATCGCCTGGAAGGCAAAATCGGCAAGCGCGGTGATGGCTTGGGGTGAGACCTGCAGCACCACGGTCTCGGTGATCGGATCACCCGGATAAGGCAGCCCCTGCTCCGCCGTGATCTGCACAGCCCCCGGGCTTCCGGACAGCGCGTCGATCGCATCCGACAGGCCGCGGCCAGGCTGGCCCATCCACACCCGGGCGCCGAAACCGATGACCAGCGTGTCGTCTCCCGGTTTGGCGTGCACCGCCTGGGTCAGCGGGGGCTGGATCGCAGCAAGCGGGATGGCGATCGAGCTGTGCCAGTCATGCTTGATCACGGTGAGCGGGATGGTGTCGGCCGCTGCGGCGTGGCGGGCGAGCAGGAGGGCGGCGAGGAGGAAGAACGGGGCGCGCAAGGCCGGAATCCGTGGATTGGGGTGGTGTGGCGGGTGGTAGCCGATGCGATTGGCGGGGCCAAGCCGCGCAAAAAAGCCGCCCGGGGGTGCCGGGCGGCTTCTTTAACTCTCGCAGGCGCCTGGCGAAATCAGGCGGCGGCTTCCGCCGGGGTCGCCGAAGCGTCCAGCACGGCCTTCACCGCGTTGACGATCTCGGTGAACTCGGCCGGGTTCTCGAACGCGATGGCAGCGAGCACCTTGCGGTCCATCTCGATGCCGGCCTGCTTGATGCCGGCGATGAAGCGCGAGTAGGGCAGACCCTCGGCGCGGGTGGCGGCGTTGATGCGCTGGATCCAGAGCGCGCGGAATTCGCGCTTCTTCACCCGGCGGTCGCGATACGCGTACTGGAGCGACTTCTCGAGACGCTCAAGGGCGATGCGGTAATTGGTGGAAGACCGGCCCACAAAGCCCTTGGACTGGGCGAGGACCTTCTTGTGGCGGGCGTGGGTGGTTACGCCGCGTTTGACACGTGCCATCTATTTCTCTCCTTACGCCAGACCGTAGGGGGCCCACTGCTTCACAGTCTTGCCGTCCATCTCGGTCAGCACCTGCGAGCCGCGATTGCTCCGCTTCATCTTCTGGGTACGGTTGATCAGGCCGTGACGCTTGTTGCCAGGACCGGCCAGAACCTTGCCGGTGGCGGTGATCTTGAAGCGCTTCTTGACAGAAGACTTCGTCTTCATCTTGGGCATTTTGATCTCCAGATAGGGGTTATCTGCAAACGGCAGACATCTCATCGCGGCCGGGCATGCCCCACAGGCCCGGCGCGCAGACGAAGCGCGGCTTATAGAGCGCACATGTCACCCGCGCAAGGATGGGGAGGGCTGCGACAGGCGCACATCCGGCTGCCCGCCCAGCAGCGCGCTCACCGGCCCCACACCCTTGGGCAACACCCAGGCCTCGCCAAGCCCGATGTCAAACGCACGCGGCCAGGTGTTCAGCCCGGCACAGCAATAGGGGGTGAGCTCGTTGAACCGCACCTTCCCATCCACCAGCAGAAAATCAACGCGCATCTGGTCGAACCCGCAGGCCAGCGCCTCCGCCATGCGGATCGCCTCGGGCAGAACCGGCGGCGGCGCCGCCGCCCCCCGGCACGGGCTGTCCGGCACCTCCACGTCAATCAGCGTCCAATCCCGGTCATAGGTCTCCACATAGGGCGGCACCACCGCGTAGGAGATCGCAAAGATGATCTGCACCCGCCCATCAAAGCAGATGAATTTCAACCCATCCGGATAGGTGCCGTCATCAGCACCCAGAAACGCCTCCACGATGATGGCGTGCTCGATATGCAGATAGCTCCATTCGCGGGCGTATTTGGCAAAGTCGTGCCCAAGCCAGTCGCGCGCCAACGCCTCCATCTCCGCCAGATCAACCACCTCACCCCGCCGATACACGCGCCGCTGCTGGCTGCCATCGTTGATCTTCAGCATGAAGCTCTCCGGGAAACGCAGGCTGTGAACATCCGACGGCGCGCGGATCATCCCCACCAGCGGCACCAATATGTCGTCATCCGGCAGCCGGGCACGCACAAACTCCCGCGCCTCGAACTTGCCGCTGATCCGGCGATACACATCGCGGCGGTCGAACAACATGCGCCACAGAATCTTGTCGTTGAAGCTGCGCGGAAACACCGGGTTGGGCCAATACCCCAGCTTGCGCCGGGCGCGGCGCATCAACGGCCAGATCATCAACGGCCATCGATGCCACAGGCGATCATAACCGGCGCGCAACGCACGCTTGCGGATCGAACGCCAGCCTTGCAACATATCCTTCACACCCTCCGCGTACCGCCCGCCACCCCGCCGGTCAAGCGCCGCCGCATCCCCGCCCTGTCCTGGCATGCCGAAGGCGCATTTTGTGTGGCCCGCCTCCACACCTATACTGAGGGAATGATCGCGCACTTCACCAAGATGCATGGCTGCGGCAACGACTTCGTCGTGCTGGACGCGCGCGCCCAGCCGCTCGACATCACCGCCCCCCGCGCCGCCTGGGTCGCCGACCGCAACCGCGGCATCGGCTGTGACCAGGTGATCGTGCTCGAACCCCCGCACGCCCATGGGGTGGACGTGTTCATGCGCATCCGCAACCCGGACGGCTCCGAGGCCGGCGCCTGCGGCAACGCCACGCGCTGCGTGGTCGATCTGCTCGGGCGCGAGACCGGCCGTCACGTCTTCACCGTCCAGACCATCTCCGGCCTGCTGCCCTCACGCGTGCTGAGCGACGGCCGCATCGAGGTGGACATGGGCGCAGCCCGCCTCGCCTGGCAGGACGTGCCGCTCTCCACCGAGATGGACACGCTGCATCTCGATCTCGCAGCCCCCGGTGTCGCCACCCCCGCCGCCGCCTCCATGGGCAACCCGCACGCGACCTTCTTCGTGGATGATCTGGACACGCTGGACATCCCCGCCATCGGCCCCGGCCTGGAACACGCCGCCATCTTCCCGCAGCGCGCCAATATCGGCTTCGCGCAGATCCTGGCACAAGATCGCATCCGCCTGCGCGTCTGGGAACGCGGCGCCGGCCTCACCCTCGCCTGCGGCTCCGGCGCCTGCGCCACCATCGTCAACGCCGCCCGCCGCGGCCTCACCGGAAGGCGCGCAACCGTGCTCGTCGATGGCGGCGAACTCGATCTACTCTGGCGTGAAGACGGGCATGTGCTGATGACCGGCCCCGCCACCACCGCCTTCTCCGGCACGCTCGACCTTTCAGGCCTGCCCGCATGAGCGTCGAGGTGCTGAATTTCGGCTGCCGCCTCAACACCTATGAAGGGGAGGTGATGCGCGGCCACGCCGCCCTGCTGACCGACACCATCGTCGTCAACACCTGCGCCGTCACCGCCGAGGCCGAGCGCCAGGCCCGCCAGGCCATCCGCCGCGCGCATCGCGAACATCCCGAAAAGCGCATCGTCGTCACCGGCTGCGCCGTGCAGATCGACCCCGCCGCCTGGGCCGATCTGCCCGGCGTCACCCGCGTGCTCGGCAACGAGGACAAGCTGAAACCCGAAAACTGGGGCCAGGGTGCGACCTCCGCAGTGTCGGACATCATGGCCGCGCGCGAGACAGCACCCCAGCTGGTCACCGAATTCGTCGGCCGCGCCCGCGCCTTCGTCCAGGTCCAGCAGGGCTGCGACCATCGCTGCACCTTCTGCATCATCCCCTTCGGCCGCGGCCCCAACCGCTCGGTGCCGATCGGCGCCATGGTGGAACAGGTGCGCGCCCTGGTCGCAGCCGGCTACCGCGAGGTGGTGCTGACCGGCGTCGACATCGCCTCCTACGGGCCGGACCTGCCCGGCAGCCCCACGCTCGGCCAGGCGGTGCGCCGCCTGCTGGCCCTTGTGCCGGAGCTGCAGCGCCTGCGCCTCTCCTCCATCGACCCCGCCGCGATCGATGACGATCTCTGGCGCCTGATCGCCGAGGAACCCCGCCTGATGCCGCATCTGCATCTGTCGCTGCAGGCCGGCTCGGACATGATCCTCAAGCGCATGAAGCGCAGGCACGACCGCGCGCAGGGCCTTGCCGTCATCGCCCGCGCCCGCGCCCTGCGCCCCGGCATCGGCATCGGCGCCGATCTGATCGCGGGCTTTCCCACCGAAACCGATGCGCTGTTCGAGGAAACCCTCGCCATGGTGCAGGAGGCCGCCATCCCCTTCCTGCACGTCTTTCCCTACAGCGAACGCCCCGGCACGCCGGCCGCCCGCATGCCGGCGGTGGCCAAGCCCTTGCGCCGCGAACGCGCGGCCCGCCTGCGCGCCGCCTCCGCCACCGCTGCCGCGGATTTCTACCAGAACCTGATCGGCCAGCACGTCGCCATCCTGTCCGAGACCGGCAGCACCGGCCACACCGAGCATTTCGCCCCGGCCCGCCTCGCAGCCCCGGCCGGCGCCCTGGTGCGCGCCCGCGTGGTGGCGGCCGACGCCGATGGCATCCTGGCGGAGGCTGCCTGAATGAGCGGATTTCTCTCCCGCCTCACCAAGGGCCTGTCCCGCTCGGCCGGCAAACTCGGCGAAAACCTCAGCGCCGTGTTCACCAAGCGCAAACTCGATGACGAGGCGCTGACCGAGCTGGAGGACGCGCTGCTCGCAGCCGATCTCGGCACCGAGGTCACCAGGCGCATCATCGCCAAATTCCGCAAAACCCGCTTCGGCAGCGATGTCGCGGAAGGCGAGGTGAAGGAGGCCTTGGCCCAGGAGATCGCCGAAATCCTGGCCCCCGTCGCCCGCCCGCTCACCATCTCGCCGGACCGCGCGCCGCATGTGGTGCTGGTGGTCGGCGTCAACGGCAACGGCAAAACCACCACCATCGGCAAGCTCGCCCTGCAATACCGCGAACAGGGCCTCAAGCCGATGCTGGCCGCCGGCGACACGTTCCGCGCCGCCGCCGTCGAACAGCTGCAGATCTGGGGCGAACGCACCGGTGCCCCCGTCATCACCGCCCCCGCCAATTCGGACCCCGCGGGCCTCGCCTTCGACGCGCTGGCCAAGGCCAAGTCCCAAGGGGCGGACGTGCTGCTGATCGACACCGCAGGCCGGCTGCACAACAAATCCGCCCTGATGGAAGAGCTACAGAAGATCATCCGCGTGCTGCGCAAGCAGGACCCAACCGCCCCGCACTCCACCATCCTGGTGCTGGACGCCACGACCGGCCAGAACGCGCTCACCCAGGTCGGCGTCTTCCGCGAGATGGTGGACATCACCGGCCTCATCGTCACCAAGCTGGACGGCTCGGCCCGCGGCGGCATCGTGGTGGCGCTGGCCGAGGAATACGGCCTGCCCGTCCACGCGGTCGGCGTCGGCGAACAGGCCGGCGACCTCAAACCCTTCTTCCCGATGGACTTCGCCCGCGGTCTGCTGGGATCGTGACCACACATTTCGACGCCATCATCCTCGGCGCCGGCGCTGCCGGCCTCATGGCCGCCGCCACCGCCGGACGGCGTGGCCGCCGCGTTCTGCTGCTCGACCATGCGGAGGAGGCCGGCAAGAAAATCCTGATCTCCGGCGGCGGGCGCTGCAACTTCACCAATCTGGGCTGCGTGCCGGAACGCTTCCTCTCCGCCAACCGCCATTTCGCCCGCTCCGCCCTGGCCCGCTACACGCCGGCGGACTTCCTCGCCCTGGTCGAACGCCACCGCATCGCCTGGCACGAGAAAACCCTGGGCCAGCTCTTCTGCGACGGCTCGGCCCGCCAGATCGTGCAGATGCTGCTCGACGAATGTGCTGCCACCGGCGTCGATCTGCGCCTGCGCCACGACATCCAGCACGTCTCCCACAACGGCCATTTCACCGTGCAGACCAGCGATGGCGGCTTCACCGCCCCGGCGCTGATCCTTGCCACCGGCGGCCTGTCGATTCCCAAGATGGGCGCCACCGGCCTCGCCTACAGCATCGCCCGCACCTTCGCCCTGCCCATGGTGGAACCCCGCCCCGGCCTGGTGCCGCTCACCTTCGAAGGCGAGGCGCTGGAGCTGATGCGCCCGCTCTCCGGCGTGGCGCTGCCGGTGCGCGCCAAGGTGGGAAAGACCGGCTTCACCGAGGCCATGCTGTTCACCCATCGCGGCCTCTCCGGCCCCGCCGTGCTGCAGGCCTCCTCCTATCTCCAGCCCGGCGGCGAACTCGAGCTGGACCTGCTCCCGGGGCTGGACGCACGCGGCCAGCTTCTCTTCGGCAAAACCAACCGCCCCCGCGCCGAGCTGCGCACCGTGCTCGGCGAACTCGTGCCGCAGCGCCTCGCAATCGCCCTCGCCCCGGATCAGGGCCGCATCGGCGAACTGCCCAACAAACGCATCGAGCAGCTGGCCGCCCAACTCTCCGCCTGGCGGCTGAAACCCGCCGGCACCGAAGGCTACGCCAAGGCGGAGGTCACGCTGGGCGGCATCGCAACCCAGGGCCTGTCCTCCCAGACCATGATGGCCACCAAAATCCCCGGCCTGTTCGCCATCGGCGAGGCGGTGGACGTCACCGGCTGGCTCGGCGGCTACAATTTCCAATGGGCCTGGGCCAGCGGCTTCGTGGCCGGCAGCGAGGTCTGAGCCCCATCGGCGTCCCACACCCCAATTCCAGACACACACCGGAACAAAAACATCACGCGTCATCCAAGGGCCGGATCGGCGCCGAAAACCGGGCGCCGTCCCGGCAGCGGCCACAGCCGCAACCGCCGCGGCACGCCAGAGAACGCATAATGCGCATCCTCCAGCACCGGGTCGATCAGCGCCGGCCGCACCCGTTTGCGTCGCACCCGCACCACCTTCACCCGCACCGGATCCACATGGCCCGGCACAAAATCGGCCCGCGCAATCCCCAGCATCCGGCACAGCGGCGCCACTGCGCGCACCGCCTGCGGGCAGCACGCCAGCAGCGCCTGAATCCCGGGCTCGGCCAGCACCTGGCGCAACTGCTCGGCAAAGCAGGCGGCCTCCCCCGGCACCAGCGGGCACAACCACCCCAGGCGCCGCGGCAATCGCCTGGCGCACGCCGGGGGCAACACCGGCAACGCCTCCGCCTCACCGGCGGGCACCTCCGCAGGCACAGCACCGCGCCGCACCCTGCGCACCACAACACCCACCAGAAACAGCGTCTCCAGCGCGAGCAAAACCCGCCGCACACGCTGAATGCGCAGCACCACACGCATCGCAAGCCCGGCCTCGATAAAGCCGGGCCGGATCGCATTCCCCACCGCCCGGCACAAAGCCTCGGCAATC
>CAIYCW010000016.1 GCA_903924855.1 uncultured Rhodospirillales bacterium | reverse complement strand
CTCCTCGTCATGCCCGCCATCGAACGCCTTGCTGGTCGGCGTGATGACAGGCTGCGGAAGCCGCTCATTGGCGCGCAGGCCCTCCGGCAGCCGCATGCCATACATCTCGCGCCGCCCGGCCTGATACATCGTCAGGATCGACGTGCTGGTGGTCCCGGCCAGAAAGCCGCGCACCACCACCTCCACCGGCAGAATATCCAGCCTTTGCCCCACCACCACATTGGGATCGGGATAGGACAGCGCGTGGTTGGGGCAGATATCGGAGGTGTGCTCGAACCAGAATTTCGCGGTCTGCGTCAGCACTTGGCCCTTCAGCGGAATGGCGGCCAGCACGATGTCGAACGCGCTCAGCCGATCCGTGGTGATCAGAATGCGCCGGCCATCCGGCAGATCGTAATTGTCGCGAACCTTGCCGCGATAATGGTTGGGCAGTTCGGGAATGGTGGCGTCAGCCAGCACGGGATGCATGGTGTCTCGGTCCGGTTCAGGGCAGAATGGCAATCTGCCAAACAAGTCACCCGCGTGCCATGCAATGCAGCACGGCGCAACCCAAGCTTCGGTTGACGCAAGGCTCCCGCACCATGAGGTTTGTTGCATGTTCACATGGTTCGAGAACCGGCTCCGCCCCACCGAGATCGCCCCCGAGTCGCCGCCCCCGCGCGACACCGGGCGCGCTCTGCTGAAATTCTACTGGCATTACGCCCGCCAGGCCCGCTTCCTGGTGGTGGCGCTGTTCGCCTCCGGCCTCGTCATGGCGCTGATGGACACGCTGATCCCGATCTTCATCGGCAAGCTGGTCACGCTGATCTCCACCTACGACCCGCAGACCCTGTTCGCGCAGAAATGGCACGTGCTGCTCGGCATGGCCGCCGCCATCATCATCGGCAGACCCGCCGCCCTGCTGATGCGCGGGCTGATCAGCAACCAGGCGATCGCGGCCGGCCTCACCAACATGACACGATGGCAGTCGCACTGGCATGTGGTCCGCCAGAGCTGGTCCTATTTCCAGAACGATTTCGCAGGGCGCGTTGCCACCCGCGTCATGCAGACCGGCCCCGCCTTGCGCGAAAGCATCGTCTCCTCGATCAACGCGGTCTGGTATATCCTGGTCTATGGCAGCTCGGCGCTCGCCCTGATGTTCTCCCAGGATTGGCGCCTGACCATCCCGCTGGTCTGCTGGATCATCGCCTATGCCTGCATGCTGCGCTTCTTCGTCCCCCGCATGCGCGACCGCTCCCGCGCCATGAGCGAGGTGCGCTCCGCGCTCACCGGACGGGTGGTGGACAGCTACACCAACATCCTCACCGTCAAACTCTTCGCCCGCGCCAAGGACGAGGACAATTTCGTCCGGGAGACGGTGGACGAACACACCAAGGCCTTCCACCGCCAGCAACGCATGATCACCCGCTACGTGGTCACCCTTGCCAGCATCAACGCGCTGATGATCTCCGGCACGGCCGCCATCGCCGTCGGGCTCTGGGTGCACGGCGCCATCGCGGTGGGGATCGTTGCCACCGTGCTGCCGTTGGCCTGGCAGATCTCCAACATCTCCGGTTGGGTGGCGGACAACATCACCGGCATCTTCGAGAATGTGGGCGTCGTGCAGGACGGCATGAAATCCATCGCCGTCCCCCGCCAGATGGGCGATCCGGAGGATGCGAAGGAGCTGGTGATCGATCGCGGGCGCATCCAGTTCGACCATCTTACCTTCGGCTACGGCACCACACGCGGCGTGCTGCACGATCTCAACCTGGACATCGCACCCGGCGAGCGCATCGGTCTCGTCGGTCAGTCCGGTGCCGGCAAATCCACCCTGGTCAACCTGCTGCTGCGCTTCTACGCGCCGGAGACCGGCCGCATCCTGATCGATGGCCAGGACATCGCAACGGTGAGCCAGGAAAGCCTGCGCACCCAGATCGCCATGGTCACACAGGACACCTCGCTGCTGCACCGCTCGATCCGCGAGAACATCGCCTACGGGCGGCCCTGGGCCAGCGAGGAGGAGATCATCGCCGCCGCCCGCCAGGCGGAAGCGCTCGATTTCATCCACCGCCTGGAGGACTGGGACGGCCGGACCGGGTTTGACGCCCATGTCGGCGAGCGCGGCGTGAAACTCTCCGGCGGCCAGCGCCAGCGCATCGCCATCGCCCGCGTCATTTTGAAGGACGCGCCCATCCTGGTGATGGACGAAGCCACCTCAGCACTTGATTCCGAGGTCGAGGCGGCGATCCAGGGCCAGCTCGACCGTCTGATGCAGGGCCGCACGGTGATCGCCATCGCGCATCGCCTGTCCACCATCCAGCGCATGGACCGCATCGCGGTGATGGATCAGGGCCGGGTGATCGAGATTGGCAGCCATGCAGCCTTGTTGCAGCGCAACGGCGCCTATGCCCGCCTCTGGGGCCGCCAATCCGGCGGGTTCATCGCGGCTGCGGAGTAACCAGCCTCCGTCATCAACTCAGTTGAGTGCGTTGATCTCGGATTTTTGCGTTTGCGATGACGATGATCTTACGCATGAGAGCTGTCAGTGCGACGATAGGTTTTTTTCCGTTTGCAACCAGCCTTTTATAGAACGCGGCGAGCT
>CAIYCW010000015.1 GCA_903924855.1 uncultured Rhodospirillales bacterium | reverse complement strand
TGATAGAGCTGATACTCATTGGCCGCCTGCACCAGCTTCAGCGCGCCGTTGGTTTCGATTGTGGTGAGCTTCACCCCGGTCGTGCCATCGCCATTGAGGTCCGTGCCGAATGTCGTCTCCAGGCTTTCCAGCGCGAAGCTGCCGCCGGCCAGCACCCCTGTGGCCGCGCCGGTGTAGTTGCCATTTGCATCGACATTCCAGCCGACGAACTGGTTGTTCCCCAGGCTCCACATCACCTCATAGCCGCCCGTGGCTGCGATGACCGCAACGGGGGCGACAGCCGTGCCGAACTGCCCGGTGACGACAGCGGCACCTGACAGCATGAGAGTGGCGACCGCCGTGCTGCCTTGATAGATCTGATACTCATTGGCCGCATGCACCAGCTTCAGCGCGCCGTTGGTTTCGATTGTGGTGAGCTTCACCCCGGTCGTGCCATCGCCGTTCAGGTCGGCGCCGAAGGTGATCTCCAGCGATTGCAGCGCGTAGCTGCTGCCGGCCAGAACGCCTGTGGCCGCGCCGGTGTAGTTGCCATTTGCATCGACATTCCAGCCGACGAACTGGTTGTTCCCCAGGCTCCACATCACCTCATAGCCGCCCGTGGTTGCGATGACCGCAACAGGGGCGACAGCCGTGCCGAACTGCCCGGTGACGACAGCAGCACCTGACAGCATGAGTGTGGCGACCGCCGTGCTGCCCTGATCGATCTGATACTCATTGGCGTATTGCACCAGCTTCAGCGCGCCGTTGGTTTCGATGGTGGTGAGCTTCACCCCGGTCGTGCCATCGCCGTTCAGGTCCACACCGAATATCGTCTCCAGCTGTTCAAGCGCCAGGCTGGTGCCGGCGAGTGGCGTGGCGGTCAACGCGGGAAGCAGCAGGTTGCCGTTGTTGTCGAAGCCGAATTCCAGGAAGCTGCCGGAACTGTCGTACACCACGTCATAGCC
The DNA here is from genome assembly GCA_903924855.1 of uncultured Rhodospirillales bacterium. Classification (GTDB taxonomy): domain Bacteria; phylum Pseudomonadota; class Alphaproteobacteria; order Acetobacterales; family Acetobacteraceae; genus CAIQQQ01. The sequence continues at coordinate 66,480 of CAIYCW010000015.1, read as the reverse complement.
GGAGCCCGCAGCAATCACCGCGATGGGAATGTAGCCGCCGAACAGCGTGGGGGTGATCGGCGCGTTCTGATACAGCAGCGTCGCGTCCAGCGTGGCGCCGCTGAAGATCTGATAGCGGTCCGCCACCTGATCCAGCGTGAGTCCGGCATGGGTTTCGATCTGGGTGGTTTTGGGACCCGTCATGCCATCGCCGTTGAGGTCGGCGCCGAAGGTGATCTCCAGCGATTGCAGCGCGTAGCTGCTGCCGGCCAGCGGTGACGGGGTGATGATTGTGGTGAGGTTGCCGCCGCTGTCGAAGCCGAATTCCAGGAAGCTGCCGGAACTGTCGAACACCACGTCATAGCCGGAGCCGGCGGCAATCACCGCGATGGGAATGTAGCCGCCAAACAGGGTCGGGGTGATCGGTGCGTTCTGATACAGCAGCGTCGCATCCAGCGTGGCGCCGCTGAAGATCTGATAGCGGTCCGCCACCTGATCCAGCGTGAGTCCGGCATGGGTTTCGATCTGGGTGGTTTTGGGACCCGTCATGCCGTCGCCGTTGAGGTCGGCGCCGAAGGTGATCTCCAGCGATTGAAGCGCGTAGCTGCTGCCGGCCAGCGGTGACGGGGTGAGGAGTGTAGCGAGGTTGCCGCCGCTGTCGAAGCCGAATTCCAGGAAGCTGCCGGAACTGTCGAACACCACGTCATAGCCGGAGCCGGCGGCGATCACCGCGATGGGAATGTAGCCGCCAAACAGGGTCGGGGTGATCGGTGCGTTCTGATACAGCAGCGTCGCATCCAGCGTGGCGCCGCTGAGGATTTCGTATTGATTGCCGGCCTGCGCCAGGCTCAGCCCGGCATAGGTCTCGATGACGGTTGCGATCGACAGGGTATAGGGCGAGGTGATCTTGGCCAGCACCCCGGCATCCGCCGTCTCCTGGCTCTGGGTGAGGATGATCACCGGTTTGCTGGTATCGGTGAAGGTGATGCTCGTGAGCTTGCTGTCCAACTCCAGGCTGTCGAGCAGGGCCGCGACATTGGCCGCGCTGTCGCTGATCGAGAAGGCGGAGATATGGGTGCTGGCCTGCAGGCTGGCAGCAGACGCGGCCGCCACGCCGGTGGTGATCGACAGCGTGTAAGGCGTGGTGATCTTGGCCAGCAGGGCAGTGTCGGCACTGTATTGCGCGCCGGTCAGGCTGATCACCGGCGTGCCGTTGTCGAGGAAACTGATGCTGGACAGTTTGCTGTCCAGCGCCAGCGCGCTGAGGAAGGGTGTGACATCGGCGGCGTAGTCGCTGATCGCGAAGGATGTCACCAGGCTGTTGGCCTGCAGCGACGCCGCATCGCTCTCAAGCGCCGACGTGATGGTGAGGGTAAAGGACGAGGTGACAAGCGCCAGGACAGTCCGGTCCTGCAAGAATTGCGATGCGGTCAGGGACAAAGCCGGGGGGCTCGCATCGGTGAAGCTGATGCCGGTGAGCGAGCCATCGAGCGAGAGTGCGCCCAAGGCTGCCACCACGTTGGCCGATGTGTCGGTGAGGGTGAAGGACGTCACCTTGCTGGCCGATTTCAGCGTGGGCGCCGCTGAGACGGGTGCGCCCAGAACGCTGAGCTGAAAGGCGCTGGTGATCTTGGCCAGAATTGCAGAATCGGCAATGTAGGCCGCGTAGGCGAGCTGGAGTGTGGGGGTGCCGGCATCGGTCAGCGTGATGCCGGTGAGCTTGCTGTCCGATTGCAGCGCGGTCAGGGCGGCAGCGACGTTGGCCGCGCTGTCGCTGATCGAGAATGCGGTGATGCCGCTGTTGGCCTGCAGGCCGGTGGCCTGTGACACCAACGCCCCGTTCACCACCGAGGGTGCGGAGATCACCAGCGACGTGGTGCTGTCCGTGGCGGTGGCAGCGGCACTGTCGGTGACATGGATGGTGAAGCCGAGCGTGTAGGGGTTGCCGAGCGACACGCCTGTGGCGTTGGGCGTGAACACCAGCGCGTCCAGCGCCGTGGTGACGGCGGTGGTGCTGCCGGTGATGCTGTAGACACCACTGCCGTTGACGGCACCGCCCCCCAGATTGCTGAAACTGCCATGGCCGGTGGCCGACGGCGTGATGGTGACCGTCTCCGTCTCGCCGGAGCCGGTGTCGGTGATGCTGACACCGGCAAACGGGTCGATGGTGGCATTGTCCTGGACCGCCTGGGCGGCCAGGGTGCCGCTGATGGACGGGGCGGCCGTGCCGATCTCGCCGAGGGTGAACTCCACCCCGAAATTCTGCCCGGTGGTCATGGTGGCGGAATAGGAGACGGTGATCTGCTCCTGCCCGCTGACCGTGCCGACACTTTCCGCGCCGAGGCTGACCAGATGGTCGGTGAAGTAGGTGGTGGCGGCGGCGGCGGTGTTGAAGGTCTGGTTGACCACCTGCACGCCCTGCACCGAGACCTGGAAGGTGACGTTGATGCTGCCGGTGGTGTTGGAGAACGACGAGGGCGCCACCAGGCCAAGTTCCAGCGTGCCGGCCGAGAGCTGGCTTCCGGTGAGGTCGTAGGTGATGGACGAACTGGCGGTGATGGTGCCGGTGGCGCTGGTGCCGAAGCTGGCACCGAGCAGACCGGTGCCAAACAGCGTGGTGGCGGCGTTGTTGAACACCGCACCCACGTTGGAGCTGTTGCTGAGACCTGAATAGGTCACCAGACCGCCGGCGGTGGCGTAGGAGTTGTCGTAATAGGTGTTGGCCGCGGTGGCTGCGACGCCGTTCTGGGCACTGGCGCCGGCGGCCGCCTGGATGTTGTCCGCCGTGGTGGCGCTGGCCTGCAGGCTTGCGATCAGCCCGCCTGCGGTGCTGGCATTCGCCACCGCATTGCCGATCACGCCGGTGGAACGCGCCACGCTACAGGCCAGCAGGCCGTTGGCGGCAAGACCCGTGGCGGTGGCGCTGGAATAGCCGCCGCTGGCCACCGCCAGGGTGTAGGCGTCCCCATTGGAGGCGGTGGTGTTGGCGGTGGCGGAGGCGATCGCGTTGCCGGTGGCGCCGTTGGCGGTGGGTCCATACCCGCCGGTGCCGGCGGTGGCGGTGGCCTCGGCTTCGACAGCGCCTTCGCCCGCGGTGGCGGTGGCGTTGGTGGTGGCCTGCGCGTTGCCGCCTGTGCCGCCCGTGGTGGCAGAGCTGCCACCATTGCCGGCGGTGGCGGTTGCGTTGTCGAGCGTGACGTAGCCTGAGGTATTGCTCGGTCCGGTTCCCGCCGTGCTGGCATTGTTGGTGGTGAGGGCGGCTGTGGCGTTGCCGCCGGTGCCGCCTGGCACGCCTGCGGTGTTGCCGTTATAGCCGCCACCGGCCCCACCCGTGGCGTTGACCGTGGCGACCAGCGTGCCGGTGGTGGCAAAGCTGCGGGTGAGGGTGGAGGTGGCCGCACCGCCATTGCCGGCGGACCCGGTGGCGCCGCCATAGTTGAAACTGGCAGTACCGCCCGCTCCGCCAGACACGTTCTGGGTGATCACGTCGTTGCCGGTGGTGGAGACCGCGTTCACCGCGTTGAACAGGTTGGCGGACCCGCCATTGCCGCCATTGGCACCGGCGATGCCACTGCCGCCGCTGCCGCCGCTGTCACTGGCGGTGACGTTGAGGCCGCCACCCAACGACTGGCCACTGACCGCCAGTATGTTGGTGATGCCGGCGCCATTGCCCGCGGAATTGCCCGCGCCATAGCCATTGCCGCCGGCGCCCCCCAGCACGCTGCCGATGATCTGGGCCGTGGCGTTGGCCCCCGTCACCTGAACGGACACATTGCCGGTGGCACTGCCGCCGGTGGCGCCGTTGGCGGCGTAGCTGCTCTGATACGAGCCGCCGCCGGCACCGCCATCGGCCTGCACCTGAGCATCAGTCACGTTGCCGGTGGCAACCAAAGCGAGATTGGCGGTGCCGCTGCCGCCCGCGCTCGCGGTCTGGCCCCCGGCGACCGCACCACCGCTGCCACCAGCGCCGGTGACGCTCACGTTCAACGATCGGCTGGTGGTGTCTGTCGTCGTCAGGCTGGAACTGCCGCTGCCGGCAGCACCCGCATTGCCGGTGCTGCCGCTGTCGAACCCGCCATTGCCGCCGGCTGCGAACTGGACGAGCGTTGACGATCCCGCATTCGTGCTGGTGCTGACAGCGTTTGCGATCGTCTCGCTGCCGCCGACGCCACCGGTGCCGCCGGCGGTGCTGCCGCCGGCACCACCGGTTGCCTGGACGGTGGCGGACTCCACCCCGCTGGTCTCGCTGTCGGTCACGCTTGCGGTGATGCCGCTGACAACGCCGCCTGCGCCGCCATTGGCGCCCGAGACGCCGGCACCACCGGCACCGCCATGCCCCTGGGCCACGGCCTGGACCGAGTCCAGGGAGGTGGCGGTGCTGGTCACCACGACGCTTGCCGTCGATTTGGTGACGTTGCCGCCCGCCCCGCCGGCATTGCCGCTGCCGCTGCCCTGCCCACCCGCACCGCCGTAATCGGAGGTGTTGAGGTCGGCACTGGTGTAGCCGCTGGCTGCTGTCGAGCTGGCATTGGCGGTGTCGCTGGCGTTGCCGCCTGCCCCGCCGCTGCCGGTGGTGGACCAGCCACCTGCCCCGCCGCTGGCGCTTGAATTGGTCAGTTGGCTGCCGATCCCGTTCACCGTGGTGACAGTGATGGCGGTGGCACCGACTGCACCGGCGCCCACATCGCTGTCGCCACCACGCCCGCCGGTGGCATCGTTGGTGGCGTTCAGCGTTGCGGCCGCAGTGTCGGAGACGATGAGGGTGGATTGGCCGGTTCCAGCCGTGCCACCGGTGCCGCCGGACCCACCCGCGCTGAATTCGACGGCACTCGCCTCACCGCCGGCACCGCCGGTGGCCTCCTGCGTCAAGGTGAGGGTTCCGCCCTGGGTGGAGCCAGTGGCGAGGTTGGTGATGTTGACCGAGGCACCGGTGCCGGCGGTGCCGCCGCCTGCGGATGAGCCGCCGGCGCCACCGATGATCACCACGGAGGCGCCGGCCGGCCCGGCGCCGTCACTGACCGCGTTGGCGGACACGCCGGAGACGGCGCCACCGGCACCGCCCACGCCGCCGGCGCGACCCAGCCCGCCGGTGCCGCCGGTTGCGGTGACACTGGCCAGGGCCCCGATGGAGGAGGTGGTGGCACCGCTGTTGGCCTCATGCGCGCTTGCGGTGCCGGAGGTGATCGAACCGCCCGCGCCGCCATTCTCATTGCTGGCCTGTGCCGCACCGCCCTGGCCGCCGGTCAGCAGAAGGGAGGCCTCGACGGTCGCGGTCTTGCTGGTGGTGATGGCGCTGGTGCTGGCCACCACGTTGCCGCCATTGCCGCCGCGCACGCCGGTGGTGGCGGAGCTGCCGCCGGCACCGCCGGTGGCCTGCGCATCGGCATAGACAGCCCCTGCCCCTGACAGAACATCGCTGACGGTTGCGGTGCCGCCCGCCGCACCCTGGGTGCCGGCCGTGCCTGCCCCGCCGGCACCGCCGGTCGCCTGCAGATAGGGCGATTCGAGGACGTTGCTGTAGCCGATCAGGTCGCTGTAGAGGCCGATGCCGGTGGTGTTGGTCTCGTTGAGGTAGACGGTTGCGTTGCCGGCCGCCCCGGCGGTGCCGCCGGCACTGGCGCCGCCGGCGCCGCCGGTTGCGATCTCGGCATAGCCATCGCCATTGGCGGCCGCGGTGTCGGTGCCGTTGTTGTTCAGCTGCACCGCGGCGCCGGCACCGCCGGAGGCGCCGTTGAGCCCGGCCCCGCCGGCGCCGCCCACGACGTCCACCAGGGTCAACGCCCAGTTGTTGTAAAGCGCCGTCCCGCTGGCCGTGCTGGACGCGGTGGCATTCGCCGACCCACCGGCGCCACCCGTGTTGCCGGTGCCGGTGGCGGTGCCGCCCGTGCCGCCAAAGGCGGAGGCGCAGGCCTGGCTGCCAAGCCCGACCGCCACGGAACTTGCCACGGCGGCGCCGCCGGAGACGCCATTGCCGGTGCCTGAGGCCCCGCCGGCTCCGCCCGTGGCGGTGGCCGTCGCCACGACCGGTTCGGTGAGGCTGGAGGCGCCGTTCGCACTCGGGCCGTTCGCCGCGGCGCTGGCGGTCGCCTGCCCGCCGACACCGCCTGTGCCGGCGGTGGAACTGCCGCCGGCACCGCCGGTGGCCGTTGCGGTGCCGGTGGCGCCAGACACCTGAAAGGTGGTGTTGGGAATGGTGACTGTTGCGGTGGCGGTGTTGGCGGTGACACTCACCACCGCATTCGCCGCCCCACCGGCGCCGCCGCTGGCGGCACCGGCCGTGGTGGCACCACCGGCCCCGGCCCGGGCGGTGGCCGTGCCTGTGACAGTGACGATGCCGGCCAGCGTGGTGTTGGCGTTGGCTGCCCCGCCCGCAGCCCCGTTGCCGATATCCGCCCCGCCGCCGGCGCCGCCGGTGGCCGTGGTGATGGCGTTGAGATATTGCGATGATGTGTCGGTCAGCGACAGCGCCGAGCCGGCCGCGCCAGCATTGCCCGCGGCACCGCCGCCGCCGAGCCCGCTGCCGCCGGCGCCCGCGGTTGCGGTCTGGGTCAGGAACAGGGCGCCGTCATTGGTCGCACCGGTGGCGGCGTTGCTCAGTGTCACCGATGCACCGTTGCCGCCGGCGCCGCCGCCGGTGCCATTGACCTCCTTGACCACATTGCCGCCCGCGCCCGCGGTGGCAGTGACGGTGGCATAGGCGTTGATGGCAAGGCCTGAGCTGACCGCCGAGGCCCCGGCGGCGGTGATGCCACCGCCGGCCCCGCCGGTGCCGGTTCCGGATGCGATGCCACCGGCACCTGCCGTGGCATTGACGATGGCGCAGGCGGCGTAGCCGATGCCGGTCAGCTGGGAGCCCACGCCGGTGGCGCTGGCCCAGGCGTTGACCACGCTGCCGCCGGCGCCACCGCTGCCAGCCGAATTGTAGCCAATCCCGTTGCCGCTCGCGTTGCCGGCATTGCCGCCGGCATGGCCGATGGCAACCGTGTTGGCGGTGACCACGGCATTGGCGGCCGTGCTGACCGCGCTGCTGATGGCGGTGGCGTTGCCGGCGGCCGCCCCCGAGGTGGTGAAGCTGTTGCCGCCATAGCCGCCGATGGCCTCGACCGATGCAGTGACCTGCGTGCCGCCACCACTGATCGAGGCGTTAGCGACCGCGTTGCCGCCGACTCCGCCTGTGGCACCGTTGCCGCCATTGCCGCCGATTGCCGAGACGAGATAGCTGCTGGAGGGGGTGACGGATTCGAAGCTCGTGCCGATGAAGGTCAGATCGGATTCCGCGCTGCCGGCGGCGCCGCCCGTGCCTGTGTCCGTGTTGCCGCCATAGCCGCCCGCGACCGCTTGCTGCAGCGCGACCGTATCCCCTGCCTGGGCGGAGGCTGCGAGCGTGTTGCTGGCATATCCCGATCCACCGGCACCCGCATTCGCGCCATTGGCGCCGTTGCCGCCGTTGCCGCCCTGAAGCGTCACACCGGCGGTGGCGGTGAAGCTGGCCTGCAGGGTGCGCGTGCCGGTGGAGGTGGCGTTGGAGGTGATCCCGATGGCGGAGACGTTGCCGCCACTGCCGCCACTGAACCCGCTTGCATTGTTGCCACTGGTGCCACTGGCCGAACCGCCGGGCCCGCCGACGAGGACGGTTGTTGCCAGGGCCGTCAGGCCGGTGGCGGTGGCCGAGCCCTGGGCCGTGCCACCGGCGCCGCCATTGCCCAGAATGCCGCTCCCGCCCTGTCCACCATTGGCTGCGGAGTAGGCCGTGCCGTTGCCGAGTGTGTTGGTGTCCACCGAAACGGAGTTGGCATTGCCGCCCGCGCCGCCGGCCCCGCCTGAGCCACCGCTGGCCGGGGTGCCGGAATTGCCGCCGGAGCCGCCGGTGCTGCTGGCGCTGGCCTGGGTCGGCGAGGTGTTGGAGGTCGTGGTGGCGGCATTCGCGGTGGCGTTGCCCCCCGCCGTGCCGGACTGGGCGCTTGGGGAGCCCGAAGTGCCGCTGTTGCCGGTATAGCCCGCGCCGCCGGTCGCGGCGGCGAAGTTCGTGCTGTCTGTGCTGGTCAGGTTGGATGCGATGTCATCGCCGCCCGGCGCCGTTGGTGAGGAGCTGTTGGTGCCGGTGGTGTTGACGCTGGACATGGCTGCTCTCCCTCAGGTGCCAGGCCGGGGGCAGCGTGCGACGTGGGTGATGCATCGTTGCGGGCGCGTCACACTGTCCGAATGATGCAAAACAACAGGGTTCCAATAACGGATCAGACCCCGGCACACTCGATGTTGCAGCTATCCTGGCGGACTTCTCCGCCTGCAGAGTGCCGACAATTTCCGACATTCACAATCGCTGTTTCGGCGAATTGAACAGTGGAGCCGAATTGTCTCCGTTTCAAAAAAATGCATATCAGCAATCAAACGACATCTGATTGTGTGAATTCATCCGGATCGATCTGACGCGCGTTGCACCACCGGCTGCGCCGACATTCCGTCTCAGGCCGGACGCAGCACGTATCGCCGAATTGTTGCGGCTTCGACGGCCTCGTTGGAATACAGCAGCGGGACATACGCGCCTTCGGCCCATTTCGTGGCGAGATCGCCGTAATGCGCACTGCGCGGGTCGCCGGACTGGCCGGGGGCGTTGATCGCCACGCTGGCATCCCAGTTGCCGACATCCAGCACCATGCGAAACGACGCGCCATGGGTGACCTTGAAGTCTGACAGGCGATAGCCTGCATTCATCACGGTGGAGCCGGAGCCGCCCTTGGCCACACGCTCCACCCCGGCCAGATCGGTGATCCGCCCCAGCGGGTGGGGGAAAGCGCCGTGATGCAGCCTGCCCCAGGCCCAGAGAGATGGGTCATCCCCCATCCGGCTGGCGCAATCGGCGAAGGCTGCGTCCAGCGTGCGGGCGAGCAGCGCCTGGATGTCGCCAAGCCTGGGATCGGCATCCTCCAGCAGGGCGAGCAGTGTCTCGGTGTCGCCCGGTGCGAGCAGTTTGCGGATTTCGGCGTCCTTGGTGACGGCGTCGAACAAGGCGGGTTTGAGGTGTTTCGACCACCAGACCTCCTGCAACGCGGCCGCGGGAGAGTGGCGGTCGAGGCGGTGGTTCCAGCCTTGCAGCAGGGCGGCGGGGCGGCCTGGCAGGGTTGCGATCAGCCGGCCGAGGCGGGCGGCGGGGATGGAGTGGTCATCGGTCTGCAGCGCCATCGAGGCGGCGAGCGTGTGGCGGTTCTCGCCGTCGAGCACCTGGTGGATGCGGTTCGAGCGGGAATGCTCGGCCCATTCGAAGCCCAGCTTGTGGGTTTCGTTGTCGTAGCCATCCGGCAGGTTCATCTCGTTGGCGGTGGCGAAGTAGCCCTTTTCCGGGTTCAGGCTTTTCGGCAGGTGGCTGAAATCGGTGAAGCCAGCCCATTCGTAGCGCCCGTCGCCAGGCACTGGCAGCAGACCGTCCCAGTTCGGCCGCACCGGGGAGAATCCGGCCACATACCAGCCGATATTGCCATCGCGATCGGCGTAGACCTGGTTGACCGAGGGGCTCGCCCAATGTGCCAGCGCCTGCTCGAACTGCTGGGGGGAGCGGGCGTCCAGATAGGACAGGGAGGCGAAATAGGCGCTGCCGCCCGGGGTGAACCACACCGAGCGCACGGCGAAGGCAAGGCCCGGTTTTTCGCACACCACCGGGCCGTGGCGGGTGAATTTCATCTCCACCGTCTGATCGGGGTGGCCGCGCACGGCGATGGTCTCATGAACCACCTCCATCCGCTCCCAGCCATCCTGCCAGCGGAACAGGTTGGGGTCGTCCGGATGGGTTTCCAGCACGATCAGATCCTCCTGATCCATCGGAAAGATGGTCAGGCCGAAGGCTGCGTGGTCGTTGTGGCCGATGCACAGGCCCGGCAGGGCGGGCTCGCCGGCACCGATCACGTCCAGATCGGGGGTGGTGAGATGCACGATCTGGCGCAGCGAGGGCAGTGAATGGGCGCGGTGTGGGTCAGACGCCAGGATCGGCCGCCCGGTGTCGGTGCGGGAGCCTGCCACCACCCAGTTGTTGGAGCCTTGCAGATAGACGTCGCCCTGATCGGTCACCTTGGTCCAGCGCCAGGCGTCATCGAGGCTGGAGGCGCCACGCTCGGGGCTGAAATCGACGGCGCCAGTGGCGAGGCGGAACAGGTCGAGCACATCATCCGGCACGCAGGCGGGGTCGAAGCCGTCAGGGATTGCGATGTCGTGCGCGGGCTCGATGCTGCGGCGGGCGAGGTCGGTCTGGAGATCGGCGCGCGCCAGGATGCGGGCACGGGCGGCTTCGGAGAGCACGTTGCGCACGAGGCCGTGGCTGCGGATGCGCACGACGTCGAACGCGTCCCATTTCTCGGGCTTCGTGTCGGTCTTGGCGAATTCGGGCGGCAGCAGGCCGGGATCGGCGAGAGCGAGATCGATATAGGCGTTGATGCCGGCGGTGAAGGCCTCGGTGATGCTACGGGCGTCTGGCGTGCCATAGGCGGCCAATTCGGCGGCCTCATCGCCGCGATAGAGGAAGAGGCGGCAGGCGCGATCCTGTGCGAGGAAGCCCGGGCCGTAATCGGCGGCGAGGCGGCCGAGGCCGCGCTTGCGCCAGACATCGATCTGCCAGAGCCGGTCGCGCGCCGCGTTGAAGCCCTGGGCGAAGAACACGTCGTGCCGCGAGGCGGCCTTGATGTGCGAGATGCCCCAGGGATCGACGCGGATTTCAGCCGTCTCGGCCAGGAACGGCACGGTGAACTCCAGGGCCTTGCTCATCATCGTCTCCGTGCCAGTGCCAAGCGGGATGCCATAACCGGTAGCTATGACCGACTGCTATAACCATTCCGGATTTTCGCATGCGACGTATCCGGTCCGAGAGGAGACAACCAAGCTCTGTGCCGGTCAGCAAGGGCGCTTGTTGCGCCTTGGCGATCGCGGCACTCTGATGACCGACAAGAGCAACGATGAGGAAGCGTGCCATGAAGCCGATCCCCGGCCCCGATCCCGACACCAGAACGCCGTCCTTCAAGGCGCCGGCGGGGGCATGCGACGCGCATTGCCATGTGTTCGGGCCGGCTTCGCGGTTTCCCTATGCCGCCGATCGCAGCTACACGCCGCCGGATGCGCCGCGTGAGGCGCTGGCGGCGCTGCATGCGAAGCTGGGGCTGGAGCGCGCGGTGATCGTGCATGCGAGCTGCCATGGCACCGACAATGCGGCGACGCTGGATGCGCTGGAATGGGCCGGCGGGCGCTGGCGGGCGGTGGCGGTGATCGACGACCAGTTCTCCGAGGCGGAGCTGGCCCGCATGCACGCGATCGGCGTGCGCGGGGCGCGGTTCAACTTCGTGCAGCATCTGGGCGGCCGGCCGGAGCAGAAGGTGTTCGACCGGGTGGTGGCGCAGCTGGTGGAGCTGGGCTGGCATCTGGTGCTGCATCTGGATGCGAAGGACATCGAGGAGCTGGCGCCGATGTGCCGCAGGCTGCCGGTGCCGTTCATCATCGACCATATGGGACGTGTGGTGGCGAAGCAGGGCGTGGAGCAACCGGCGTTTCAGGCGCTGCTTGGGCTGATGCAGCTGGACAATGCCTGGGTGAAGGTGTGCGGCTCCGAGCGTGTGTCCACCGAGGGGCCGCCCTTCACCGATGCGGTGCCGTTCGCCCGCGCCCTGGTGGAGGCGGCACCGGATCGGGTGCTGTGGGGCACGGACTGGCCGCATCCGAATGTGAAATGGATGCCCAATGACGGGGATCTGACCGATCTGATCCCGCTGATCGCGCCCACCGCCGCCCTGCAGCAGGCGCTGCTGGTGGACAACCCGCAACGGCTTTACGGATTTTCGGCATGAGCACCACGCTGACCGCCCACAAGCCCTGGTATCGCCAGCTGACCTGGCAGGTGCTGATCGGCACCGTGGTGGGCATTGCCCTTGGGCATTTCGTGCCCGACAGCGGGGCGGCGTTCAAGCCGCTGGGCGATCTGTTCATCCAGGCGATCCGCATGATCATCGCCCCCATCATCTTCTGCACGGTTGTGCATGGCATTGCCAAGATGGGGGACATGAAGCGGGTGGGCCGGGTGGCGATCAAGGCGCTGGTCTATTTCGAGATCATCACCACGCTGGCGCTGATCCTGGCGTTGCTGGCGGTCAATCTCGGGCAGCCGGGCGATGGCATGCATGTCAATCCGGCGGCGCTGAATGCGGCCACAGTGAAGGCCTATGCCGATCAGGCGACGCATCTGGGGGTTGTGGAGTTCATCCTGCACATCGTGCCGACCTCGGCGGTGGGGGCGTTTGCCGCGGGGGACGTACTGCAGGTGCTGTTCTTCTCGGTGCTGTTCGCCTTCGGACTGATCCTGGTGGGGGATGCGGGCAAGCCAGTGCTGGCGCTGCTGGAGGGGGTTTCGAAGATCCTGTTCCGGGTGGTCGGCATCATCATGCTGGCGGCGCCGTTTGCGGCGTTCGGTGCCATGGCGTCCACCGTGGGGACGTTCGGGATCGCCTCGCTGATCTCGCTGGCGCGGTTGCTGGCGGAATTCTGGCTGACCTGTGCGGTGTTCATCGCCCTTGTGCTGGGGGTGGCATCCAAGCTGGCCGGGTTCAACGTGTTCCGGCTGATCGTGTATCTGCGCGAGGAATTGCTGATCATTCTGGCCACCACCTCCTCCGAGACGGTGCTGCCGCAGCTGATGGCGAAGATGACGCGGGCCGGGTGTGACGAGAGCGTGGTGGGGCTGGTGATTCCCACCGGCTATTCGTTCAACCTGGACGGCACGGCGCTGTATCTGGCGTTTGCCGCGGTGTTTCTGGCGCAGGCGACGGACACGCCGCTTTCCGTTGGGCAGCAGCTGGCGCTGATGGCGGTGCTGCTGCTGACCTCCAAGGGGGCGGCCGGCATTGCCGGGGCGGCGTTCGTGGTGCTGGCGGCAACCCTGGCCACGGCGGGGACCATTCCCCTGGCCTCGATCGGGCTGGTGCTGGGCATTCACCGCTTCATGTCGATGGCGCTGACCTTCACCAACGTGGTGGGCAACGGGGTTGCAACGATTGTGGTCTGTGCCTGGGAAGGGGCCTTGGATCGCGACAAGCTTCATGCTGCACTGCATCCGGCATGAATTGAGGCGGGGTGCGGGATGGCGGATTTCGTGGCGGACACCGAGGCTGCCATAGCACTCTGGCACGGCATCACCCCGCCCAACCCGGCGGCACATCGATTCACCGAAGACCTGCGGCTGGTGATTGGAGCCTTCGAGGCGCTGCGCGAAAGCCTGGGTTTTGAGGAGGAACCCTCGGCGTTCGAGGCGGCGCTGCGGGAGGCGAAGCGATGAGCCTCGCCGATCTGACCCTGGCCGATGCCATCGCCGTGGGGCGCGATGGTGGGGCGGCAGCCCTGCTGGAGGCCTGCCTGGAGCGGCTGCAGATGGTGCAGCCAAAGCTGAACGCGGCGATCTGGGTGGATGCGCAGGCGGCCCGGGATGTAGCTGCCCGGATGCCGCGCAACGGCGCCCTGCCCGGCATTCCGCTGGCGCACAAGGACATGTACTACCAGGCCGGCAAGCCCTGCACCTGCGGCAGCGCGATAAGGCGGGATTTTGTGCCGACCATCACGGCAACCGTCATCGAGCGGCTGGAGTCTGCCGGAAGCTTCACCTTTGCCGGGCTGAACATGGCCGAGTTCGCGCAGAATCCGACCGGGCACAACGCGGCCTTCGGTGACTGCAAGAACCCGTGGAACACGGATTACATCACGGGCGGCTCCTCCTCCGGCTCCGGGGCTGCCGTGGCCGCCGGTGCCACCTTTGCCTCGCTGGGGTCGGACACCGGCGGGTCGATCCGGCTGCCGGCCGCGGCCTGCGGGGTGACCGGGCTGAAGCCCACGCAGACGCGCGTGTCGCGGCGCGGGGTGATGCCGCTTTCGTTCAGTGCGGACAATGCGGGGCCGCTGGCGCGCAACGCACGGGATTGCGCGATCATGCTGCAGGTGATCGCGGGGCATGATCCTGCCGACCCGACCAGTGCCGCCGAGCCCGTGCCGGATTACATGGCGGCGTTGACCGGCGATGTGCGCGGGCTGCGCATCGGCATTCCCACCGGGGCGTTGATGACGGCCGCCGATCCGCAGGTTCAGGCGGCCATCGAGGCGGCCTGCGCGGTGCTGGCAGCGCGGGGGGCGGTGATCTCACGCATCGATCTGCCGTTGATGGAGGCGATCAACACCTATGTGGGCATCGTCTCGCGGGTGGAGGGGGCGACGATCCATGCGCGCTGGATGCGCGGCCGGGCGCAGGATTACGCGCCACATCTGGCAGCGCGGCTCTATGCCGGGGCCGCGATCCCCGGCACCTATTACGTGGAGGCGTTGTCGCGCCGCGGCGCCATTCTGAGGGCCTTCGCGGCCGAGGTGTTCGGCCAGGTGGATTTGATCGCCACACCCACCATCCCGACGCTGCTGCCGACCCGGGCTGCCACCGATGTGGACCGGTTCGCGCAAGGCGAGGGCGATGGCGGCGTGGTGGCGCGGTTCAATGCGGTGTCGGTGAACACGCGGCCATTCAACTATCTGGGTCTGCCGGCGATCAGCCTCAATTGCGGGTTTGATTCGAACGGTTTGCCGATCGGGCTACAGCTGGCGGCGCGGCCGTTTGACGAGGCGATCCTGCTGTGTGCCGCCGATGCCTATCAGCGCGACACCGATTTCCACAGCCGGATGCCGCCGATTGCATGAGGCAGGAGGATGCGGGATACCCGGTCTGTCCTGAAGTGACCTGCACGAGGAAACGAACATGAAACTGCTCCGTTACGGCCCTGTTGGCGCCGAGAAACCCGGCCTGCTGGACAGCGAGGGCCGCATTCGCGCACTTGATGATTTTGTGCCGGACATCAACGGCGCCACGCTGTCACCCGCCAAGCTTGCGGAACTGGCGCAGATCGACCCCAACACACTGTCCATCGTGCATGGCTCTCCGCGCATCGGGCCCTGCGTGGCGCGGCCGCTGAACTTCGTCTGCATCGGGCTGAACTATGCCGACCATGCCGAGGAGACCGGCTCGCCGATCCCGAAGGAGCCGATCGTGTTCCTGAAGTCGCTCGGCGCCTATTGCGGGCCGAATGACGACGTGATGATCCCGCGCGGCTCGGTGAAGACCGATTGGGAGGTTGAGCTCGGCATCGTGATCGGCTCCACGGCGCGTTACGTGTCCGAAGAGGATGCGATGGACCATGTGGCCGGGTATTGCGTGATCAACGATGTGTCCGAGCGCGAATATCAGATGGAGCGCGGCGGCACCTGGGACAAAGGCAAGGGCGCGGACACGTTCGGCCCCACGGGTCCGTGGATGGTGACGAAGGACGAGGTGCCCGATCCGCAGAACCTGAAGATGTGGCTGGACGTGGACGGTGTGCGCATGCAGGACGGCAGCACCAAGACGATGATCTTCGGCGTGAAGACGCTGGTGAGCTATGTCAGCCGTTTCATAACGCTGCACCCGGGTGATCTGATCTCCACCGGCACGCCGCCGGGTGTGGGGCTGGGCAAGAAGCCGCCGGTGTTCCTGAAGGTGGGCCAGACCATGCATTTGGGCATCGAGGGTCTGGGCGAGCAGACGCAGAAGACGATTGCGGCCTGAGACACGATTGTTGTTGCGCGTGCGGCGAAGCGCTCCGTGGAATGATGGCGCGTGCCAGGGGTTCGATGGATTGCTTCGCTGCGCTCGCAATGACGGTTGTCTGACGTGGTGAGCGGGATGCGCGCGCATCCCGTGTTGATGCTGATTGTTGCGGCGACGGCGCTGCGCCTCGTTCTGGCGGCGCTGCTTGGGCTGGGGATTGACGAGAGCTACATGGTGGTGGCCGGGCGCGGGCCGCTGGAATGGGGCTATTTCGATCATCCGCCGATCGCGTGGTGGATGGCGCGCGGCATGGTGGATCTGGCCGGCACCGAGGCGGCGCTGGTGGTGCGGCTGCCGTTCATTGCGCTGTTTGCGCTTTCAAGCGCGCTGATGGCACGGCTGGGCACGCGGCTTGGTGGCGCGCGGGCCGGATTCTGGGCGGTGGTGGCGTTCAACCTGTCGCCGGTGTTTGGCCTCACCACCGGCTCCTGGGTGTTGCCGGATGGGCCTTTGGTCTGTGCGCTGCTGGGTGCCGCGCTGTGCGCCGAGCGGGCGCTTGCGACCGGCGCCTGGCGGGCCTGGATGGGCACCGGGCTGTGCTTTGGCCTGGCCATTCTGTCGAAATATACGGCGGCACTTACCGGGTTCGGGCTTGTCTTGTATCTGTTGGCGACACCGGGCCAACGCGTGTGGTTTGCCCGGCCGCAGCTTTACGTGGCGGGGCTGGTGGCAGGGCTGGTGTTCGCCCCGGTGGTGGTGTGGAACGCGCAGCATGGTTTTGCCTCGCTTGCGTTCCAATCCGGCCGGGCGGCGGCTGCGAGCCTGCATCTGTTCGGGCCGGTGGTGGTGCTGGGCGGCGAGGCGCTGTTCGTGTTGCCGTGGATCTGGCTGGGGTTGATGCGGGTGGGATGGCCGGCGCTGCGCGGGCCGGCGGGGGCGGCGCGGCTGCTGGCGTTTCTGGCGGCGCCGCCGATCGTGCTGTTCGCCGTGGTTGCGATCTGGTCGCGCCAGGTGCTGTTTCACTGGGCGGCACCCGGATACCTGATGCTGTACCCGGCGCTTGGGGTGTTTCTGGCGGCCCGGACCTGGGCGCCGCGCGCGGCACGGGTCACCGCTGGGTTACTGGGCGCGGTGATCGTGGTGGCGCTGATTGCGATCAATCTGCCGCTCAACCTGCCGAAAGACCCACTGCTGCAGGCACGCTCCTGGGCCGGCCTGCGCGCTGCCCTGCCCGATCCATCCACTCCCGTGGCTGCCTTGTCCTGGGCCGATGCCGGCAAGATCGGCATCGGGCTCGGCCCGGACTATCGCGTTGTGGTGCTGAACCGGGACGCGCGGGAATTTCTGTTCCGGCCGCGGCCGGAACCCGGGTCGGATGTGATGATCGTGGCGCGGGGCCGCAGCCTGGCGCAGATGCTTGACCAGTATGGCGCGGGGTTCGCTGACATCACCGAGGCGGGCAGCGTGGTGATCAGCGCCACGCGGTTCACGGTGTTTCTGGGCCATCAGGTCATGGCGTGGCCGGCGCCGTAGGTCAGCGCCAGCCGCGCAGCACGCGAAGCGGTGGCAACTGCCACATGGCCCCGAAAACTTCGTCATAGGATGGCGGATCGTAGAGCACCATGCCGCTGCCGTTGGCGACTGTGAGTTCCCCCACGCGATAGCCGTGATCGGTCACCAGCATGTCAACGCGCAGATGATCGAGGCCCGCGGAGAGGGTGGCGGCATCGCGCAGCAGGGCTTCAAGGCAGGCCGGGCGGGGCGGAAGGATGTCGTGCGCGGGGTGATCGGCCTGCTGCACGGCCAGACGGTTCCAGGCGAGATCAACGAAACTGTCCATGGCTGCATGTGGCCGTCCGCTGACCAGATAGAGCCAGCGCGGCTCGCCCTGATAGCAAAACACCTTGACGTCGAGCGGGAGGGCGCCGTGCCAGGCCAGCAATTCCTCGAAGACGACGCAGCGTTCGAGGCCATGGTAGTTGGGTTCCAAAAATCTCCGGCCGTAATCCTCGGCGAGCCAGGCGGCCACCAGGGCAGATTGCGCGTCCTGGGCCAATGGCTGCTGGGGTGTGACAACCCGGTAGCGGCCGCTGGCATGGCTTGATTTCATGATGTAGCGGGGCGGCAGCTGGAGAGTGGCGAGATCCGCCACGCTGCGCGCAACAGCCAGAAGACCGGCCTGTGCATCTGACCGGCCCAGGCGCTGTGTGACGTAACTGCGAGATTCGAGCTTGCCGGTGAGTGTGGTGAGAATTGGCCGGCGGTCAAAGATCAGACGGTGCTGCAGCTTTTCGTTCATGGTTCGGGGGCGCATGACACGCGGCCATCGTCCCATGCGGCGGCGGTAGCGTTGCATGCGGGCTGCGATCAGCCAGGGCGGGGTGCGCCACAGCGGTGCTTCCAGCCCGTGGAGGGCGGTTTTGAAGACAATACTGCCCCATGGCCTCATCACGCGCCCTCGGTTTACGGCATCACGCCGGAGAGGCTTTGCTGGACGAGGTTTTTCCAAGGTGCATCAGGCGGCGCTTCGGCCAGGGCGCGTTGGAACAGGGCGCGGGTCTGGTCGGTCAGCTTGCCGTCCACACGCAGCTGGGCTTCGGCGGCCTGGGCGGCGAGGGCAGGGTCGAAGCCGGAGTCGAGTGCGCGGGACCAGGCGGCGGCGGCCTCCTTCAGGTGATCGCGGCCGGCCTCGGCGTTGCCGAGAAGCACATAGCCCTGCCCGGTCATCGGGTCTTTCGGGTCCATGGTGGCGAGGCGGGCGCGCAGCGTGGTGATCAGCTGTTCGGCGTCGGCGTTCTGCTGGGCGGTCTCGGCCGCGCTTGCGGCGTGGGCGGAGGGCATGTCCGGCTGGCCGTTGATGAGATAGAGGCCTTCGGCGGCCAGCGGCACCAGGATTGCGGTGATGATCAGCGGCAGCCGGCTGGCACCGCGCGTGGCCTCATCCTTGAGGTCGGCGGCGGCGAGCAGGCGGCGTTGCACCTCCAGCCGTGCGGCTTGATGGGCGTCCGCCTCGATGCGGCCTTCGGCGAGGTCGCGGTCCAGCTCGGTGAGCTGGGCGCGGTGCAGGGCAAGCGCAGTCTCGCGCCTGCCGCGGGCGGCGGGAGGGCGGCGCAGGGCGATCAGCAAGGGGACAAGGCTTGCCAGCGCAAGGGCGCCGAACAGCAGAAAGATCGGATCGGGCAGGGTCAGCTCTCCATCAGCCGCGCGAGGCGCTGCTGTTCTTCGGCGGACAGGGGGGCGGCGGGCGGGCTGCGGCGGCGCAGGCCCAAGGCGAGGCCGCCTGCCACCAGCAGTGCCAGCACCGGCGACGCCCAGAGCAGGGCGGTGCCCCAAGTGACCTTGGGGCGCAGCAGCACGAAATCGCCATAACGCGCCACCATCCAGGCGGTGATCTGCGCGTCGGTCTCACCCTTTGCCACGTGCTCGCGCACGATATGGCGCAGATCGCGGGCGAGGTCGGCGCCGCTGTCCTCGATGCTTTCGTTCTGGCAGACCAGACAGCGCAGCTGACTGCCGATTTCCACCGCACGGGCCTCGGCGGCGGGGTCAGGCAAGGCCTCGGCGGGGTCGCTGATCGCCCAGGCCGGGCGGGCCAGCAGCAGCAGCACCAGCAGGATGGCGCGCATCATGACGCCACCAGCTTCGACAGACCGTCCACCGCGGCATCCGGCAGGGGGCCCACGAAGCGCCATTGCACGATGCCCTGCGCGTCGATCAGGTAGGTTTCCGGAACACCGGTGACGCCCCAGTCGATGGCGACAAGGCCAGGCTCGTCGCTGGCCAGGTTGGTGAACGGGTTGCCGTGGCGGGCGAGAAAGCCTTGCGTTGCGGCCGGCTTGTCCTTGTAGGCGATGCCCCAGATCGGCACGCCGCGCTGATGCAGGGCCATCAGCGTTGGCGCCTCGTCCACACAGGGCACGCACCAGGAGGCGAAGAAGTTGATGATCACCGGGCGCTTCCGGGCCAGCACATCGGCGCGGGAGAAGCCTGGCAGCTGAAACTCCGGCAAGGGCTTGCCGATCAGCTGGCTGGGCACGCCGCGCGGGTCGAAGCTGCCGGTCTGCAGGCCGCGCAGCATGGCGTAGAAGGCCCCGCCGCCGAGCAGGGCCACGCCGAACGGGGCGGCGAGCAGAAGCCTGCGATTCACGTGCGCCCCGCGAGCAAGGCATCGGATTTGGCGGCGCGTTTGGGGGCCGCCACGCGCAGCCGCCGATCGGCCAGGGAGCAGGCGCCACCGGCCGCCATCACCAGCGCGCCGAGCCAGATCAGCGGGGCCATCGTGTTGTCGTGCAGGCGCAGCACGGCAGCACCGTCGCGCTCCTCGCCGAGCACGGCGTAGAGGTCTCGCGTGAGGTTGGTGTGGATCTTGGCTTCGGTGGTGGTCATGGTCTGGGTGGTGAAGGCGCGGCGTTCCGGGGCGAGCGTGGTGATCAGCCGGCCATCCCGGCGCACCGCGATGGTGGCGACCCGGGCGTTGTAGTTGGGGCCGGCTGCGTCGTGCAGCTCCTGCAGCGTCCAGTCATAGCCGGCCAGATGCACGGTGGCGCCGGGCTTGACCAGCACCACCTCCTGCACCGCCATCGACATGCCGGCGATGCCCGCGACCGTGACACCAAGGCCGGCATGGCCGAGCGTGGTGCCGAAGGCCTGCAAAGGGAGCGAGACCAGGCGGGAGAGCGAGCTTGCGAGCGGGATGCGAAACAGCCGGATACGCTCGATGATGTCGGCGAACGCGCCGAGGATCATCCAGGCGGCGGCGGCCATGAACAGGGCCGGCAGGGCGTTCATGCCGAAGGTGGCGACGATGCCCACGATGGCTGCGATCAGCGCCACCCACCAAAGCTTGAGCAGGGCCGGCATCAAGGCGGTGCGCTTCCACGACATCAGCGGCCCCACCGCCATCGCCACGAAGACCGGGGCGGCCAGCGGCAGCACGGTTGCGTTGTAGAAGGGCGGGCCCACCGAGATCTTCTGGCTGAGCAGCAGATCGGCGAACAGCGGATACATCGTGCCGGTGAGCACCACGGCGGTGATCGAGCAGAGCAGGATGTTGTTCATCACCAGGGCGCCCTCCCGCGAGACCGCGGCGAAGACACCGGAGGCGCCGAGCAGCGGGGCGCGGATGGCAAACAGCAGCAGCGAGCCGCCGATCAGCAGGCCGAGCAGGCCCAGGATGAACACGCCGCGCGCCGGGTCGTTGGCGAAGGAATGCACGGAGTTGAGAATGCCGGAGCGCACCAGGAAGGTGCCGGAGAGCGAGAAGGCGAAGGCACCGATGGCGAGCAGCACGGTCCAGATCTTCAGCGCCTCGCGCTTTTCGACCACGATGGCGGAGTGCAGCAGGGCGGTGGCGGTGAGCCAGGGCAGCAGCGAGGCGTTTTCGACGGGATCCCAGAACCAGAACCCGCCCCAGCCCAGCACGTAATACGACCACCAGGAGCCAAGGGCGATGCCGCCGGTGAGGCAGCACCAGGCGGCCAGCGTCCAGGGGCGGACCCAGCGGCCCCAGGCGGCGTCGATCCGGCCTTCGAGCAGGGCCGCGATGGCGAAGGCGAAGGGAATCGCCATGCCGACATAGCCGGAATAGAGAATGGGCGGATGGAAAGCGAGGCCCGGGTCCTGCAGCAGCGGGTTCATGTCCCGCCCGTTGTCGGGGGCGGGCCAGATCCGGGCGAAGGGGTTGCTTTCGATCAGGGTGAACAGCTCGAAGCCGAAGGCGGACAACGCCAGCACGCCCAGCACCCGCGCGCGCAGGCTCGCGGGCAACGGCGCGCTGAACAGGGCCACGGCAGCACCACACAGGCCCAGGATCAGGCACCAGAACAGGATCGAGCCCTCATGGCTGCCCCAGGCGCCGGTGATCTTGTAGAGCAGCGGTTTCAGCGTGTGGCTGTTCTCCGCCACGTTGAGGACGGTGAAATCGTCCATCACGCTGGCATAGATCAGGCAGCCGAACGAGACGGACAGCGCCAGGGCCTGGCCGAGTGCCAGGGCCGGTGCGGCCTGCATCAGCCGCACATCGCCGCGATGCGCCCCCCAGAGCGGGATCACCGCCTGGGCGAGTGCGAAGGCAATCGCCAGAGCGAGTGCGAAATGGCCGAGTTCGGGGATCATCCACCCACCTTGGTGCTGGAAAGCGCTGCGTTCTTCTGGGCGGCGTTCCACAACGCGGCAGGCGGCGGGGCGCCGTTCTCGGGCTTCCAGCCGGTTTTTTTCAGCTCGTCCGCCATGTCGCCCGGCATGTAGTTCTCGTCGTGCTTGGCCAGCACCTCCTGGGCGGCGAAGCTGCCATCCGGCTGCAGCTTGCCCATGGTGACCACACCTTGGCCTTCGCGGAACAGGTCCGGCAGGATGCCGACATAGGTGACATCCACGCTGGCGACACCGTCCGACACGCGGAAGCGCACCGCGGGGCGGCTGCCCTCCTGCAGATGTTTCAGGCTGCCGGCCTCCACCATGCCGCCGAGGCGGAAGACACGGTCGCCCTTGGGCGCCTCGGCTGCGATCTTGGACGGCACGACGAAGAGTTCACCGGTGCTGCGGAAGGCCTGGAACACCAGGATGGTGGCGGAGCCGAGGCCAAGCACCAGGGCGCCGACCAGCAGCATGCGGCGATGTTTGCGTTTCATCTTGCGGCCCTTTTTTCCTGGGCGCGCGCATCCAGGCTGGCGAGTTTGGCGCGGGCCCGGGAGGCGCGGCGGGCTGCATTGAGTGCCAAGGCTGCGACGACCAGCACCGACAGCCCGTAGGAGGCGATGATGAAGGGAAGATGTGTCATGCGACATCCCTGATCTGCGCCATGGTCAGCGCGCGGATGCGGCGTTCC
The DNA here is from genome assembly GCA_903924855.1 of uncultured Rhodospirillales bacterium. Taxonomy (GTDB): domain Bacteria; phylum Pseudomonadota; class Alphaproteobacteria; order Acetobacterales; family Acetobacteraceae; genus CAIQQQ01. Next base: position 44,095 of record CAIYCW010000015.1, on the reverse strand, counting down.
ATGACGGCTGCGCGCAGCCGCGCGATGACGAGGGCGGAAAAGCCGAACATGCCGCCGATGGCCGCCAGCAGCAGCGGCCAGAGCATGGAGGGCGCCATGGTGGGCGCACCGGTGAGGGTGATCGAGGCGGGCTGGTGCAACGTGTTCCACCATTCCACCGAGTATTTGATAATCGGCAGGTTCACCACGCCGACCAGCGCCAGGATGGCGCCAGCGCGGTAGCCACGCTGCGGATCGTCGAACGCGCGAACGAGTGCGATATGGCCGAGATAGAGGAAGAACAGCACCAGCACGGAGGTCATCCGCGCGTCCCACACCCACCAGGCCCCCCACATCGGCTTGCCCCAGAGTGAGCCGGTGGCGAGGCAGAGTGCGGTGAAGGCGGCGCCCACCGGGCCGATCTCGACGGCCGCCAGATCGGCCAGCGGATGACGCCAGATCAGCGCCGAGGCCGAGGCCAGGGCCAGGGAGAAATAGCCGAAGGAGGCGAGCCAGGCGGAAGGCACGTGCACGTACATGATTCGTACGGCGTCGTGCTGCTGCCAGTCCGACGGGGAGAAGAACAGGCCCCAGACCAGGCCTGTCAAGGTCAGCACGAGACCGATCGCGGCCACCGGCGGCAGCACGCGCGCCGACAGGCGCAGGAACTGGCCGGGATTGGCAAAGCGATGCAGGTTGCGCCCGCCCGCAGCTTGAGCCGTGGTTGATGTCATGTCCGACATTTGGAGCCTCCCCGCGGAACTTGAAGCATCCTCTCCATCCTCTAATCTTCCTGCAACCATGACAAGGACACGCCCATGCTCTTCGCCCTGATCTGCACCGACAGAGAAGGCCATCTGGAAACCCGCATGGCGACGCGGGACGCCCATCTGGCGTTTCTGGATGGCGAGGTATCCCGCATTGCCAATGCCGGCGCCATGCTTGATGTCGAGGGCAAGCCCTGCGGCAGCGTGCTGATCATCGAGGCGGCCGACCAGGCGGAGGCCGAGGGTTTTGCTGCGAATGACCCGTATGCCAAGGCCGGGCTGTTTGCCAGCACGGTCGTTCGCCCGTTTCGTGCGGTGTATAAAGACGGGCAGCGTCTGTGAGCGGGCGCTGGCTGGTCAAATCCGAGCCGGATGCGTTCTCCTGGGATCAGCAGGTGGCCAATGGCGTGGAGCCATGGACCGGGGTGCGCAACCATTCGGCCAAGCTGAACCTGGCGGCGATGCGGCTGGGGGATATGGCGTTCTTCTACCATTCGAACATCGGCAAGGAGATTGTGGGTGTGGTGGAGGTGGTGCGCGAGGCGTATCCCGATCCGTCAGCCGAGCCGGGCAGCCCGTGGGTTTGCGTGGACATGAAGGCGGTATGCCCTCTGCCACGGCCGGTGACATTGGCCCAGATCAAAGCGGACCCGGCTCTTGAAGGTTTTGCGCTGATCCGCCTGTCGCGCCTGTCGGTTGTCCCAGTGTCTGTAGAACACTGGGCGCATCTGTGCGATCTGGGCGGCCTTAAAGGCTAAAATTTTTTTTGCTTCTTTTTTTTCAAAAAAAGAAGCCCTGCCCGCGCCTCAAAAACATGGCCCGTTTCGGACTTCAACCGCCCGGCTAGCGGGGTTGTGCGGGACGGGCTAGATTGGCGCGCAACGGGTGGTGATGCGCCGGACACCGGGGGGAAGACGGGGCATCACAGACAAGCGCTCGTCCTCTGTTGGTCAAATCAGAACGGAACACAACAATGTCCGACACTCTCTTCCCCGTGCGCCCCGAGATCGCGGCGACCGCCCATATCACTGCCGCCCAGTATGAGACGCTGTATGCCGAGGCCGCGTCCAACCCCGATGCGTTCTGGGCGCGGGAGTGCCGGCGCATTGCCTGGATGACGCCGCCGACCAAGATTCTGTCTGGCGATTTCACGGGCGATGTGCGGGTGAAGTGGTTCGAGGATGGTGTGCTCAACGCCTCCGTCTCGTGCCTGGATCGGCATCTGGCGACGCGTGGCGATCAGACGGCGATCATCTGGGAGGGGGACAACCCGAATTCCTCCGAGCATGTGACGTATCGCGACCTGTATGGGCGGGTGTGCCGGCTGGCCAATGTGTTGCGCGATATCGGCGTGAAGAAGGGCGACCGGGTGTGCCTGTATCTGCCGATGGTGGTGGAGGCGGCGGTGGCCATGCTGGCCTGCGCGCGGGTGGGGGCGGTGCACACGATCGTGTTCGCCGGCTTCTCGCCGGAGAGCCTGGCGCAGCGCATTCAGGATGCCGGGGCGAAGGTGCTGATCACCGCCGATGAGGGGCGGCGCGGCGGGCGTTCGGTGGCGCTGAAGGCTAATGCGGATGCGGCGCTGAAGACCTGTCCGGAGGTGACGCATGTGCTGGTGGTGAAGGTGACCGGCGGCACTGTGGCGATGCAGGAGGGGCGCGACCATGATTTCGCGGCGTTGTGTGCTGCCGCCCCGGCCGAGGCGGCGCCGGAGCCGATGGGGGCGGAGGATCCGCTGTTCATCCTGTATACCTCCGGCTCCACCGGCAAGCCGAAGGGGGCGCTGCACACCACGGGCGGCTACATGGTGTGGGCGAGCTACACCCATGAGAAGGTGTTCGATTACAAGGATGGCGAGGTTTACTGGTGCACCGCCGATGTGGGCTGGGTGACCGGGCATTCGTATATCGTGTATGGGCCGTTGGCCAATGGCGCCATCACGCTGATGTTCGAGGGCGTGCCGAGCTATCCGGATGCCAGCCGGTTCTGGCAGGTGGTGGACAAGCACAAGGTGAACATCTTCTACACCGCGCCCACGGCCATTCGCGCGCTGATGCGCGATGGCGAGGCGCCGGTGCAGGCGACGTCGCGTGCCTCGCTGCGGCTGCTGGGCTCGGTGGGTGAGCCGATCAATCCGGAGGCCTGGCTTTGGTATCACCGCGTGGTGGGTGACAGCCGCTGCCCGATTGTGGACACGTGGTGGCAGACCGAGACGGGCGGGCTGATGATTGCGCCGCTGCCGGGGGCGATTGCGTTGAAGCCGGGTTCGGCCACGAAGCCGCTGCCAGGTGTGGTGCTGAAGCTGGTGGATGCGGAAGGGCACGAGCTGCAGGGCGCCACGGATGGTCTGCTGTGCATCACCAGGCCGTGGCCGGGCATGATGCGCACCGTGTATGGCGACCATGAGCGGTTCATTCAGACCTATTTCTCGGTGTTTCCGGGCCTGTATTTCACCGGGGACGGGGCGCGGCGGGATGAGGACGGGTATTACTGGATCACCGGGCGGGTGGATGACGTGATCAACGTGTCGGGCCATCGGATGGGCACGGCGGAGGTTGAGTCGGCCCTGGTGTCGCATCACGATGTGGCGGAGGCCGCGGTGGTTGGCTTCCCGCACGACATCAAGGGCCAGGGCATCTACGCCTATGTGACGCTGAAGACGGGCGTTGAGCCGAGCGAGGCGTTGCGTAAGGAGCTTGTGGCTTGGGTGCGCAAGGAGATCGGGCCGATTGCGACGCCGGATGCGATCCAGTGGGCGCCGGGTCTGCCGAAGACGCGCTCGGGCAAGATCATGCGACGGATTTTGCGCAAGATCGCGGCCAATGAGACGGATGGGTTGGGGGATACGTCGACCTTGGCCGATCCGGGCGTGGTGGGTGAGTTGATTGAGAACCGGGTGGGGTGAGGGGTTCGTGGGGCGGAGGCGGGCAGCGCCTCTGTCATTCGACCCATCGGCATAGATCCCATGGCGGAGGCGCTGCGCGCTTCCGCCCTACGTCCAACATAGGCAGTGCGCATACGGCCCGGCGTGTCGGGATTTTTCGGTAAAGCTTGGGGAGTGTTGGCGGACTAAATCTGACGGGCATTGGTCGGTGGGCGGGCGTAGAACATCCGATACGTGAAATCGTTTCGGGGGCCGCGTTATGCGCCATATGATCCGTCGATGCCTGATCCTGGCCGTCCTGCTGGGGGCGCCGATGTCTGCCCGGGCGCTGCCGTTCAGCTACACGGAGACCGGGCTGATCAGCGGCAGTCTCAACGGGGTTGATTTCAGCTCGGCCCAGGCCACCATCACCACCACATCCGACACCAGCCTGATCACCAGTGCCACGCTTGGTGGCTATCCCAATCTGCAGGCGCCGGGTGTCACCACGATTGCGATTGACGGGCTGCCGTTCGCGACGCTGACAGGTGATGTGTATGGCGTGGTGTCGGTGGATCTCAGCTCGGTTGTGGCGGGTGAGATTTTGATCGGGCTTGGGGACCTGACCACAGCGAAGCTGTTGCTGGGCACCGAAGGCAGTGCGGCCCTGTACGGGCTTGCGGTGGCATACACGCTGGGCGGGTCGGCCGCGGGCGGGTCCGGGACGTTTTCCACCGATCAGGGCAGCCTGGTTCTGACGAGCGCCAACAGCGACACGGTGTTCACCGCCATCCCGGAGCCGTCCGGGTTCGTGCCGATGCTGACCGGGCTGTTGGGGCTTGCAATGCTGCGGTGCCGCCGACGCTGATCTGGCGACGCGTCTGTCGCGTTTGGCTGACGTCAATCGGGGTGTTGGCGGCTTGCTGCAACTGCGATGATGGGCTAGCAACACGTGCCTTCCGGGCGGCCCGGGTGCTTGGCGGGCATCGCTTCGACGCGAAGCGGTTTTCCGTCACCCGTGAAGGATTTCCCCCATGGCTCGCAACAAGATCGCCCTGATTGGCGCCGGCAATATTGGCGGCACGCTCGCTCACCTCATCGGGCTCAAGCAGCTCGGCGACGTTGTGATGTTCGACGTCTTCCCTGGCGTGGCCAGCGGCAAGGCGCTGGACATCATGCAGTCCGGCCCGGTGGATGGGTTCGACAGTGCCATGAAGGGCACCGGCGACTATGCCGATATCGCAGGCGCGGACGTGGTGATCGTCACCGCCGGCTTCCCGCGCATGCCCGGCATGAGCCGCGATGACCTGCTGACCAAGAACGCCGGCGTGATCGCCCAGGTGGCCGAGGGCATCAAGACGCATTGCCCGGACGCGTTCGTCATCGTCATCACCAACCCGCTCGATGTGATGGTGTGGGTGATGCAGCAGCGCTCCGGTCTGCCGGCGAACAAGGTGGTGGGCATGGCGGGCGTGCTGGACAGCTCGCGCTTCCAGCTGTTCCTGGCGCAGGAATTCAACGTGTCCGTCGAGGACGTGACCGCCTTCGTGCTGGGCGGGCATGGCGACACGATGGTGCCGCTGACCCGCTATTCGACGGTGGCCGGCATTCCGGTGCCCGATCTGATCAAGATGGGCTGGACCACGCAGGAGAAGATCGACGCGATCTGCAACCGCACCGCCAATGGCGGCGGCGAGATCGTGAAGCTGCTGGAGCGCGGCAGCGCGTTCTACGCGCCGGCGGCCTCCGCGATCGCGATGGCCGAGGCCTATCTGCTCGACAAGCGCCGCGTGCTGCCGGCCGCTGTGCAGCTGAACGGCGAATATGGGCTGCATGACCTTTATGTCGGCGTGCCGGTGGTGATCGGCAAGAACGGCGTGGAAAAGATCATCGAGGTTGAGTTCCAGCCCGAAGAGAAGGCGATGTTCGACAAGTCCTGCAACGCGGTGAAGGCTTTGATCGAAGACTTCAAGAAATTGGGCGTATAAATCCATGAATATCCATGAATATCAGGGCAAAGAACTTCTGAAGAAGTTCGGCGTCACCGTGCTGGACGGGTATGTCGCCTGGACTGCCGATGAGGCGGCCGAGGCGGCGAAGAAGCTGCCCGGGCCGGTTTATGTGGTGAAGTCGCAGATCCATGCCGGTGGGCGTGGCGCTGGGCGGTTTGCCAATGATCCGAACGGCAAGGGCGGTGTGCGCATCGCCAAGTCGATCGAGGAGGTGCGGGCGGCCGCCGAGGCGATGATCGGCCAGACGCTGATCACCAAGCAGACCGGGCCTGCCGGCAAGGTGGTCAGCCGCGTCTATGTGGAAGCGGGCTGCGACATCAAGCGCGAGCTGTACCTGTCGCTGCTGATCGATCGTGCCACCTCGAAGGTGACGATCATGGCCTCCACCGAGGGCGGCATGGAGATCGAGGAGGTGGCCGAGCATCACCCCGAGAAGATCCTGCGCGTGGCGGTGGACCCGGCTTCGGGCATTTCCGGCTTCCATGGCCGCAAGCTGGCCTTCGCGCTGGGTCTTGAGGGCAAGCAGGTCGCAACCTTCGGCAAGTTTGTCGAGGCGATGTACAAGGCCTTCGTGGCGCTGGATTGCGCGATCGTGGAGATCAACCCGCTGGTGGTGACCGGTGCGGGTGAGATCGTGGCGCTGGATGCCAAGGTGTCGTTCGATGACAACGCGCTGTATCGCCATCGCGATATCGAGGCGCTGCGCGATGAGAGCGAAGAGGACGCCAAGGAGCTTGAGGCGGCCAAGTATGAGCTGAACTACGTGGCGCTCGACGGCGTGATCGGCTGCATGGTCAACGGCGCCGGCCTTGCGATGGCCACGATGGACATCATCAAGCTCTATGGCTCGTCGCCTGCCAACTTCCTCGATGTGGGCGGTGGCGCCACCAAGGAGCGCGTGACGGCGGCGTTCAAGATCATTCTGTCCGATCCGAACGTGGAGGGCATTCTGGTCAACATCTTCGGCGGCATCATGCGCTGCGACGTGATCGCCGAGGGTGTTGTGGCGGCGGCGCGTGAAGTGTCGCTGAACGTGCCGCTGGTGGTCCGGCTGGAGGGCACCAACGTCGCCCTCGGCAAGGAAATCATGGCCAAATCGGGTCTTCCGATCATCTCTGCCGACAATCTTGCCGACGCCGCTGAGAAAGTGGTCAAGGCCGTGAAGGAGGCCGTGTAATGGCCGTACTCGTCGACCACAACACAAAGGTCATGACCCAGGGTTTCACCGGGGCTCAGGGCACGTTCCATTCCGAACAGGCGATCGCCTACGGCACCAAGGTTGTCGGTGGCGTGACGCCGGGCAAGGGTGGTTCGACCCATCTGAACCTGCCGGTGTTCGACACGGTGGCTGAATGCGTGGAGAAGACCGGTGCCACGGCATCGGCCATCTACGTGCCGCCGCCGTTCGCCGCCGATGCCATTCTGGAGGCGATCGACGCTGAGATGCCGCTGATCGTGTGCATCACCGAGGGCATTCCAGTGCTCGACATGGTGCGGGTGAAGCGGGCGCTGTCTGGCAGCAAGTCGCGCCTGATCGGGCCGAACTGCCCGGGCGTGATCACGCCGGATGCCTGCAAGATCGGCATCATGCCGGGGCATATCCATCGTCGGGGCAAGGTGGGCATCGTCTCGCGCTCGGGCACGCTGACCTATGAGGCGGTGGCGCAGACCACGGCCGCGGGGCTGGGGCAGAGCAGCTGCGTTGGCATTGGCGGTGACCCGGTGAAGGGGACCGATTTCATCGAGGTGCTGGAGATGTTCCTCGCTGACGTTGAGACCGAGATGATCATCATGATCGGTGAGATCGGTGGTCAGTCCGAGATCGACGCAGCCCAGTTCATCAAGGCGTCCAAGACCAGCAAGCCGGTGGTTGGGTTCATTGCCGGTGCCACGGCTCCCCCGGGCCGGCGCATGGGCCATGCGGGTGCGGTGATCTCGGGCGGCAAGGACACGGCGGAAGCCAAGTTCGAGGCGATGCGGATGGCCGGCATCCATGTGGCTGAGAGCCCGGCGGCTTTGGGTTCGACCATGATCAAGGCGATCCGGGGCTGAGGTGAGAGGCTCCCGCCGCACGGGCATGCGGCGGGAGCATTCCTGCGATCCGACCTAAGGGCGGATCGATTAAGACAATCGCGATATACAGAGGCGCCGTGACACGGGCTCACGGCAAAGTGGGTGGGGAAATTCAATGGCTGGCGTCGATATACTCGCAACCGCGTTCAATGGTGCCAACCTGGCCTATCTGGCCGATCTCTACGCCAAATGGGTGGCCAACCCCGCCTCGGTTGAGACCAGCTTTGCCGATCTGTTCCAGGCTTTGGGCGATGATGCCCGCGCGGTGCTGAGCGACAGCGTCGGCGCCTCCTGGGCGCCGCGCCGCTTTGACGTGGCCGAGCCTGAGACCGCCAAGCCCGCCGGCAAGGATGCGGGCAAGGGCGCCAAGCCTGCCGCCGCCGCCCCGGCACCGGCGCCGGCCGCCTCCGATATTCGCGCCGCCACCAAGGACAGCCTGCGCGCGCTGATGCTGATCCGCAGCTACCGGGTGCGTGGCCATCTGGAGGCGCAGCTTGATCCGCTGGGTCTGCAGGTGCCGAAATCGCATGACGAGTTGAACCCGGCCACCTATGGCTTCACCGAGGCGGATCTGGATCGCCCGGTGTTCATCGACCATGTGCTGGGTCTTGAGACCGCGACCGTGCGCCAGATTGTGCAGATCCTGCGCAGCACCTATTGCGGCCCGGTTGGCGTGGAGTTCATGCACATCCAGGACCCTGAGCAGAAATCCTGGATCCAGCGCCGCGTTGAGGGCGCGCCTTGGGCGACCGCGTTCGATGCTTCGGCGAAGAAGACCATTCTGCAGCAGCTGACCGAGGCCGAGGGGCTGGAGGTGTTCTGCCAGAAGCGTTTCGTCGGCACCAAGCGCTTCGGGCTTGAGGGCGGCGAGGTGACGATCCCGGCCGTGCAGGCGATCATCGCCACCGCGGCCCGAGCCGGCGTGGGCGAGATCGCCATCGGCATGTCCCATCGCGGCCGCCTGAACACGCTGGTGAACGTCGTCAAGAAGCCCTACACTCAGCTGTTCAGCGAATTTGGCGGCAACTCGTTCAAGCCCGATGACGTGCAGGGCTCGGGTGACGTGAAATACCATCTCGGCACCTCCACCGATGTGGAGATCGATGGCCACAAGGTGCATCTGTCGCTGCAGCCCAACCCGTCGCATCTGGAAGCGGTTGACCCTGTGGTGGTCGGCAAGGTGCGCGCGCGGCAGGACATGAAGGCGGACACGCAGCGCAGGCGTTCGGTGATGGGCCTGGTGCTGCATGGCGACGCCGCGTTCGCCGGCCAGGGCCTGGTGTATGAGACGCTCGCGATGAGCCAGCTGATCGGCTACCGCACGGGTGGCACCATTCATGTGGTGACCAACAACCAGATCGGCTTCACCACCGTGCCGGCGCATGCCTATTCCGGCCTGTATTGCACGGATGTGGCGAAATCAATCCAGGCGCCGATCCTGCACGTGAACGGCGACAATCCGGAAGCGGTGGTGTGGTGCGCGCAGTTCGCCGCCGATTTCCGCCAGGAATTCGCAACCGATATCGTGCTCGACATCGTCTGCTATCGCCGCCATGGCCATAACGAGACGGATGAGCCGGCCTTCACGCAGCCGATCATGTACAAGGCGATCCGCGACCTGAAGACCACCCGCGCGCTGTATGCCGAGAAGCTGGTGGCGGAGGGTGTGGTCTCCGAGGCAGAGGCGCAGGCGATGTGGGATGGGTTCTTCGCCAAGCTCGAGGAGAGCTATGAGGCGGCGAAGGCCTACAAGCCGAACAAGGCGGATTGGCTGGAAGGCCATTGGTCTGGCCTGACGCAGCCGGATGATCAGTCCGAATGGACCAACGAGCCGACGGCGGTGGAGATGGCCGATCTGGTGCGCATCGGCGCTGCGATCAGCCAGGTGCCGGAGGGGTTCAACGTCAACCCGAAGATCGCGCGGCAGCTGGAAGCCAAGCGCACCGCGATCGAGACCGGCGAAGGCATTGACTGGGCCACCGGCGAGGCGCTGGCGTTCGGCTCCTTCCTGCTGGAGGGCAACCGCATCCGCCTGTCTGGTGAGGATTGCCAGCGTGGCACGTTCAGCCAGCGCCATGCGGTGCTGATCGACCAGGCGACGCAGAATGAATACACGCCGCTCAACAACATCGCGCCGGATCAGGCGAAGATCGAGGTGTACAACTCGCTGCTCTCCGAAGTGGGCGTGCTGGGCTTCGAATATGGCTACACGCTGGCGGACCCCCGCACCCTGGTGCTGTGGGAGGCGCAGTTTGGCGATTTCGCCAATGGCGCGCAGGTGATCATCGATCAGTTCCTCGCCTCGGGTGAGACGAAGTGGCTGCGCATGTCCGGCCTGGTGCTGCTGCTGCCGCATGGCTATGAGGGCCAGGGTCCGGAGCATTCGTCCGCACGCCTGGAGCGCTATCTGCAGCTTTGCGCCGAGCGCAACATGCAGGTGGGCAACCTGACCACGCCCGCCAACTACTTCCATGCGCTGCGCCGCCAGCTGAAGCGGAACTTCCGCAAGCCGCTGGTGCTGATGACGCCGAAATCGCTGCTGCGGCACAAGCTTGCGGTGTCTCCGCTGGCCGATTTCACCAATGGCTCGAAGTTCAAGACGGTGATCGGCGAGATCGATCCGATCGCCGAGGGGCCGAATGTGAAGCGCGTCGTGCTGTGCACCGGCAAGGTCTATTATGATCTGCTGGAGGAGCGCCGCCGCCGCGGCCAGACCGATGTGGCCATCGTGCGCGTGGAACAGCTCTACCCGTTCCCGGTGATCTCGCTGCCGCAGGAGCTTGCGAAATATCCGAGCGCCGAGGTGGTCTGGTGCCAGGAAGAGCCAGAGAACATGGGCGCCTGGACCTTTGTTGACCGCAAGATCGAGGCGGTGATGACCGAGCTCGGCTCCAGCAAGCGCCCGCGCTATGTGGGCCGTATCGCCGCCGCCAGCCCGGCCACCGGCCTTGCCAAGACCCATGCCGCCGAACAGGCCGCCCTGGTGGCCGAGGCGCTGACACTCTGATCGCTGCCGCATTTTCGACTTCCACACTCACGCCCGGCGGCAGCATCCGCCGGGCACCACAAACCGGACTGGACTGAACCGTCATGGCGACCGAAATCAAGGTGCCCACACTGGGCGAGAGCGTCACCACCGCCACCATCGCGAAGTGGCTGAAAAAGGTTGGAGACGCCGTCGCCGCCGATGAGCCTTTGGTGGAGCTGGAGACCGACAAGGTCACGGTGGAAGTCAATGCGCCGAGCGCCGGCACGCTGTCTGAGATCGTGGCGGCCGAAGGGGCGGAAGTGGAAGTGGGCGCGCTGCTCGGGATGCTTGGTGAAGGCGGGCGCGTCGTGGCCCAGCCCGCCGCCAACCCGGCACCTGGTGTGAACCCGGCCCCCTCCCCGTCCGGCCCGGTGGCGCGCCCCGCCCCGGCCCCCGCGGCCCAGCCGACCGCCTTCCCGGCGGCTGCCAAGATGATGGCCGATCAGGGCGTGAACCCGGCCGCCATCGGCACCGGCACCGGCAAGGATGGCCGCGTGACCAAGGGCGATGTGCTGGACTTCCTGGCCCGCCCGGCTGCCGCACCCGCCGCTGCCATCGCCGCCAAGGCGCCGCGCGCGCTGGAGGAAGGCGAGGAGCGCGTGAAGATGACGCGCCTGCGCAAGACCATCGCAAGCCGCCTGAAAGAGGCGCAGAACACCGCCGCCATGCTGACCACCTTCAACGAGGTGGATATGTCGGCGGCGATGGCGCTGCGCGCCGAATACAAGGACGCCTTCGAGAAGAAACACGGCGGCGTGCGCCTCGGCTTCAGGAGCTTCTTCGTCAAGGCCTGCGTGGCCGCGCTGAAGGAAATCCCGGCGGTCAACGCCGAGATCGACGGCGATGACATCGTCTACAAGCACCATGTGCATATGGGCATCGCAGTCGGCGGGCCGAATGGGCTCGTGGTGCCGGTGGTGCGCCACGCCGATCAGATGAGCTTCATGCAGGTGGAAAAGGCGATCTCCGAATTCGGCCGCCGCGCCCGCGATGGTGCGCTGAAGATCGAGGAACTCTCCGGCGGCACCTTCACCATCACCAATGGCGGCGTGTACGGCTCGCTGATGTCCACCCCGATCCTGAACGCACCCCAGGCCGGTATCCTGGGCATGCACAAGATCCAGGAACGCCCGGTCGTGGTCGGCGGCAAGATCGAAATCCGCCCGATGATGTACCTGGCCCTGTCCTATGACCACCGCATCATCGACGGCAAGGAAGCCGTGACCTTCCTGGTGCGCGTGAAGGAAATGATCGAAGACCCCCGCCGGCTTTTGCTGGATCTTTGATGTGTTGCAGGGGCGCGTAAGGCGGGGGGCGTTGCCCCCTCGACCCCCAGCAGGGGCCGAGCCCCTGCACCTCGATTGTGGAAGGTCTCACGGTCAGGGGGCCCACAGGCGTGGTTGTCGAACAGTGCGTGCCTGCCCCCTGACCGTGAGACCTTCAAATGAATGGGTCCAGGGACCCCTGTCCCTGGCGGGGTCAAGGGGCAGAGCCCCTTGCCTTACTTTCCCCAGCAAAACATCAAGGAGCCGGCGCTATGGCTGAGCAGTTTGATCTTATTGTTATTGGCTCTGGCCCTGGCGGTTATGTGTGCGCCATTCGGGCGGCGCAGCTTGGGATGAAGGTGGCGTGTGTGGAGAAGCGGGCCACGTTGGGTGGCACGTGTCTCAATGTGGGCTGCATTCCGTCCAAGGCGTTGCTGCAGTCGTCCGAGAGTTTCGAGGAGGCTGCCAAGCATCTGGCCGATCATGGCGTGTTGGTGTCCGAGGTGAAGCTTGATCTGGCGCGGATGCAGGCGCGCAAGGCCGAGGTGGTGGGGGCCAACACCAAGGGTGTGGAGTTTCTGTTCAAGAAGAACAAGGTGACCTGGCTGAAGGGCACGGGTGTGATCACGGCGCCGGGCAAGGTTGCGGTGGATGGCACGGAGTATACGGCCAAGGCGATCGTGATTGCCACCGGGTCGGAATCGATGCCGTTGCCGGGGGTTGAGGTGGATGAGAAGGTGATCGTCACCTCCACCGGTGCGTTGGAGCTCGAGGCGGTGCCGGGTCATCTGGTGGTGATCGGTGGCGGTGTGATCGGGCTGGAGCTGGGCTCGGTCTGGGGCCGGCTGGGTGCGAAGGTGACGGTGATCGAGTTCCTGGATCGGCTGATTCCGGGCAATGACGGTGAGATTGCCAAGCAGTTCGAGCGTGTGCTGGCCAAGCAGGGCATGAGCTTCAAGCTGGGCCACAAGGTGACCAAGGCGACGAAGACCGAGGCTGGTGTGGAGCTTTCGGTGGAGCCGGCCAAGGGTGGTGCGGCTGAGACGATCACCGCGGATGTGGTGCTGCTGGCGATCGGCCGGCGCGCCTATACCGAGGGTCTGGGTCTGGCCGCGGTCGGTGTTGAGACGGATGCTCGTGGGCGCGTGGTGACCAACGGGCATTTCGCCACCAACGTGCCTGGCATCTATGCGATCGGCGACGTGATTGCCGGGCCGATGCTGGCGCACAAGGCCGAGGATGAGGGTGTGGCGCTGGCCGAGATGTTGGCCGGGCAGCATGGGCATGTGAATTACGGCGTGATTCCGGGTGTGATCTACACCTGGCCGGAAGTGGCTTCCGTTGGCAAGACGGAGGAGGAGCTGAAGGCCGAGGGCGTGGAATACAAGGTGGGCAAGTTCCCGTTCACCGCCAATGGCCGCGCGCGGGCGATGGGCATGACGGATGGGTTCGCCAAGATTTTGGCCGACAAGCGCACCGACAGGCTGTTGGGCGCGCATATTCTGGGCCCGGATGCCGGCACGCTGATCGCCGAGATTGCCACCGCGATGGAGTTCGGGGCTTCGTCTGAGGATGTGGCGCGGATCTGCCACGCGCATCCGACGTTGTCTGAGGTGGTGAAGGAGGCGGCGCTCGCGGTGGATGGGCGGGCGTTGCATATTTAAGGGGTTCGAGGCCGGGTTTGGCATTCGTTGTTCGTGTTTGGTGCGTGGGTGGCGGATGACGGCTGCGCATTTTCCGCCCTCCGGACTGGTTGGGGTGCGCATGGCGGATGACGGCTTCGCCTCTTCCGCCCTACGGACTGGTTGGGGCGTGGGTGGCGGATGACGGGTTTGCCTCTTCCGGCCTACGGGCTGGTCGGGGTGCGGGTGGCGGATGACGGCTTCGCCTTTTCCGCCCTACGGAGTGGTCGGGGCGTGGGTGGCGGATGACGGCTTCGCCTTTTCCGCCCTACGGATGGGGGGTTGGGTTGTGGAGGGTGCGGTGATGGCGACCAGTCCTCTGGCTCTGACCATGGGCGATCCGGCGGGGATCGGGCCTGAGATCACTTTGGCGGCGTGGGCGGCGCGGCGGTCAGGTCATCCGTTTGTGGTGTTGGGTGATCCGGCGCTGTATCCGGGGTGCCGGGTGGTGGCATCGGCCGCCGAGGCCTGTGCTGTGTTCGCGCAGGCCTTGCCGGTGTTGCCGGTGACGCTGGTGCGGGCGGCGGTGCCGGGGCAGCCAGATGCCGACAACGCGGCTGCGGTGATTGGCGCGATCGAGCGTGCGGTGCGGCTGACCGAGGCGGGTGAGACGGCGGCGGTGGTGACCAACCCGATCGCCAAATCCGTGCTCTATGGCGCGGGGTTCAAACATCCGGGCCACACGGAGTATCTCGCCGAGCTGACCGGCAGTCCGCTTCCGGTGATGATGCTGGCCTGCCCTTTCTTGCGGGTGGTGCCGATCACCATTCATGTGTCGCTGCGCCAGGCGATTGCGGAGCTGACCACGGAGATCATTGTGACCACCGCGCGTATCACGCATGCGTCGCTGCGGCGGGATTTCGGCCTTGCGGCGCCGCGACTCGCATTTGCGGGTCTCAACCCGCATGCCGGCGAGGCGGGGGCGATGGGGGATGAGGAGATCCGTATCATTCGCCCGGCGATGGAGATTCTGGCGGCCGAGGGCATTGCGGTGCTTGGCCCGATCCCGCCCGACACCATGTTCACCCCACGCGCCCGTCAGGGCTATGACGTTGCGATGTGCATGTATCATGATCAGGGGCTGATCCCGTTGAAGACGCTCGACATGGATGGCGGGGTGAATGTGACGTTGGGGCTGCCGATCATCCGCACCTCCCCTGACCACGGCACGGCATTCGATATTGCCGGCAAGGGTGTGGCCGATCCGTCCAGCCTGATGGCGGCGTTGGATTTTGCGGCCGATCTGGTCGCGCGCAAGGAGATTGTCTCGTGCTGACGCCACTGCGGCTGGGTGTGAACATCGATCACGTGGCAACCGTGCGCAACGCGCGTGGCGGTCTGCATCCGGATCCGGTGCGGGCCGCGCTGCTTGCGATCGAGGCGGGGGCGGATGGCATCACGGCGCATCTGCGCGAGGATCGCCGGCATATCCGGGACGCCGATCTGGCGGCGATCAAGGCGCAGATCAGCCGGCCGCTGAACATGGAGATGGCGGCGACCGAGGAGATGCTGCGCATCGCGCTCGAAACACGGCCCAACGCGTGCTGCCTGGTGCCGGAGAAGCGCACCGAGGTGACCACCGAGGGTGGGCTGGATGTGGCGGGGCAGGACAATCATCTGCGCCCGATCGTGCGCGCGCTGCGTGAGGCCGGCATTCGCGTATCGTTGTTCGTCGATCCCGATCCGCGCCAGCTGGACGCCTCGGCGGCGGTTGGGGCGGATATTGTGGAGCTGCACACCGGCGCCTATGCCGAGGGGCATGAGGGGGAGCTGGCACGGTTGGTCGCCGGCGCCCGCCACGCAGCCGGGCTTGGGCTGGAGGTGCATGCAGGCCATGGTCTCACCTATGACAATGTGGGGGCGGTGGCGGCCATCCCCGAGCTGGTCGAACTCAACATCGGCCATTTCATCATTGGCGAGGCGATCTTCGTGGGTCTGCCCCAGGTGCTCGCGGAATTCCGCACGCGCATGGATGCCGCAAGGACATAAGAGATTGAAAGTTTTTTGCTTTTTTTTTTCAAAAAAGAAGTTCTTTCTTTGAAAAGAAAGAACCAAAGAAACTTTTAATCCTTTGCCTCCCCCCTGGTCCCTGCCCCCCCTGAAAAATCGTTGACGGGATGACGCGGGCGCGGGACAGTTTGTCAGACAAAAAGACAAACCGGGGGATAACAACCAATGACCGACACGTTCGACGTGAAACGGCGGGGCTTTTTTGGTGCCGTCGCGGCCGGGGCCGCGGGGGCCGCCGCCAGCACGATTCCCGGCAGCCCGGCCAAGGCGCAGACGGTGAAGCCCACCGTTGCGGCACCGACCGTGCAGCAGGCCGCCGCCGAAACCCAGGCGCCGCTGGCGCCGAAGGAATCCGAACTGGTCGGCCGCACCGCGTCCGATTTCATGGTGGATGTGCTGAAGAGCCTGCCGATCGACTATGTGGCGACCATGCCAGGCTCGACCTTTCGCGGTCTGCATGAATCGCTGGTCAACTACGGTGGCAACAAGGCGCCTGAGCTGCTGACCTGTCTGCACGAGGAGGTGGCCGTCGGCATGTGCCACGGCTATGCCAAGATCGCGCACAAGCCGATGGCCTCGCTGATCCATGGCGTGGTCGGCATGCAGCACGGCTCGATGGCGATCTACAATTGCTGGGCGGACCGTGTGCCGGCGCTGGTGATGATCGGCAACACCCAGGCGCTGGAAGAGCGCAGGCCTGGCGCGGAATGGGCGCATTCGGCGCAGGACAACGCGGCGATGATCCGCGATTTCGTGAAATGGGATGACATGCCCGTCTCGCTGCCGCATTTCGCGGAGAGCACGGTGCGCGCCTATCAGCAATCGGTGACCCCGCCGTTCGCGCCCACCGCCATCGTGGTGAACGGTGACCTGGCGGAATCCAGCATCGGCGATGTGAAGATCGACATTCCGGCCCTGGGTCATCGCTATATGCCGGTGGGTGACCCGGCGGCGCTGATGGAGGCGGCGAAGATGCTGGCCGGGGCGCAGGCGCCGGTGCTGGTGCTCGATCGCTGCGTGCGCACGCAGGAGGGCCTGGCGAATGTGGTGGCGCTGGCCGAGGCGCTGGGGGCCGCGGTGATCGACAAGGGCGGGCGGATGAACTTCCCCAACCGCCATCCGCTGAACCAGTCTGGCCGCGCAAAGACAGTGCTGGCCGAGGCTGATGTGGTGATGGGCATCGAGACCGCCGATCTGTATGGCGTGATCCATTCCTATCAGGATCGCATCCATCGCGTTGGCCGCCCGCTGACCAAGCCGGGCACCAAGATCATCTCGCTCACCGCCTCCGAGCTGCTGATCCATGCCAATTTCCAGGATTTCCAGCGTATGCAGGCTGCCGATCTGTCGATTATCGGCGATGGCGAAAGCTCTCTGCCGCTGCTGCTGGCGGCGGTGCGCTCGGTTGCCACCACGTCCTCGGCGATGACGGATCGCGTCAAGAAATACGCGGATGCCGCGCGGGAGGACATGGACCGGCAGCGCCAGGCGGCGACCTATGCATGGGATGCCAGCCCGATCTCGGTGGCCCGCATCTGCATGGAGATCTACGACAAGGTGCAGCATGAGGACTGGTCGCTGACGGCGCCCAGCACCTTCCTGTCCGGCTGGCCGACGCGGCTGTGGAACTTCACCAAGGCGCATCAGTACAGCGGTGAATCGGGCGGGTATGGCGTTGGCTATGCCTCGGTTGCCTCGCTGGGCGCGGCGCTGGCGCATCGTGATGCCGGTGGCGGGCGGATTCCGGTGGCGGTGCTGGGCGATGGCGATCTGATGTGCGCGCCGAGCATTCTGTGGACGGCGGCGCATCACAGCATTCCGATCCTGATCGTGGTGCACAACAACCGCGCCTATCACCAGGAGCTGATGCATGTGCAGCGCATGGCCGCCCGCCATGGCCGCGGCCTCGAGAATGCCAGGGTCGGCACCACAATCACCAACCCCAACATCGCCTTCGCCAAGCTGGCTGATTCGATGGGGGTGTGGAGCGAGGGGCCGATCGACGATCCGAACAATCTTGGCCCGGCGCTGGCGCGCGCCCTTGCCGTGGTGAAGTCGGGCAAGCCCGCCTTGCTCGACGTGATCAGCCAGCCGCGCTGAGGAGAGAGACATGACCCACAAGATCGCATTGCTCGCAGCCGCCCTGATGCTGCCGGCAACCCTTGCGCTGGCCGACGAGCCGAAGGGCGATGCCGCCCATGGCAAGCAGCTTTTCCTGGCCGATGGCTGCTACGAATGCCACGGCTATGTCGGCCAGGGTGGCCCCGGGCTGCGGCTGGCGCCCAACCCGAAGCCGCCCGTGGCGATTGCGGCCTATATCCGCAACCCGGTGGGAGAGATGCCGCCCTACACCTCGGCCGTGCTGAGCGACCAGGGGATTCGGGACATCTACGCCTATCTGTCGACGATCCCGGCGGCGCCGAAGCTTGCGGACATTCCGCTGCTGAAAGTTGGCGAGTAGTCGCTGATTGCGGGACGGTATGGGTCTTGCCGTCAGTATGAGGGTTGAGGCGGAGGCGCTTTGCGCTTCCGCCCTACGGGATGGGGGTTAGAACGTCTCGACCCAGGGGCGGAGTTCGACCTCCCAGGTCCAGGCGCTGCGGGGCTGTTGCAGGACATGCCAGTAGGTGGCGGCGATGGCGTCCGCATCGAGCAGGCTGTCCGGTGCGTCGGCGCCGGGTTTGCGTGACTCGCCTGCGATGCCGCCATCGATCACGAAATGGCCGATATGGATGCCTTGCGGGTGCAGTTCGCGCGCAAGGCTCTGGGCGAGGCCGCGCAGGGCGAATTTGCCCATGGCGAAGGGGGCTGAGAGTTTGTAGCCCTTCACGCTGGCGGAGGCGCCGGTGAAGAGGATGGCGCCGTGACCATGGGGCATCATGCGGCGTGCGGCCTGCTGGGCCACCAGAAAGCCGCCGAATGCGCTGACGCGGATGGCCTGGGCGACGGCCTCCGGATCGAGGTCGATCAGCGCGCCGCGGGCGCGGGCGGAGGCGTTGTAGACCACCACATCCGGGGCGCCGAGGCTGGTTTCGACCTGTTCGAAGAGCCTTGCCACATCGCCGGCATCGCCTGCGTCGCAGGCGAAGACGCTGGCGCGGGTGGCGGCGGCGATGCCGGCGAGCTTGTCGGTCTGGCGGGCGGCGAGCGCCACGTTGAGGCCTTCCTCGGCAAAACGGCGGGCAAGGGCGGCGCTCAGTCCGGAGCCGGCGCCGACGATCAGGGCGGTGGAGAATTGGGGTTGCATGGCCTGGCTCCGGTTGCGGTGAGGCTTTGCATCTGGCGCATCGCTTGCTTGTTATCCAGGGGGCCGACGGCCGGTTTCACGTGTTGTGCGGTCACGCTCGTGTCACTTGGCCATATCGTCGCGTTATGATTAATCCGAGCTGCGGCCCGCGTGACGGGGTCGCTGCCGCCAGCAGACAGGGTGCAGACGATTTCCGACCTTCGCGACCAGAACGGGGGGGATAGACGTGTTGCAGCATCCAGGCTGCGGCGTGTGCCAGACCCGATCTCCGATTTCGACCGGCTGCTGGCGGGGCCTGCGCCGCGCCGTGTGCCGTGGAATGACCGCTGGTTTCCCGACCGTCAGTTCATCATCCGCAGTGCTGACACGGTCAGCGCGGTGCATCTCAGCCAACGCTGGCAGCTCGGCCTGATCGGCGCCGGGTTGGCGGTGCTGCTTGGGTTTATCGGCGCGTCCGCCCATGGCGCGTGGATGCGCCATGTCGAGGCGCAGATGGAGCACGAGATGGCGGCGCTGCGCGACACCGCCAGGACCGAGGCGGAGCGCGCGGAGGCGGACCGGGAATTGCTGCGTCGGCTGGGTCATGAGCTGGACGAGCAGATCGCCGCGCGCGACCGCGCCGAGCATGCTCCGGACAGCCCGCAGATGCAGGCGCAGCGCCAGGCAGCGATTGCGCGGCTGCTGGCCGAGCGGGAGGCGACGATCGAGCGTGTGCTGGCCGAGCGCGCACGGGTGGCGGCCGAGCGGGATGCGGCGCTGGCGGCGCGCGATGCGGCGCTGGCCGCCAATCAGCAGACGCTGGCGCGGCTGGATGAGCAGACACGGGCGACGATGGATGAGGTGTCGAAGATCATCGCCTCCACCGGGTTGGATCCGCAGCGCCTGGCGCCGGTGAAGCTGCCCGAGCACGAGGATCGCAACGCCCCGCGGGGCGGCCCGTTCGTGCCGTTCCACGCACTGCCCGCAGGTGATGCCGGTCAGGCGGCGCAGAGTGTTGCGATCGTCAACAGCCTTGATCGGCTGCAGCGCCTTGCGGCGTTGCTTCAGCACATGCCGCTTGCCTCACCGGTGCCGCACACCGAGGTGTCGAGCCCGTTCGGCTACCGGATAGACCCGTTCACCGGGCAGGCAGCGTTGCATGAGGGGATCGATCTGCGGGCCCCCGCCGGCACGGCGGTCTATGCCACAGCGCCTGGCGTGGTGAGCTTTGCCGGGGCGCGGCCGGATTACGGCATCATGGTGGATATCGAGCACGGCTATGGGCTGATGACGCGCTATGCGCATCTGGCCCGCATCCTGGTGAAGCCGGGGGAGACGATTGCCCTGCATCAACAGATCGGTGTCATGGGTCAGACAGGACGCGCGACCGGCGTGCATCTGCATTACGAGACGCGTGTCAACGGTCAGGTTCAAGACCCTATCCACTTCCTGAAGGCGGATCACTATGTTCCCTAAAAGAAACGTTCGCGCGCAACCTGTCACGCCCCAACCCTCGCAAGGACCCGCCATGATCGAGACCCGCCCGACGAACCCGCTGCGCAACTCCAGCGTGCCCTCCATCATCAGCCCGGACATGACGATCCGCGGTGATCTGACCGGGGTGGGCGATCTGCAGATCGAGGGCAAGGTGTTTGGCCGGATCGATGTGGGGCAGCTGGTGGTGGCGGAGGGCGGTGCCGTGGAGGGGGAGATCGTTGCCAAGACCGTGCGCATCTGCGGCACGATGACGGGCTCGATCCAGGCTGGCTCGGTGACGTTGGCGGCCACCGCCAAGGTGCAGGGCGATATCCATCACGAGATTCTGGCGATCGAGGCCGGCGCGCAGCTGGAAGGCCAGTGCCGGCGGATGATTGCCGGTCAGTCCAACAAGCTTCTCGGGGCGACACCGAGCCTGGGGTCGATGCCGGTGCCGCAGGAGGCGTGAGCCGGGCTTCGGCTCAGCAGCTGGGCCCCTGTTCGACGCGGGCATCGAGGTCGAACAGGGGGCGCAGCTTCACGCCGATCCAGCTGCCGGCGATGGCCAGCAGCAGCCAGGCCCAGCCGGACAGGTTGCCAACGGCGAGCGCGCTGAAATAGGCGCCGATGTTGCAGCCATTGGCGAGGCGCGCGCCGAAGCCCATCGCCATGCCGCCGGCGAGGGCGCCGATCCAGGGGCGCAGGCCACCGCCCAGGCGGGGGCGGAACTGCCCGGCCGCGCAGGCGGCGATGATGGCGCCGAGCAGGATGGCGGCGTCCATCATCGATGTAACGTCGAGCGAGGTGGCGCGATCGAGCTGGGTGTTGAAGCCAGGGCGCATCCAGTAGGCCCAGTGATGCGCGTCAATCCCCGCCTGGGTGAACAGCTTGGCGCCCCACAGCGCGAAGGCCGAGGTCTCGCCCCAGGGTTTGCCGTTCAGCACCATGGTGGCGGCGTTGAGCAGCGCCAGGGCCACACCACCGATGAGCAGGCTGCGCGGGACGGGGGTTTTGGCGAAACGACGGGCCAGGAGTGCAAGGCCACCAAGCACAACGAGCTGGATGGCGAGCGCCGGGCCGAAGCCGGTGAGATCCTGCAGCGAGGCGGGGGGCAGGGCCGGGAGGCTCCACCAGAAGCCCATGCTCCAGGCACCAAGGGCCGAGCCGACCACGAAGCCTGCCAAGGTGCCGATCAGCTTGCCGTTGCCACCGCCGAGGGCGAAGAGCGTGCCGGAGGCGCAGCCGCCGCCGACCTGCATGCCGGCGCCGAAGAGCAGCGCGCCCACGGCAAAGCCCACGCCGACCGGGGTGGCCTCGCCATGCATGGCGAAGCCGAACACGCTGCCGGCAGCGAGCATGGGCAGCATCAGCGCGCTGGCCAGCCCGATCATCAACGCATGGGCCTGGAACATCGCGGGGTCGCCCCATTGCACCAGGGCACGGAAGGCGCTGGCAAAGCCGAAGCCGTAGCGCAGCAGGGCGGCGCCGATCAGGGCACCCACCACCACCAACGCCGGAAGCCGCCACTGCCCGCCGGGCTGCGCCCAGACGGCAATCGCCAGCGCCACCAGCAGCAGCGAAGCGACGAGTCCGGCCACCGCGTTGAGGCCGAGTTGCGGCATGCGAAGCAAGGCGGGGCGGCGGGACAGGCTGATCTCAGACATTCGTAACGCTCCACAGCGGGGTTTCACCCGGATCATCGTCTATCGCACGATGAATAGATGTGGATTACGATTTTTACAACACTAGGAAAATTCACGATTTTGATTCGTGCAATTCGGGTGCGACAATCGGAGATGCCAGGCCTTGGCTTGGGCGGATCGAGCGGGCTTGGTCATGCTTCGGCAAGGCGGAATTGCGTTCACGTGGAGTGCGGAAGGGCTTGCCTGGGTTGGAGGCGGCGTGTTGTGGGGCGGACGGCATGCCACGCTCGCCTGTGTAAATCTTGCGCCGCCGTGATAAGCTGGCCGTGGCGCAGCATTGCGCGTACGGTTGGGAAATCATATCATCCAGATAAGGATAATAAGGGGTGCGCATCCCGATGATGATCTGCGACGATGGATCGTTGCATATCCAGTTTTTTGCATGCGCTTTCATGAACATGACCCGCAGTATGAATTGTTGTCTGCCTTGGCATGTGCAATATTGCCTGGCCAACGCTCTTTGATGGTCTGAAAAGGTAGCCCGATGAACCAGAAACGTGCTGTTTTCTTTCTTGCGTGTTTGCTCGCCGTCGCTCACGCACAGAGTGCTGCTGCCACGCAGGTGAATGTGACGAGCACCACGACGACGAGTGTCACCAAATATGACTCATTTTCCGTCGATGTGCCGCTCTCATCGCCCGTGTTGAACGCTGATGAACTCGTATCGGTGAGCGCTGGCACCTTCACCGATGGGAACGAAGGTGGGACCTTCAGCATATCCGTAAAATATGACACAAATGCAACAGACGTTCTCTTCTCTACCCCGGGAAACGGAAATCCGGTGTATTTCACTAATTTGTTAAATATTACTTTTCCTCAGGGTAATATAACTGATGTTCTATTCACGTATAATGCGATTGCCGGCACCTTGACTATCCCTTCCAGCACCGTCTTCACGTTCCAAACCGTCGTCACGCCCCCGGTTCCGGAGCCAGCAAGCCTGGCGGTGCTCGGAACGGGGCTTGTTGGTCTTTTGGCGTCACGCAGGAAGCGCCGCACGCGCTGAACGATCACGCTGCAGCAACGTCCGACCGATTGGGTTCAATTGGTCGGATCATGCTTGCGGTGTGCAGCTGAAACGTATCCGACTGCATCGCGTTTGGTTCAAGAGGCGAGCTCTGGCGATGGATGGGCCATTCAGTTTACCTCACACCACGTTCGAGGGAGCCGTCTTTCCGGCGGTGCCACAGGGTGCGGCGGCTTCCATGCTCGCCGTTCTGCATCAACTGGCTCAGACGCAATATGTGCCGCCAGAGGAAATGGCGGGGTTGCAGTTCCGGCAGATTGAAGCCCTGGCGGCGCATATTGATCGCGCGGTGCCGCATTACGGTGTCAGCCTGCGCCGCGCGGGCATCCGGCCGGGACAGGCCATCACCGAGGCGGCGTGGCGCAATGTGCCGGTCCTGAGCCGAACGGCCATCCAGGAGGCGGGTGCCGCGTTGCATGCGCGTGACATGCCGCAGGGACACGGCTCGATTGCATCGGCGACGACCTCCGGCTCCAGCGGCCGCCCGGTGACCATCCGCAAATCGGCATTGTCGCGGTTCTATTGGCAGTGCTTCACGCTGCGCGAGCAGGATTGGCATCAACGTGATCTCCGTCAGCTCAAGATGACGCTGCTGCGCGATGATCAGCGTGGTGACGATGCGCCGGACCCGATCCGCCGATCGGATGATTGGGGCGAGCCGATCTCTGTGATCTACCCGACCGGGCCTGCGATCCTTCTCGACTACAGGGCGGATGTCTCGGTGTTGTGGCAGGCCGTGCTGCGCGAGAGACCCGCGATTCTGACGACCTTTCCCTCGTTGCTGGCAGCTCTGGTCCAACACTCCATCGCTGACGGCCACCGGCCTGAGGGGCTGCGCGAGGTCCGCACCGTGGGCGAGGCCTTGTCGGGCGATCTGCAAACGCTCTGCGAGAGCGTCTGGGGTGTGCGGATCACCAACATCTACAGTGCCGCCGAGATCGGCGTCATCGCCTTTCCGTGTCGCGAGCATGGCCGGATGCATGTGCAGTCGGAGAACGTCAAACTCGAGATCCTGCGCCCGGATCGCACGCCGTGCGATGTGGGCGAGGAAGGTGACGTGGTGCTGACGCCGTTGCACAACTTCGCCATGCCGCTGATCCGGTATGACATCGGCGATCGCGCGATCTTTGGGGCGCCATGTGCGTGTGGTCGTAAGTTGCCCGTGCTCTCGGGTGTTCCCGGCCGTGCGCGCGACATGCTGACGATGCCCAATGGTGAACGTCGGTTTCCGTATTATGGCCATGGTGAGATCATGCGCATCGAGGCCATCGCGCAGCACCAGGTCGCGCAGACCGGTCCCGGGCAGATCGATATCCGCCTTGTTGTCCGCCGCCCCCTCACGGCTGACGAGGAGGCGCATGTTGTTGGCATCGCATCGCGCCATTTGGGGGCGGGGTTCGCCGTGCGCCTTGTCTATCACCCTGAACTCAAGCGTGGGCCTGGGGGCAAGTTCGCTGAGTTCACCAATGAGTATGAAGGGGCGCGCGTGACACCGCGGGTCGAGGGTCTGCCGCCTGCGTGATCGGACGGTCTGTGGGTCTGCCGTTGGTCCAATTCCGAGGCAGCCCCGGATTTTTCAGGGAAAACGGCATAACTGGCGGTGGGTGGTGGCGTGCCGGGCGCGATGAAGATGGGCACTGGTGCGTGCGGATTGATCGGCGTTGAGCTTGTCCTGGTACGGCAGAGGTTGATCGTTCAAACCTGTCCAGCAGCACCAGTTTTTCCGCAAACTTCCAAGCTTTTCTGATAGGCGCGCCTGCCACGACGCGGTATCGCCGAGTACGTTTTTTCAGGTTTGATACGAAACATCGGCACAATCCCAGCACAGCGCCTGGCACGCTGAGCGGCGACGGCGCCACCTTTGAGGGCGTTGGCTCCGGTGGGGTTGGCGATGCGCCTTTCAACAACCGAAAGCCGCAAAACGGCGGTCCTGAGGCGGCTTAGGCAAGGCGCCAGAATCCGCCATGCCGCGATTTATCGGCTTGTGTCGGTCGTGACACAGGGGGCCGCGCCTTTGATGACAAGGGTGCCGGCGGTGCCCTGAACCAGCGCAAGCGCATCCTCAAGCCGACCGATCGCAGCGGGGCCGGCCGCGCCTTCCGCAAACCTGATCGCCGCGGCGACTTTCGGACGCATCGATCCGGCAGCGAAAATATCCGGCGACAGCGACTGCGTGCCGGCGCTGCGAATACGCATCGCCTCAGGCGTGCCAAAGTGCAGGTAAACGCCGTCCATATCCGTCAGCAACAGCAGCAGATCGGCCTGCAGTGCGATGGCGAGCAATGCCGTCGCGCGATCTTTGTCGATCACCGCCTCAACGCCGGCATAGCCGCCGCCGTCGCGCGCCACCACCGGCACGCCGCCGCCGCCGGCGCAGATTACCACGAGCCCAGCATCGACCAGCAGCCGCACGGCCTGCAGCTCCAAGATCTCCAACGGCTCCGGCGAGGCGACCACGCGCCGCCAGACATCGCCGTCTTTCGCGCAGACCCAGCCCTTCTCCTTGGCGAGGCACTGGGCGGTGGCTTCGTCGTAGACCGGGCCGATCGGCTTGCTGGGATGCGCAAACGCCGGATCGGCGGGGTCAACACGCACTTGGGTCAGCAAGGTGGCGAACTGCGTGCCCGCCGGCAGGGCGCGGCGCAATTCCTGCTCGATCAGGTAGCCCACCATCCCCTCGCTTTCGGCGCCAAGGATATCAAGCGGATAGGCGCCGTCCTTCGGCCCGGCTGCGGCCTGTAGCGCGATCAGCCCAACCTGCGGGCCGTTGCCATGGGTGAGCGTGATCTGATGCCCCGCCGCCACCAGGGCGGCGAGCGCCTGCGCGGCGACGGCGATATTGGCGCGCTGGGCCGCGGCCGTCATCGCCTCTCCGCGCTTCAGCAGCGCGTTGCCGCCCAGAGCCACGACGATGCGCATGACCTTATGCGCCGATGGTGGCGACGAGGATCGCCTTGATCGAATGCATGCGGTTCTCCGACTCGTCGAACACGATCGAGGCTGGCGATTCGAACACCTCCTCTGTCACCTCCATGCAGTCGATGCCGAAGCGCTTGTGGATATCGGCGCCGATCTCGGTGTCGGTGTTGTGCAGCGCCGGCAGGCAATGCATGAACTTGGTGTAGGGGTTGCCCGTCGCCGCCATCACCGCAGCCGTCACGCGGTAGGGGGTGAGCAACTTGATTCGCTGCTCCCAGGCCGAGTCGTCTTCGCCCATCGAAACCCAGACATCGGTGTAGATGAAGTCGCAGCCTTTGACGGCGGCGGTGACGTCTTCGGTCACGGTTAGCATCGCGCCGGTTTCTTTCGCCATGTCCTTGAAATGCGCAATGAACGCCGGCTCCGGCCACAGGCTGCGCGGGGCTGCGATGCGCATGTCGATGCCGACCTTGGCCGCGCCGATCGCAAGCGACAGGCAGACATTATCCTGCCCGTCCCCCAGGAAACACAATGTCATGTCGGACAGATGCTTGTGGGTGAATTCGCGCATCGTCATGAAATCGGCCAGAATCTGGGTCGGGTGTGCCTGGTCGGTCAGGCCGTTATAGACCGGCACGCCGGCATAGACCGCAAGCTCGGCGGCGATCTTCTGACTGAAACCACGATACTCGATCGCATCATAGACGCGGCCCAGCACCCTTGCGGTGTCCTTCATCGACTCCTTGTGGCCGATATGGCTGCCGGACGGGCCGAGATACGTCACATGCGCGCCTTGGTCGTGGGCGGCGACCTCGAAGCCGGTGCGGGTGCGCGTTGACGCCTTCTCGAAGATAAGCGCGATGTTGCGCCCCTTCAGCCCGTGCTGCTCGGTTCCAGCGAGCTTCGCCGATTTCAACTCCGCCCCCAGCTTGAGCAGATAGCGGATTTCCGTGGGGGCGAAATCGTCCAGCGACAGAACGCTGCGGCCGCGAAGATTGATCGGCATGATGGTGATCTCCCCTGAATGTCAGATCGGATCGCGCCGGATCGGGCACGACATGCAATGGCTGCCGCCGCGACCGCGGCCGAGCTCGGAGCCCTCGATGGTGATCACCTCGACGCCGGCCTGGCGCAGCTGTGTGTTGCTGAACACGTTGCGGTCGTAGCCGATGACCACGCCGGGCGAGATCGCCAGCAGGTTGTTGCCGTCGTCCCACTGCTCGCGCTCGGCCTCGTAGCTGTCGCCGCCGGTGGGTACCACGCGCAGATGCTTCAGCCCCAAGGCGTGCTGCACCACGTGCAGGAAGGACCCGCTTTCCTCGGTGATCTCGACACGGCCGTGATGGCCCTTTGGCCGCAGCGAGAAGGCGCGGATGCGGTCGACCACCGGCGGGAACACCGTCACCAGATCGCGGTCACAGAAGGTGAAGACCGTGTCCAGATGCATGAAGGAGCGGTCGCGCGGCATCAGCGCCGCGATCACCCGTGTTGCCGCGCCCTTGGCGAAAAGCTCGGATGCCAGGGCCGCCACCGCCTGCGGCGTGGTGCGCTCGCCCATGCCGATCAGCACGACGCCATCGGCGAGCGGCATCACGTCGCCGCCCTCCAGCGTGGCCACGCCGGGCGGGGCATCGGCGTCGCCCCACCAGATCTCGGTGCCGGCGAAATGCGGGTGGAACTTGTAAAGGGCGGCGAGATTGATCGCCTCGGGGCGACGCGCCGGCCAATACATCGGGTTGATCGCAACGCCGCCGTAGATCCAGGCCGAACTGTCGCGGGTGAAGAGCTGGTTGGGCAACGGCGCGAGCACGAAGTCGTGCTTCTGCATGGTCTGAGCGATCAGGCCGGTGGGCTTGAACGGCAACTCGGCGCGGGCGACGCCGCCGATCATCACGCGCGCCAGATCGGCCGCCGGCATGTCGTCAAACCAGGCGCGCAGCTCGTCCACCATGTCCGCCCCGACGGCGGCGACGCTTGCGCGGCGATCCAGCAGCCAGGCCCGCGCCTTCGGATCGGCCAGGGTTTCAGCGAACATCGCGCCGAACTCCAACACATGAGCGCCGCGCTCGCGCAGCACACCCACGAAGGCGTCATGCTCCTCGCGCGCCTTTTTCACCCACAGCACGTCGTCGAACAGCAGCGCCTTGCAATTGTCCGGCGTCAGGCGTTGCAGGCTGAGATCGGGCCGATGCACCAGCACTTCGCGCAGGGTGCCGACCTCGGAGAAAGCGCCGATTTTGCTCATTTTGGGGGCTTTCATGACGATAGCGGGCTGATCGCGCCGGACCAGATCAGATAGGCGGCAAGCGCGCCGGCGCCGATGATGGTGATGGCCAGCGCGGCCTCGAACGGCGTGAAGATTTTCGCGCCGTTCTCGCGGCGCGCGATCACGTAGACCGCGATCCCCGGCACGTAGAGCATCGCGGCCATGAACAGGTAGTTCGCCCCGGCGGCGTAGACGAGCCAGGCGCCATAGGCGGTGGCCACCGCACCGATGACCAGGTTCTTGGTGCGGCTCTCACCGGTGG
Source organism: uncultured Rhodospirillales bacterium (assembly GCA_903924855.1). Lineage (GTDB taxonomy): Bacteria > Pseudomonadota > Alphaproteobacteria > Acetobacterales > Acetobacteraceae > CAIQQQ01. The sequence continues at coordinate 15,537 of CAIYCW010000015.1, read as the reverse complement.
CGTAGCTTTCGCCGGTGATCGCAAGCTTGGCGGCATAGGCGCCGGAGAAGGCATAGGGCACCAGGATGGCGACCGAGGCGATTGAGAACAGCGCCTGATAGGTGGCGTTGGACAGCAAGGTCAGCACCAGGAACGCCTGAACCAGGGCGTTGGTCACCCAAAGCGAGGCGACCGGCGCGCCCTGTGTGTTCTGCCGGCCGAAGAACTTCGGCATCGTGCCGTCACCGGCGGCGGCGAACGGCACTTCGGCGGCGAGCATCGTCCAAGTCAGGAACGCGCCGAGGACTGAGACCACGAGTGCGATATTGATCACGATCGCCCCCCAGGGGCCCACCACATGCTCCAGCACGCCGGCCATCGAAGGGTTCTTCAGCGCCGCCAGCTCGGGCTGGCCCAAAATGCCCAGCGAAAGCAGCGAGATCAGCGCGTAGATCGCCAAGCAGGTGACAAACCCGAGCATGGTGGCCGCCCCGATATCCTGGCGCCGCGCCGCCCGCGCCGAATACACGCTCGCCCCCTCGATACCGATGAACACCCACAGCGTGACCAAAAGCGTGCTGTTGGTCTGTTTCAGCACCGATCCGAGTGAAGCGGATTTCGCACCGCTGAAATCGAGGGTGAAGACGTCGATCTTGAACGCCACCACGGCAATGGCGATGAACAGGATGATCGGCGCGATCTTGGCGATGGTGGTGATCAGATTGATCATCGCCGCCTGGCGGACGCCGTTCAGGATCAGCGCGTGGATTGCCCACAGCACCAAAGAGGCGCCAACGATAGCCTGCCAGCTATTGCCGGCGCCGAAAGCCGGAAAGAAATAGGACAGCGCACTGAACATCACCACGGCGTAGGAGACGTTGCCGACCCAGGCCGACACCCAGTAGCCCCAGGCGCTGTTGAAACCGATAAAGGCGCCGAAGCCGGCCTTGGCATAGGCATAGGGTCCGACATTGAGCTCGGGCTTGCGGGTCGACAGCCCCTGATAGACCAGTGCGAGTGCCAGCACGCCGACACCGGTGATCGCCCAGCCGATCAGGATCGCAAGCGGTCCGGCGCCATTGGCCATGTTCTGCGGCAGGCTGAACGCGCCCGAGCCGATCATCGAGCCGATCACCAAAGCGGTCAGCGCCGACAGGCCGAGCTTTCCGGCGACCGACGGCGGCGCTGTCGTACCGGCGGCGGCTCTGACGGTCGAACTGCTCATGGCCGCGCCCCTATGAATGCCAGCCACTGCAAGCAGCGACGGTCTACGGCGTTTCTAGGCCGACGTGGCAGGCGCGGTGCAGCTTCGGAAATTACCCAGAGCACAACTTGCCTATATAAAGTAATCGATGATCATAATTTTTTTCGTAACAATATTTATTAAATACAATTCATAAGCTTATCGAATTCGGCGCCCGCATGCTGGTCGCACGAAACCAATCACCGTGATCGGCTGCTGCCGACGCCGACGCGCAGCACCTCCCCGGCTCACGTAGAATCCGACGCTGCCGTCGCGCTGTGGGGCGCGCCTATTTGGGGCGCAACCGGAGCGGCATCCCATGGCGAGAACAACACGTCCGACACGATGCTTGGCGATCGGCTTGACGGTGGCGAGCCTCGCGGTCGCTGCACCCGCCTTGGCGCAGGACATGATCAGCGGCGTGCCAGTGATCGACAAGCTCGACGTCAACACCCTGCCGCGCGGCAAGATCACGCAGTACTGGTTCAAGGCTGCGGAAACCAACGATGCGCAATGGCTTTACGTGCCGGTGATCGTCGCGCGTGGCGCCCAGGACGGCAAAAGGCTGCTGCTGAATTCCGCGATCCATGGCGACGAGCTGAACGGCATCCGCGTGGTGCAGAAGGTGATGGCCGGGATCGATGTCAGCGCGCTGAAGGGCACGGTGATCGGCATTCCGGGCCTCAACGTGTCAGGCAATCTGCACGCCAACCGGCAGATGTATCTGTCTACCGATGGCGGCTCGCTCGTTGATCTCAACCGCGCGATGCCGGGCGACGAAGCGAAGGGCGACAATGGCGCGCGGTTTGACGGCCGGGTGTGGAACCGGCTTTGGGCCGGCAATGTCGATCTGGTGATCGACTTGCACACCCAAAGCACCGGCACCGCCTACCCGCTCTATGTCTGGGCCGATCCGCGGGTGGACGGCGTGCTGAAGATCGCAGACGCGATCAATCCCGATGTGATCAAATATGATCCGGGCGAGAAGGGAACGGTCGAGACGGAGTTCGACCGGATCAAGATCCCCGCGGTCACCTTCGAGATCGGCCGCGCCAAGCTGTTCCAGGAGGACCTGATCGATCGCGCGGTTGGCGGCGTCGGCCGGGCGATGGTGGCGTTCGACATGCTGCCCGCCCCCCTGGCCAAGCCTGCCGAATTGACCAAACCGTTCATTGGCAACGAGACCACGTCGATCACGGCCTCGACGGGTGGCTTCGTCGAACTGCACGTCAAATTGCTCGACAAGGTAACGAAGGGCCAGACGCTCGCCACGCAGATGAACGCGTTTGGCGCCGTTGTGAAGGAATACACCGCCCCCAGCGACGGCCTGGTGCTGGCGATCGGCGACGAGCCGACACGCGAGCCGGGTTCGTTGATCGTTCGGCTGATCCATTGGAACGCGGCCGATACCTGCAAACAGGGCTGTTAAAGCTTACTGGCCGGACGTCGGTACCGGAGCGAGGTGCGAAGGCGTCTACTCCTTCTTCGCCTTGAACAGCCAGAACGCGGCGGACAGCGTCACCGCCGCGATGATCACCATCGGATAGGTGTTCAACCAGACCTCACGCGCCGGCATAGCCTTGAGGAACAGGCCCAGCACGATCACCAGATAATGCCGGCACGGATCGGCCAGGCTGATCGTCTGCAGCCAGGCGGGCATGTTGTCCACCGGCCCGGCATAGCCGGACAGCAAGGTCGCCGGGACCGTCACCAGAAACGCGCCGAGGAACGCCTGCTGCTGTGTGCGCGACAGCGTGGAGACCAGCATCCCGACGCCGATCAGCGACAGCAGATAGACCACAAGGCTTGTATAGAACAGCAGCAGCGAGCCGGTGAACGGCACGCCATAGACCGTCGCCGCCGCCACCAGATAGAGCGTGCCGTTGAACAGCCCCGACAGCATCGGCGGCACCATCTTGCCGATCAGGATCTCATGCGTGCGCAGCGGTGAGACCAGCAACTGCTCGAACGTGCCCAGCTCGCGCTCACGCGCCACCGACTGCGCGGTGACGGACAGCGCCGAGACCGAGCAGATGATCACGATCAGGCTGGGCAGGGTGAACCAGACATATTCCAGATTGGGATTGAACCAGTTGCGCAGCACGCTGGCGGGCCCGGCCTGCGGCGCGGTGTCCGGCCGCAGCTCGGCGCCCACGGAGGCCGCGATCGCGCCCAGATAGCCCGCCACGATCTGGGCGGCGTTGGACCGCCTGCCATCCAGCACCACGCCGATGCGCGCCGGCCGTGCCGCGGCGACATCGCGATCAAAGCGCTGGTCGATCACCACCGCCGCCAGCACCGTCTGCAGGTCGATCGCCGCGCGCAGCTCGTCGGCCGAGTGCAGCCGCACGACGCGCCCGACATTGCGGCTGCCGCTCAGCCGTTCCTCAAACGCGACACTTGCCGCCCCGCCGGAGGTGTCCAACACGCCGACATCGAAGTTCTTCACCTCAAGCGTCGTGGCCAGTGCGAACACCACCAGCTGCAGCAGCGGCGGCAGGATCAGGGTCAGGCGCGCACGCGGGTCGCGCACCGTGGCCAGCAACTCTTTGATGATCATCGCCCGGATGCGCTGCATCAATCCAGGCTCTTGCGGGTGACACGCAGTGTCAGGGCCGCGAACACCGCGCCAAACCCCAGCAAGGCCAGCATGTTGGGCAGAAACAGGCGCCAGATGTCGCCGGCCACGAACACCGTCTGCAGCGAGGGGATCAGATAGCGCGCCGGCACGATCCGGGTCAGATATTGCAAGGCGCGCGGCATTGAGCCGATCTCGAAAATGAAGCCGGATAACAGCATGGCCGGCAAGAACGCCGTCAGCAGCGCGATCTGGCTGGCGACGAACTGGTTCTTCACCGCGGCCGAGATGAACAACCCCTGCCCCAAGGCGGAGGTCAGGAACGTGGCGGCGATCGCCAGCAACGCCCACGCAGAGCCACGCAACGGAACGCCGAAGACGGTCACCGCCAGGACCGTGCACATCGCCATCGAGCCGAGTGCCAGCAGGAAATACGGCACCAACTTGCTGATCAGGAACTCCCCCATCGTCACCGGGGTGGCGAACAGCGCCTCGATGGTGCCGCGCTCCCATTCGCGCGCGATGACAAGCGCGGTGAGCAAGGTGCCGATCATCGTCATCACGATGGCGATGGCGCCCGGCACCAGAAAGAACCGGCTGCGCAGCTCGGGATTGAAGGTGAAGCGCGCATCCAGGGTGACGGCCGGCGGCCTGGGCTGCGCCCAGGCCGCGCGCACGCCTTCGGCGTAGGCGGCAACGAAACTTGCCGTGTTGGGCTGCGAACCATCGACGATGATCTCGATCGGCGATGCGCGTACGGCGCGGGCCTCGGTCTCGCCGAAATCCAGCGGGATCACCACGATGCCGCGGATGCGTCCGGCCACCAGCTCGGGGCGCAGCTCGGCCACGCTGCGCGCCAGCTGCACGTCAAACCACGCCGAATTCTCAAAGCTTTGCGCAAGCCCCAAGGCCGGGGCCGAGCTGCTTTCGAGCACCAGGCCAATCCGTGTGTGGCCGGTATCGAGCGACACGCCGTAGCCGAACAGGAACAGCAGGATCAGCGGCAGCACGAAGGCGATCAGCAACGTTGAGGGATCGCGCAAGATCTGCACGCCCTCCTTTTCGATCAGGGCCACGATCCGGCGCAGGTTCATGCCGCCTTTGCCTCGCGGGCCGCGTCCGCCTTGGCGATGAGGGCGATGAACGCGTCTTCCATCGTCATATCCGCGTCACCCGATGCCAGGCGCTTCAGCTCATCGGGCGTGCCGGTGGCGATCTGGCGCGCGCGGTAGATCAGCGCGATGCGGTCGCAGTATTCCGCCTCGTCCATGAAATGGGTGGTGACCAGCACCGTCACGCCGCGCGCCACCAGCCCCATGATGTGGCACCAGAACTCGCGCCGGTTGATCGGGTCGACGCCGGACGTCGCTTCGTCCAGAAACAGCACCGGCGGCTCATGGATCACCGCACAGGCCAAGGCCAGGCGCTGCTTGTAGCCGAGCGGCAGGGTGGCGGCGTTGTCGGCCAGATAGCGTTCAAGGGCGAAGATATGCACCAACGCGTCGATCCGTGCCTGTTGGCGATCACGCCTGATGCCGTAGATGCCGGCGAAGAAGGCGAGGTTCTGTGCCACCGACAGATCGCCGTAGAGCGAGAATTTCTGTGCCATGTAGCCAAGCCTTGCGCGCACCGCGGCGGCACCGCCGGCGAAGCTGTGCCCGCCGACGGCGGATGTGCCGGAGCTCGGCGTCAGCAAGCCGCACATCATCTTGAACGTGGTGGATTTGCCGGCCCCGTTGGGGCCGAGCAGCCCCATGATCTCGCCGCGCCTGATGTCGAGATTGATGTCATCTGCCGCGGTGAAGCTGCCAAAGCGTTTGGTCAGATGCGCGGCGAGGATGGCCGGGCCGGTTTGTGCCGGCACTTTTGCATAATCCTGTGCGAGCGCGCTGGTGCCGGGCGGACCGCCGCCGAGCAGATCGATGAAGCCGTCTTCGAAACGAGCCTCCGCCGGCTCGCTGCGTAGGGCGGTGCCCGCCCCGATCTTGGCGAAATCCGGCGGCACGCCTGCCTTGCGCAGCAGCAGCCGCACGGCGTCACCCTGGATCGTGCCGTCCGCCACTTCGGGTTGGTCGAGGGCGCGGACCAACAGGTCGCGCCGGCTGCCAGCGAAGCCGGTGAGGCGGATGATGCGACCCTCGCAGCTCTTGGCGAGCTCCGCCGGCGGGCCCGCGAAGACAATCTTGCCTTCGCTGAGGAGGAACACGCGCGCGCATCGCTCGGCCTCGTCCAGATAGGCGGTGGCCCAGAGCACGGCGATCCCCGAGCCCAACAGGCCCTGCACCATCGCCCATAATTCGCGCCGCGAGACCGGGTCGACCCCCACACTCGGCTCGTCCAGCAGCAGCAGACGCGGCGTTTTCACCAGAGCACAGGCAAGACCCAGCTTCTGCTTCATGCCGCCAGAGAGATCGCCGGCCAAGCGCGTTTGAAACCGTTTGAGATCGGTGAATTCCAGCAGATGGGCAAACGCCGCCGCTCGCTCGGCGCGGTTGAGGCCGCGCAGCTCGGCGTAGAGCGAGAGGTTCTGCTGAACCGACAGATCCTCATAAAGCCCGAAGCGTTGCGGCATGTAGCCGATATCGACCGACCGCGCGCCCGGTGCCGCGCCCAACACCGCAACCGTTCCAGAATCGGGGTGCAGCAGGCCGGTGAGGATGCGGATCAGCGTGGTCTTGCCCGCGCCATCCGGCCCCACCAACCCGGTGATCTCGCCGGGTCGCACGGTGAGCGACACGTGATCCAGCGCGGCTTGCGGCGATTTGGCGAAGCGCTTTGAGACATCGCTGACCGATGCGGCGTCTGTCACCTCGGCGTCTCTTGCGGCTCGACGACGAGCACCGTCACCGGCTGGCCCTGGCGCAGATGCTCGTCCGGATCGGTGACGATGATCCGCAGACGGTAGACCAGATCGACGCGCAGATCGGTGGTCTCGACGGTTTTCGGGGTGAACTCGGCGACCGTCGAGATGAAACCGATGGTGCCGGCATAGGCCCGCCCTCCGCCATCGGTGCGGATCTGCACTGCCTGTCCCGGCTTCACCCGCCCCAGTTCCGGCTCGCTGACATAGGCGCGCACCCGCAGCGGCCGATCGATGGTGAGGGTGAACACGGTTGCACCGGCCGCGACGATCGCGCCCGGCTCGGTGGCGCGGACGTTGATCGTGCCGTCTGACGGGGCGAGCAGGCGCGTGTCGTCGAGCTCGGTCTGCGCGGCCGCGCGGTCGGCGGCGGCGGTCTGCATGTCGGCGCGGGCGGCGTCGATATCCTCCACCCGTGTGCCGGCGCGTGACAGCGACAGCGCCTGGCGCGCCTGATCGACCGCGGCCTGGGCGGAGTGATAGGCGGCCGCCATCGTCTCGGTGTCCTCGCGTGAGGCGTCCCCGCTGCGCACCAGGGATTGGCGCCGGCGAAACATCGCCTCGGCGTTCACCAGCGTGGCTTCCTGGTTGGCGAGCTGCGCCTCGGCGGCGGCGATGTCCTGGGGCCGGTTGCCGGCGATCGCCTTGGCGTAGGCCGCCTGCATCCCGGCGAGTTTCGCCGAGGACGCGGCGAGGCGTTCGCGAAACGGGTCCGGGTCGAGCGTGGCGAGCAGGGTGCCGGACGTGGCGTGGTCCCCTTCGTCCAACGGCATCGCAAGCATGCGCCCGGCGACGCGAAAGCCGAGGCTGACCTCGCGGATATCGACATTACCGTAAAGGCTGAGAGGTGCGGGCCCGCGTGGCCGCCACAGGCCAAAGCCCTGGGTTTCGGACAGAAGGATCGCGAGACCAGCGACGGCAAGCCCGGCCGCAAGCTCCCAGATCCATCGCCTGAACCAGGATTTATTCGGGGGGTCGGCCTGTGGCATCGCGCTCTCCCTGATCGGACGAGCATCCGCGCCCCGGAACGTTGCGACTTTTAAGGGCCGAACCATGACACGCTAACGGCACGGCCGCTTTGCGGGCAGGCTCGGAAGTTACTCAGACTGCCGCTGATCGGTCATTAAGGCCGAACTTCGCAATGCCACCACAGGCGCTGTCACCACCTGGCACGATAAGGCGGATGGCTCGCCGTCCGGATGTTGCGCCAGCGTTCCAGCCAGACGTCGATGAGCACGAATAGCAGCGCCGAGGCGGCGCCGGCGCACCAGCCGGCCAACACGTCCGTCGGCCAATGGACACCAAGATAAACCCGGCTGACACCGATCGCCACAGTCAGCAGCATTGCCACTGCAAACACATACAGCTTCGCCGCAGCGCTTGCATGCGTGCGCATGATCAAGCCGCCGACCGTGAGATAAGTGACCGCGGACAGCATCGCATGACCACTGGGAAAGCTCGCCGAGGCCGCGGCGACCGCATGCAGCGCGAGCTCTGGGCGCTGGCGATCAAAGGCAAGTTTCAACCACGTGCTGAGCAACGAGCCACCGCCGACGGATATGCCGATCAGCGCCGCGGTGAGCCAACCGACGTTCTGCTGCGAGGGACGTTTGTGTTTTTGGATCTCGCCCGTCAGGGAAAACACGGACTCCCATGTCGAGAATGCCACTCGGCTCGCCATCCTCATCCAAGGAAACTAGGCACCAGCCGATCGAATTGGCCCCGATATCGATCGAAATGCGATAGCTCATAGACGGATGTTGACTGAAAAGCCCTGATCCATACAAGGTATTTGCGGACGGTCAATTTTCCGAACTAGGCCGCAGACTCATAAATTCTGGCACTATCCCTTTGCTGCCACGAGCTTGACGGAGGCCGGGAAGTTAGCCGGATCTTTGTCGTATCGGGTTGCGATCCCTCGGAACTGTTTGATCCGATTAAAAAAGCGTTCGACCAGATTGCGCTGACGGTAGACCCATTTTGAAAAGAGGCACGTTCCACGGCGGTTGGTCTTTGGTGGGATGTTTGCCCAAGCCTTCTTCGCTGCGAGTTTGGCGCGGATGGCGTTGGTGTCGTAGCCCTTGTCTCCCAACACGATATCACCTTCGCCCACGGTCTCGATCAGCGCCTCGGCTTCCTGACAATCTGCAATCTGGCCAGCCGTCAGTTGCAACGTGACAGGACGACCTTCCGCATCGACGAGCGCATGGAGTTTGCTGGTAAGGCCGGCACGGGAACGTCCCATGCAACCATCTCCACCCCCTTTTTTCCCGTGGCAGCGTTCTGGTGAACGCGGACACAGGTGCTATCGATCATCACAATGTCGCCGTCGTAAGCAGCTGAGACAGCTTCTAAAAGCCGGTCCCAAACCCTGCTTTTCGCCAGCGGACGAAGCGATTGTAGCAGGTGGTCGGTGGCCCATAGCGCTCGGGGATTTCCGCCCAAGGCGAGCCGGTGCGAAACCGCCAGAGAATGCCGTTCAGCACGCGCCGATCATCAACACGTGGCACGCCGCGCGGCTTGTTCGGCAGATGAGGCGAAAGGACCAACCACTCATGGTCAGTCAACTCATATCGGCGGCGTGTCATCCAAGGCTCCCAGATTCGGAAACCTTGAATCACGAGTGAGGCCGAGCCGGAAGGCGGTTTATGAGTTCACCGCCTAGACCCACGTCGGCTCGAAGGCGTGGACCGCGATGGTTGCGGTTGGCCCGCACTCCCCCATCTGCTAGACCCTGAGAAAGGCAATGGCGTAAATGCGCTTTGTTGCGGTTGGCCCGCACTCCCCCATCTGCTAGACCGGCAAGGATAATCCGCCCGCACCGCATAAGTTGCGGTTGGCCCGCACTCCCCCATCTGCTAGACCCCGCGGCAAGCGGTATCGCGGCGTGATCATGTTGCGGTTGGCCCGCACTCCCCCATCTGCTAGACCTTTCCCGAATAACTCCGTTGCCGCACCTCTGTTGCGGTTGGCCCGCACTCCCCCATCTGCTAGACCACGGCGTTCGCCAACACCGATCAGCTTTCGTTGCGGTTGGCCCGCACTCCCCCATCTGCTAGACCGGTCCATGTGGTCGGGCAGCGCGCTCGCCTGTTGCGGTTGGCCCGCACTCCCCCATCTGCTAGACCGCGGTCGCGATGTGCACGATGAGATCAAGGTTGCGGTTGGCCCGCACTCCCCCATCTGCTAGACCCCCGCGTCGGCGTCGATGAACGCGCTTTCGTTGCGGTTGGCCCGCACTCCCCCATCTGCTAGACCAGGTCCGAGAACTGGCCATCCATGCTGAAGTTGCGGTTGGCCCGCACTCCCCCATCTGCTAGACCAGATCATCACATATCTCATTGAAAACATGGGAGTGTGGTGGTCTGGCATGCTGTTTAAGGTCTGCACCAGACTGGCTAGAAGAGCAGAAGTTGCTCTGGTCGTGCCTTTCGTCCAGCCGATCTGGCCGGCCCATTGAGGACCGCCATCGATTCGAACTGTCTGTCGGTGACCGTGACGACATGGACCTTACCCTCCGGAGGCACACGACGAGCAACCTCCCGCAGTCGAGCCTCAACCTGCTCTTTGCCGCCACACCAGCGCAGATAGACGCTGAACTGGCTCATCTCCCAGCCCTTATCCAACAGCCAATTGCGGAACCCGGATGCAGCTTTACGCTGGGCTTTCGTCATCACTGGCAGGTCGAACATCAGAATCATCCACATGATCCGGTAACCACTCAGCGTTCTGGACATTGTCGTCACCATCAAGATCGGTGAACGGGAACAGTAATTCGGCGATGCCACTCTGATAGCTGTCCGCAAGACTCTGGCTGGTCCGTAAGATGGCTGTCATCAACGGCGTTGTACCCTGCGCGGTTTTCTGGTCTTGCCAGAGGGTTGCAACCAGACGTCGCTTGGCGACTGGACCAACCTCAAGAATGTCATCACGAACCAGTTGCGTGACTGTGAGGTCGACGATCGGCCGAAATGGTTCCATCAAGTCATCCGCCAACGGCATGGGATTGCTTGGGTGACGGTGAAAGATGCCAACCCCGGGGTGAAGGCCGGTGGCACAGAGCGCCCGGGCCACAATTGCGCGCAGCACCGCATAACCATAGTTCAGCAGAGCGTTGATGCCCGCCGCATCACGATCCCGCCGAAATTGCGGCCCAAACATCAGCGGCCAGTAGCGCCGAGCCGCCTGAGCTTCGAGGTTGCCTTCGTCGCCCAGCTTGACCCGGCGTGCCAGAAATTCGAAGGGCGCCGAGCTGCCGCCAGATTGCGACACGGCCCAACCCTGGCGTCTGATCTTGGCGGCAACAACCTGCTGCCACAGCGCCTTGGACAAGGCGCGGTTGTTGGCGATCTGCGACTCCATCCGACGAGACACCGCGTGATGGCCCACAATCGGCCAAAGCAGGGCCGACGGGGCAAAGTTGGCCCCGGGCACAACAAAAGGTGTTCCGCGCTCGGCCAGTTCTGCCAGCAATGAGACTGAGACCGTCGTGCCACGGGCAGTGGCCATGACAGCCGCAATGTCATCCAACGGGACTTTGCCGACCAATTTCGTGCCGGCTGACACGAGCATGAAACCACGCTCTTTTGAGAGGTATTGCCCCTCCTCGCTCACTTCAACGAAGCGACCGATGGGTGTCACCATACCAGAGGGCCAGTGTCAAAGACGTGCCCAGATGGGTCAACGAGCACTTTTCTCGCGTTTCCAGCTGATAATTTAGATTTGGATGCATTGAGGTATTTGAAAGAGTCACCTCTGTCGGCATCTCGCGCCTTCAAGGCTCCACCCTCATGCAGTTCTGCACACGTCACAACACCATGCGTAAATTTAACAATACGATAGAGGCGACGTTCGGTGCCGGTTCCGATCGCCAGGACATCGTTCTTGTGCAGCCGCATCAGAAGCTTGGCCGCAGGATGAGGCCGGCGATCGGGGATCTCGAGCCGCTTGTGCTTGGCAACTTCCTCGGCCGCGGCTTCGAGCATAGGTACGACACTCATCTGCACGGCGGACTTCTGACCGGCCTTACCAGGGACACGCCAGAATTCTGCACAGTGATTTGCGTCCAGCTTCACCAGCTTGTAGGGGCGGCCAGTCTGACGATCGGCAATGGGGTGCACGCCCTCCAGGCGTTCGCGAACCTGAACACGCCGCACCTGACGACCTGCTCCATCATGCGCAATCGACGACAGCGCGGCGGCCTGGTCGGGCACTTTAGGATGTGCGGAAACGACGCTGGATATCTTGGCGGCCAGGCGGAAATCCGCGATCGCCTTGGCAATTTCGTCCGATTTCCAGCCGGCAAGAGATTGTATGGGCACTCGATGCCGAACATTTGGCATGCGGCCGTCGGCACCTGGAATTGCGCCATACGCGGTGTCGTTGTGAAGCCTGCCGACGGCAGCCGTATCGGGCTTGAATGACACGGCAATCTGTCGAACTCGGCACGATACGTCCTGGATGAACCCTGGCCAGGGTTCATCCAGCCTATCGAGCAGCCGATTTCCGTTGTTCTCTGCTCTCCCCGCGGCGCGAGACACACGGTTGAGCAATGACCGGTCAATCAGACCGATCGTGAGGGCGTCAATAGCATGGTGGCGGTGGTCTGTGCGGTCCTTGCGGGCGCCCCCTTTGCCGAGCACGGTCTTGCTGTTCAACCCAAGTGCATCTCGGAGCATGGCTGTCAGCCTGCCTGGAACGCACCAGACCTTGTCAGGGTCGCAAACTGCGCGAAGGTACAACCTCGTCAGCCGCGCCAGATAGGCGCTGTCTGTCATATGGCGAGCGAGGAAATCCGAGTTTCCACCTTGCCACTTTTGCATTGCGTCCGGGGCGAAGCGCCACGCCTTGGAAGGTGGCAGCAGTTTCGCTCGTTGCTGAATCTCGGGCCACTGCGGCGAGGCATGAAACGCCGCGTGCGGCGTTTGTTTGGCTTTGCCACGGTTCGCCTCACGCATCACGACGACACGGTTGGCAAAACTGTCGTCCAGCGTCTGAGCGAACGGGAGGATGTGATCCTCTTCCACCTCAGCTGAGAACAGGCGGGTGAGAGAGATGCGTTCGCCGGTATATGGGCAGAGGCGTTCGCGAGGATCTTCACCCTGCTCCGTCCACAGGCGCATTCTCGCAAGGTTCGCACCGTTTACCTTTACGCCGATCTCCTGAAGCTGCCTGGCCCACTCCTCCCGGCGCCTGGCGTTTTTCTCTTGCTCCTTGGAAATCCTTCGGCGTTCGAATGCCGAATGGTTTAGCTCACGGAGGACCTCGACGACGATCTCCTTTGGGTGGCCGTATCGGTCCAATAGAGCGTTCACCACGTGCCGCAACTGGTTCAGGGCAACGTGGACTGTCGGATTGGGCGCCCTGCCAAAGCGTATCTCTGCCAGATCGTCCGGCTCGCCGCTTCCTGTGCCAAGGCGAGATGCGAGGATCGCGCCGTAGTATGGCAATCGATCGTGGATCACACCGTCCCGGTCATCCGAATGGTGCGCGTAGCCCGCTGCAATAACTGCATCAGAGTATCGAAGGCCCCTTTCCAGGTGGGGCAGCACGTTCAGGATTGCCTTGGTTGAAAGCGATGCGTGACCTTCCGGTAGCGGAATTCGTTCCGCCAATTCAGCATCTGCCTCAGATATACCCAGTGAAACCAGTGCGTCGATGGTCTCGAACGGCATGTCAGAATTCAGCAATGCTGAAGCGATCGCATCGCGCTGATCAATGGGCAATGAAGGCCAGATCGAGGCTAATGGTCCCTTCCTGCCTGCCAGCCTGGAAGCCGTTTCTGCTCCCTTGATCTGATCTCGGGAGCTGCTTTCCAGGTTAAAAGTTACGCCTTGGTCGAGCCCAAGCTCCTTCCGCACATGGTGGAATGACAGATCAAATCCGTTGTTCAGCTTGGCTGCTAGCCTCGAAATCTGATCAATATCAAGCGCTTGATCCGGCTCTCCAACACGACGAATGGCAAGGTGGGCAAGATCTTGCGCTATACGGAAAGCCTGAGTGCTGGGTAGCGCTTTGGGCGCTCTGGTGCATGCGGGTTCAAGCCAGCACTTGCCGATGGGAGGCTGCTTCAAAGGGCGCTGGTGAAAAATGATGTTCGCCAGGGTTTCGCGCATGGCGTTCGTCAGATTTGGAGACCATTTCAATTGAGCATCCCAAATCGCGTTAAACTCCTCCTCGACCAACGCGCGGGTCGGATAGAAGTCGTAAGCGGCTTTGGCCCCAGTGCCGACCAACCTAGCTCTGACCCACAATTGACGCTCGTGACGGTCAGCCAGCCATGAGCCCAGTGTCGGTGCGTTTGCACGGATGATTTCTGTCCGGAGCTTGTCGGCAGCACTCGCTATCTTCCCAGCTTCTTCATTGCTGCGGTCAGTCTTACGGTTGCTGCGAAAGCCTCGCCTCTGGTTGAGATGAAAAATAGCTCGACCGAGTTCGTGCGGACTTAGCTTCCGCAACAGAGCGTCACGACGCAGTTGGTAAGGATCGAGCCCGGCAATGTTCTTCCTGTCATCGTCTGGCTCAGGCATGAGGCCCAGTCGCGTTAAGGCATTTAGCAATGCGGTTCGACGCTGAACGTAGCGATCCCGCCGTCGGCGCATGCCGCGAGCCAACCGACGTTCTGCTGCGAGGGACGTTTGCGTTTTTGGATCTCGCCCGTCAGGGAAAACACGGACTCCCATGTCGAGAATGCCACTCGGCTCGCCATCCTCATCCAAGGAAAGTAGGCACCAGCCGATCGAATTGGCCCCGATATCGATGGAAATGCGATAGCTCATAGACGGATGTTGACTGAAAAGCCCTGATCCATACAAGGTATTTGCGGACGGTCAATTTTCCGAACTAGCAGATGGGGGAATGCGGGCCTTCCGTTAACAAGTGCCCTTGGGCGCACAAAATGAACGGCGGGCTACGGCCCGCCGTTGCCCAACCGGCATTGAACAACCCTAAAAGCTTAGCTTACCCGGCCCTCTGTGGCCTCGTAGCACGAGCTGCAGGCATAGCATGGGCCATCAAATCCGAGCAGTTTGCCCAATCTTTCAAGCCATAGCAGACACATGATAATTCAGGCCTTCGAAACACGCTGGCGAGATTTCGGTGACGGGCAGCAGCAGGCAGAGCGGAACGATTAGGTCGGTGGCAGCGCCGACAGGGCCTCAGGGATCTTCCGCCTTGCCCGTTGCTCCTATGCCGCTCGCCACGCCGTTAGAAGCGTCACTTTCGGCCATTGTTCGCGCACTTGCCCGACAAGCCGCTCGTGAGCAGTTCCAGCACGGTGGACATGGAGCGGATGGGTCAGACTTTGTGACGCGTAGATCTCAGCGCTAAACAAATGCGGCGGTTGGATTTCCGCTGCGCGCGCAACCGAACTCGTCTGTTTAAGTCCGGCCATCTGCCGCGTGTCGGTGGATCGGCTGGGTCAGCGTGGTCGGTTGGATACGGCGGCGCGTTGGCTGAGACTGGTTCCGTGGGGCTGGCGTCATCCACCAGAAGGGCACCGCGCAGGTCGAAAGCCCAAGGACGCCCGGCGGCACAGGCAGCCGTCGAGAAGTTGTCGACCTTCCGTCCACGCGCCTCCTGGCGTGGCGGGCCTGATGCGACGGGACGGCTCCGGCCAGCCGATCGTGAGGGCAAGCGGCCAACCTCGCGCAGGTCGCGGGGCTGGTCCCGCTTTGCCCTCGCTCTGAGACTCACCAACCACCCAGATCGCTCGAAGCCTGCCAACAACGCTATCCTGGCAGGCTTCAAGACAAAAAAGAGAAGCTAAGCGCGCTCCCTCCCGCTCGCAGAGCGGGACACCAAAAGGGCCGCTTTGAAAGCCATCACCGATTTCAAAAAAAAGCACCGTGATCTCGATCACGGATGACGCGGCAACCG